>JAKIUD010000003.1 GCA_021647765.1 Desulfuromusa sp. | reverse complement strand
ATGCGCAGGGCCGATGTTTGCGCCGTCAATACTGTCATCGCCGAACTGCGGCATAACGGGATCGATATCGAAACCCGCTGCGTTGGCCGTGGTCGGTATGAATATCAACGGGTGATGGAAGATCAGATGAGCCCTTCCCTGTTTTAAAAGGAATTATGCCAATTATGCCAAAACCTCAAAATAGTCGGATTGTCCCAAAGCAGATCCAGATTATAAAGATCGCCCAGCGGCAATTGAATATGGATGATGAAAGCTATCGTCAAATCCTTTTTGATGAATTCAGCGCCGCCAGTTGTACCCAGCTGACCATTGACCAGGGCAATCAGCTAATTGACATTATGAAAGATAAAGGGTTTGTGCCGAAGTTTAAGAAAAACGGCTGGCGGAGTGTCGCCGCGCATCCTGGGGAAAAGCGCACTACCAAAAGTGGCCGTAATGTGATCTCTCTGGCCTCCCCAAAAGAGCGTGCCAAACTGGCGGCGGTGGCGGCGCTGATCCACTGGAGGGTTGAAAACGGGTTGGAACTCTTTTTGGAAAAGCGGGTTGGAATCAAAAGCGGCAAAGTGCGCACGGCTGGTGAAGCCTACAAAGCCATCGAAGCATTGAAGAAGATGTTTGAAAACGGGATGAAGAAGCTGCACGGGCCGGAGTGGTGGATCATGCAGTTTGATGATGAACGGAAAATGGACTATATCAAGATCCACAAACCGGAGGAGTATCGGTAATGAAGCTCCGTTGCCCCGTATGTCATAGCTCCAACAGCCTGGACGCCTACGCCGCAGATGAGGCCGGGCGTGAGCTGCTTGGCGTGCTCGCGGCAACTGGACCGCTGTTCCGGCCATTTGTGCAGTATCTTGGTCTGTTTCGCTCTGCACAGCGGGATCTGTCCCATGCGCGAGCACTGAAACTGGCAAAAGAAGTCCTTGCCATCCCTGCCGATCCGCAAGCATTGGCCACCGCAATGCAAGAAACAGTAGAATCAATCCGGGCAAAACAACAAACCGGTGAAACCCGCCCCCTAAAAAACCACAACTACCTGAAGCGGGTGTTGGAAAGTGTCACAGTTGCTCAGCAGGAACAAGGTGCGAGATTTCAGGACCAAGAAAGATCAGTGCAAATCAGAAAATCTTTTGACCCAAACCTTGAACCTGCCCCAAAGGGAAAACGAGCCCAGGGAATGGCCGCATTAGCGCAATGGGCCGAAACCGACTGGTTAAAAATCGAAATAGCCCAGGGACTCATCGCCCTGATCGGCCTGGGGCGTGAAGGCGCACCAGCTGCGGAAACAATCATTGTCACCGCAAGCCTCTGGGAAACCATGCTGATTGACGCCGGACTGAACATTGAACACGTTGATCAAAAGCGCATTAAAATCGGTTTTAAAGAGCTGTTAACCCGCTTTGAAAAATGGCCGGAACCCAAAGATCTGCTCGCCCGGCTACCACGTCGACCAGAGCGAAATCGTTTGGATGTGCCACCACCGATCGACGATATCAAAAAAGGGAAAGCGTTTTTTAAAAAGCTGGGGAGGAACTGTTGATGGGCGATATCATTGAAGAAAGGGAAACCCGGGGTTTAGGCTTGCTGTTAACCATCGCCGATGCCAACCAGGAAAGCCTGATTGAATCCGGGATTGATCCCGAGCTGGCTCGCAAGGCCGCGCTGCAAGCCGCCGACCGGATTCGCCATGAGCACGGGGGGACCCAGATGTACATCCCCAAGGGGGCACACATGGTGTTGACCCAGCGGGATTGGCAAATCTGGGAAGAATTCAACACCAATAACCGTCGCGAACTAGCAAAAAAGTACGACCTGACCGAGCGCTCAATCTATCTCATCATCGCCCGCTGCCGGGTGGAGCATGACCGCAAACATCAGCTGCTGTTATTTGGGTAACAGTGAAATATACAGAAAAACAAGCGCCCCGCATAAAAACTGAACCACTTCATCTTAACTCCCCGATCTATCTTTAATATTCTTCCCCGAACCACAAATTAATCTACTTAACGCCGACAGCAAAAGTCGGCCAATTGTGCAGGGGAACCATGAAAAAACGTCCACTCATTTTAATCGATCCTGGTCATGGCGGAAACGATCCAGGCGCGGTGGCTAAAAACTGCACCGAAGCCAGCATTAATCTGCGTATCGCCCAGCAACTGGGGCCGATGTTGTTCTCTGAGCATTTCGACGTTCATTTTACCCGCTATTTTAACCAGTCCGTGGCGCTATCCACCCGGGTGCAACTGGCCGACGCTCTGCGTCCAGCCCTGTTTTTAAGCCTGCACTGCAATAGCGCAACCAGCCCTGGGGCAAAAGGTCTGGAGGTGTTTACCTCGCTGGGACAAACACAATCGGACGCCGTTGCCACCCAACTGCTTGACGCGCTGCAATGCAGCTTTCCCGCATCGACATTGCGCACCGAACTTAAAGATGGTGACCGCGACAAAGAAGCCAACTTTTATGTCCTGAAAAATACCCGTTGCCCCGCCGTCCTGGTTGAAATGGGCTTTATCAGCAACCCGTTCGAGCGCGAATGGCTGCTACGTGACGCCAGCCCGCTATTGATATCGCTGGCTCTGGTTTCAGGGCTGTTGAGCTGGAGGGGGTGATGACTAACTTCTTTATCGATGATATCGAAACCGGCTGGGATGGCCGGATCTATATGCGCTCCGTCCCCGGCAAGCTTGACGTGCTGGAACTGACACGACCATTGCCTTGCGGCAACGGCTTGGTTCCTGCTGGGTATCAGTGGAACGGAGCCAGCAGCGGAATCCTGCGCAATCTGCCGATTGTAAATTTCCCGAAATGGAAACATCCCATTGCGACCTGCCGCCACGACTGGCGCTGTGCACACACCAAGACAAAAAAACAACGCAAAATAGCTGACCAGATGTTCCGCGCCGATGTTGGCCAAGGTGGCACCCGGTGGGAGCAGATCAAAGGCTATTTAGGGGTACGCCTGGGGGCGTTGTTCGGGGTGGGGTCATGAGCTGCATCTGCGCCAGAATCAACCAGACCTACGGCCACTGCCACGGTGATCGTCGCAGCTGTGATTATCCTTGCCGGGTCGTTAAAAAGTTTAAAGGACAACTCACTTGCTGGCAGAAAAGCTAGACGAAAAAGGAGCTTAAAAATGTCGATAACTCAATTCGGTGATGTCAGTAAATCGCCTCTCACCTCCAAAACCCTGTGGCTTAACGTGATCGCCATTGCCGCCATGCTGGGACAGAGCTACACCGGGTTTGTCATCGGTCCTGAGTATCAGGCGTCCGCTCTGGGCGTGATCAATCTGGTGTTACGAGCTGTCACTAAGGTGCCTTTGAACTGGTCGTCAGATCAACGTGGCCATGCCAGCGCGGCACTGATGCCGTTGATCACGATTATGTTACTGACCGGCACGCTGCTCTCCGGCTGCGCCAACTGGCAATCCAATCTCGATGATCCCATGACCGAGCTGGTCGTCCGTGCCACCACCGCCAGAGTACTGGCAGAACATCCCGGCTGGACTGGCTCCACCGTCGCGATCAGCGGCAATGCGCTGATGATGATCGACGGGGATCCCCTCACCAGTCTGGACGCATTACAGCAATCGGTTGTTGACCAGATCGACTGGCATAGTCTGGTGCCGGAAGAACAAGCATTGTTGCAGGTTTTAATAACCCGGGTACGGGTGCGCCTGGAAGAAAAGCTGGGGGAAACCGGCATGACCGATCCCGGTCAATATATGCTGCCAGTTAAACAGCTGCTGCTGTGGATAAATCAGACGGCAGCGCTGAGGATCTAGTGGCCGATGATGCAGACCGCGCCCAGGTCATCAACGATCAGTTTCAAGCTGACATGATAACCAGCGCACAAATAAATAATGCTTCCGGGATGATCTCACGCAGGTTTTGCAAGAACTGCGAAGAGCCGATCCCGGAAGCCAGAAGAGAAGCCATGCCGGGATGTGATCTCTGCATAAACTGCCAACAGGAACAAGAGGCCATCCTCAGCAACTGGAGAAGCATATGACACCTGAACAACTGGCAGCAATTCGCGCCATCATCCTGGTTCTTGATGCGGTCGGTACCTGGCCGGTTGGCCTGTTACTGTTTGCCTTGCTTTTCGGCCCCTGGGTTGGCCTTTGGACGTACGCAGCGGCGCAATCGAAGCGCGAAAAGACTCAGGAAGAAAAATTTACCGCCGTGGTCGACATGTACAACAGCAATGTCGAACTGGTGAAGTCGTATGAGCGGTCGGTGCAGCGTTGGGAAAAACACTCCGACGACCTGTCGTCAATTATCCACCTGAACACGCAGATGATGACCCGGCTGGTTGAGCAGATCAAAAATAATATGTTTTGTCCCATTGTCCGGGAGAAGGGTCAGCGATGAATCTGGAACGTGCCGCCATGAAAGGCCAACTGGCCGGACTTGAAGAATCAAGAAAAAAACTGCGCTTGCGTATTGAGGGAAACTGTACCGCCGTGCGCAGCGGACTGAATACTCTATTGTACGATATCGACGATCTGAAGATCCCGGTAGCGGCTGAACAGATGGACGATCTGATGATGGCCTGGGGTGAACTGGCCGCAGTCAACGGCAAGATTGCCCGGCTGGAACGGGAGCTGGACTGATGGCAGAAAAAGGCGATCGCGCTAGGCTCGAGCCTTTTGCCCGGCAACGTTACATCGAGACCGGCAACCTGACCCTGGTGGCTGAAGAGCTGGAGGTCTCACGGCAAACCTTGACCACATGGAAAACCAACACCTTGAAACCGGGTGAGGAGTTTGACGAATGGGACAAGGCCAGACAACAAAAAGCCAGCAACGTCGAGCGACTGCGGTCGCTGTTTAATCAGGAGCTCCAACATCTGGAAGACAACCCGACCGGCGCACTTAACCCGGCATCAATGGATGCCCTGACAAAATTGGGATCATTGGTGCAGCGCTGGGAAAAGATGGAAGAAGAATCCCGGCAACGCGAAACCGCCGGGGCTGAATTTGATCGACCTGCGGTGTTCCTGGAGAACATCGAATGGCTGGCTAAAACAATGAACGATATCGATCCGGAAGGGCTGAAAGTGCTGGCACGCAATTTTGATCATCTGATTATTCAATTTAAGGCAGAGCATGCGTAAGAGACCGCAAATCACAGAAGGCAAGTTCGACAAGTGGGTCGAGGACATCAAGTCCTGGATCTCCGAGTCGGTCTCGCCATTTCCGGAGGACACCCCGGAGAAGCAGGCCGAGCGTAAAGAACGCGCTCAGTATGATCTGCTCTACTTCTGTGAAACCTATCTGCCCCATTACTTTACCAGCGAGTTTGGCGAGTTTCATCACGAGTGGGAAGATCTGACCCTGATCGAGGATGAATGCGCCTTTGTTGCCGCCCCGCGGGAACACGCAAAATCGACCTTCTTCACTTTCGCCGTACCGGTTCGCAACATCGTCTACGGGCTCAAATGGTTCCAGTTGGTTATTTCTGACACCAACGATCAGGCGACTGGCTTCACCCTGCCGATCCGCTTGGAGCTGGAAGAAAATCAACGGATCCGTAACGATTTTGGCGATCTGCGGGGTCCCACCTGGAAGGCGAACGATTTTACCACCAGTAACGGCATCCGTACTTTGGCTCGAGGACGTGGAGAAAAAGTCCGGGGGCTGAAGAACCGTCAACACCGGCCCGATTTTGCCGGGGTTGATGATTATGAAAATGATACCAACGTCGAAAACCCGACTCAGGTCAAAAAGGGGCTGCGCTGGCTCAAGCGGGCGGTGATCGGCTCGATGGGTAAGGGCTTCTGTTTCCTCATGGTCGGCAACCTGTTCCATCCGAAATCGGTGCTCAGTCAGTTCATCGCCGAAAAGGACGAGGAAGGTAACCCGCTTTACCTGTCGAAGATCTATCAAGCGATTCTTGATTTTGGCAAACCGACCGCCCGGCCACTGTGGCCAGCCAGTTGGCCGATGGAACGCCTGCTGAAGAAAAAGCGTCAGATGGGCACGGTCGACTTTAATGCTGAGATGATGAACCTGACCGGGGCCGAAGGCTCACCCTTCCCGGAAGAGTGGTTCCGTTATTACGAATTGGCAGAGATCCACGGCAAGACATTGCTGGTTGCGACCTTCTGCGACCCCAGCGCCAAAAATGGCGAACACAACGATTTCAAGGGGATTGTCACCGTCGGTCTGGATCAGCAAGAGATGATTTTCTACGTTCTTCATGCCTGGGTACGCCACGCCAGCCCCGGTGGCATGTTTGACGCTGCCTATGCGCAACACGATGAATATGGTGGCCAGGTCGGTATCGAGGAAAACATGCTCAAGGATTTTCTGCATGAGGCAATCCAGAGCTACGCAAGGGAAAAGAAGCGTTACATCCCCTGGCGACCGGTTAACCACAGCACCAACAAAGAAGGGCGGATCGTCGGTACGCTCTCTTACCTGGTTGAATTTGGCAAACTCCGGTTTTTGAAGAACCACAGCGACCAGAACCTGCTGATTGAGCAGCTCATTTACCTGCTCAACAAAAACGTTCATGACGATGGCGCGGACGCGCTGGAAGGAGCCGTCAGCCTGGTTCAGGGTGGATTGGTGGGGGCGGCTGTAGCGCCACCGAAAGAACCGGAAACAGACCATTACCACGCCGAACGCCCTCAGGGGCTGCTCAACCGCATGCTCGGTCGAAGGGGAAGATAGATGGGATTCAAAGATTACCTGGCTAAAAAGTGGCTTGCTCCACAAATAGAAGCTTTGACCGAACAACGCCTTGAGGCGGCAGTCAGCGACCAGATCAGCATGATCGGCTGGCGCAAGCTGACCGGCGCACCAACCCGCGATCTGCCGATGATGGACCATGCCAGGGCGCTGGAAGTTGCTTACTGGCTTTGGAAAACCAACCCGATGGGGAAGTGGATTATCGAAGTGGTCACCGCCTTTGTGACCGCAAAAGGGATGCCCTTCACCTGTAAAAACGATGAAGTCAAGGCACTGCTCGAATCGTTCTGGACCGACCCGGTCAACCGCATGGACATTCATTGGGAAAACTTTGTTCGTGAACTCAGCATTTACGGTGAGCAGATCTGGCCAGCCTTTGTCAGTGAACAAATGGGTCGGGTGCGGCTTGGATATGTCGATCCAGCTTACATCAGCGAGATCCACGCCGACCCGCACAACGTCAAGATCAAAGTCGGGATCACCGTCAGCAGTCACGACAGCGTCCAGGAACCGCGCCGGTTAAAAGTGATCCTTTGCGCTGACAATGAAGATTTTCTCTCCCCCGACGGTCAAGCCCTGCGGGAAACCTTCACCGATGGCCAGTGCTTCTTCTTTAATGTCAACGCACTGACCAATGAAATGCACGGCGCATCCGACCTGTTTACCGTTGCCGACCATCTCGATGGCTACGAACAGTTTCTCTATGACAATTCGGAAAAGTTCGCTCGTTTCAATTCCTTCTATTTTGATGTCACTGTCGATGGGGCCGACGCCAAAGATCTGGAAGAACAGCGTAAAAACTATGAACCGCCGAAAAACGGTGGGGCCTTTATTCACAATGAAAAGGTGACGTCAGAGGCGGTTTCTCCCGATTTAAAACCACACGATTCGGCAGTTGAAGCTCGCCTGCACCGTAATCATATCCTTGGCAGCGTCGGCTTGCCAGAGCACTGGTTTGGTGGTGGCGGAGATGTTAACCGGGCCACCGCAGCAGAGATGGATAGCCCCTCGCGCAAGCTGATTGAATCGCGACAGACAACGGTAGAAAACAACCTGCGTCTGGTTTTCGACTTCGTTATTGGCAGCGCCGTCACTGCCGGAGGATTGCGCAACGTCCCCGAAGATGAACTCTATAGCTACGAAATTCAGACCCCGGAAATCAGCGACAAGGATGTGGCCAAGCTGAGCACCATGCTGCAACAGGTGACTGCTTCACTGACTGCTGCCGAAAGCCAGGGCTGGATGGGCAATGAAGAAGCCGCCAAGGCGTTTGCCTACTTCCTCGACTTTATCGGCTACGAATACAACCCGGGCGAAGATGAAGGGCGTGGCTACGAGGACTACCAGGGCAAACCCGTCAAGGGTGAGCCGAAAGAGGAGCCGCAGGAGTAATGGCAACCGTCACTGCAAAAATCAAACAACTCTTGGCGCAAAAGGATCAGCAGATCCTGACCGGCACCGCTGCTGTCCGTAGCGTACTGGCACAACTGCGCAAGCAGGTGCTTGATGAACTGCAGATGACGGTTGGAGACAGCTACACCGTTTATCACCTGAAGCAGAACAAAGCGATGCTGGAACGCGCTCTGGCTGAGTTTAAAACCACAGCAGAACGGGAAGTTACTAACCAGCTGAACCTGGTCTGGCAGAGTGGCGGGGAACTGCTGGTTGATGCGGCCTATGCCGGTGAAGTTTATCTCGGCATGCAGATCCTGCCGCAAACCACGCTGGAAACTCTGGCTGATTTCGCCTTCTCGCGGATTGACAGTCTTAGCAATGCGGCCTGGAACAAAGTACGGGCAGAATTAACCCTGGGCGTGTTGGGTCAGAAAACCCCGCATCAAGTGACCCAGGCGATTGCCGGAAGCCTGGACGGCCCTGGTGTGTTCAAGAGTCTGGAACTACGGGCTGAGACGATTGTCAAAACCGAGATGGGGCGAACCTATTCCACCGCCACAATGGAGGGGATCAAGCAAGCCGCTAAGAGTGTACCCGAACTGCAGAAGGAGTGGTGGCATGCCGGGCACCCGAAGAAGCCGCGGATCAATCACTTGAGGTTACACGGTCAACGCCAGCCGGTAGATAAGCCCTTTCTCCTGGGTGGACTGATCATTGATTACCCCAGGTCTCCAGGAGCCCCGATTCAGGAAGTGATCGGCTGCGGTTGTGAAGTGGTGCCCTGGCATCCCGACTGGGACAAAGAGAGTCAGAAACTCGATTTTTTCAAACGGCAAGAGATCTCCGACTCAGATGTAAAAGATCTGGACAGAGGGTTCAGCCGTTTACCAAAAAACGCCTTCCAATACGGAGAGTGAAGTTTTGTCGGAAAAATCGCCGCTGTTAACAAATAACAGCCCAATACGGGCAAAGGTCGCTGTATTTAGATTTTGCCCGTTTATAAACGTTTATAAACGCCTTCACGGCGATTTTTAAGCAGGGTTTCCAGTGGGGAAATCAACCATAGCACAAAAGGAGTTTGAAATGGCAGCAGAAAAGTTAGAGCAAAAGCACCTGAAGGGTCTCAAGTTCAACGGGTCACGACCGGTTATGGAAAAGGTCGACGGCAAGGAAACCGGCAAAATATTGTCCTGGAAACCGTTCGAACGAGCGCTCCAGGAAAAAGATGTGCTCTCTTTTGCCGAACGGGACAACGAGATTGTCATTGTTGCCGCTGATGGCAAGAAACACTACGTCGCCAAATAATCCAGGGGAGAGAACCTATGCTGACATTTGAGCAGATCAGGGAACTGGTTCGCCAGGCCCTGCAAGCAGCACTCAATCTCAACCCGGACAGTTGGCTGTATATCGTTGATCTGTTTGAGGATGCGGTGGTCTATGAGATTGAAGGACCGGCTGGAGACAAGGGGCCACTCTATCAGAAGCGCAGCTATAGCATCGAGGACGGCAAAGCGCAACTTGGACAGCCTCAGGCGGTGGAGAAAAAGATTGAATATATTCCGCTCCAAGCGGCCTCACAACTGTTAGCTGCTGCAGGAGATCCGGGTGATGACGATTATGGATTCAAGTGGCGGGTGCGGGTAGTTGAGTACGGCATGGGCAAGGACGGACGGATCAACTGGCCGAAAGAGCCACTGGTCGCCGCTCTGGATCTGTACGAAAACGCCAAGGTGTTTTGCCTGAACGAAAGTCAACATCAGGCAGCGAACAAGCCATTCGGCAAGTCGGTTCGCGAGGTGGTCGGCTGGCTGAAGGCTCCGGTTGATACAGGCACCGCAATTGAGGCTGATCTGTACATCCTGAAGAGTGCCAAGTGGCTGCGTGATGCTCTGGTCGATTCGCACGATCGGGGTAATCCGGATCTATTGGGGTTGTCGCACGATGTCAGTGCCAAAGCTGTTACCAAAATGGGGGCAGCAGGGAAACGCTACAAAGAACCGGTCGAGATCACCGCCGTCCAGGTGGACGTGGTGTACGACCCGACCAATAACGGAAAATTCATTCGCATGGCCGCAGCAGTCGGCCAGGAAGGAGACACAGAGATGTTTGTAAAACTCTTGGCTGCGCTGAAGAGCAAGCAGCCCGATCTTCATACGAAGATCACCGCAGGTATGGCAGATGGAAGTATCACCGAAGAGCAGGCAATCAGCATGGTCGCAGCGGCTACCGTCAAAGATGCTGGCGGTGATGACAACAACGAAAAGCTGGTTGCCAGTGTTGTTGACGGGATCAAAGGGCTTATTGCCGAAGCTGGCACCAACCAGCAAGCCGATGACAGTGTGCTGCAGGAAATGAAACTGCTCGCTGCCGGGATAACCCTCGACCGCGAACTGACCGAAAGCAAACTGCCGCTGATTGCCCAGGATAACCTGCGCAAACGTTTTGTCGGCCAGCAGTTCCAGGTGGAGGATCTGCAAGCGGCGATTAAGGACGAAAAAGTCCTGATCGATTCTTTGACTGGTTCTGGCAATGTCGATGGCGCCGGCGGTGGCAGGATTGCCATTCTGCGGGGAGCACCGGAGAAGCTGCAAGCGGCCATGGATAAAATGCTTGGCGTAAAAGTGGAAGAGGCTTTTGCCGATATCACTCCGCTTGGCTCTCTTCGTGCTGCTTATGTCGAGATGACCGGTGACACCGAAGTGCGGGGCTATATTGAGCCCGCCGCTGCTGCTCGTCTGCAAGCCGCTTACGGTAGCAGCACCTTCAGCTTTGTGCTCGGCAACACCCTTTATCGTCGTCTGACCCAGGATTACCGTGAACAGTCGGACTTTGGCGTTTCGCGCCTGGTCGGCAACAACATTCGCAATGCTCGTGATTTCCGCACCATGGAAAGCGTGCGCATCGGCTACTACGGCGATCTGCCAGACGTCGATCCGGAAGCAGCGGATTACGCGGATCTCGGGGAGCTTGGGGATGAAGAGATCTCTTACGTCCTGAATCAGAAGGGCGGGCTGATCACCATCACCCGCAAGATGATCATCAACGACGACATGCGCGTTGTGCAGAAGATCCTCAGCCGCTTGCCGCGTGCTGCCCGGCGTACCCTGGCTAAACGTTGCTGGACACCATTTATCAATAACGCCGTCTATGGTGGCGATGCCACGGCGATCTTCCATGCCAGCCACGCCAATCTTGGTGCCGTTGCCTACGGGATTTCCTCGGCATTGGCCGCCAAGACAGCAATGGCTCAGCAGACCGAGCCGGAAAGCGGTGAGCGACTGATGCTGCGTCCGGTGACCGTCGCCTATCCTTCAGAGCTGTTCGGCATTGTCAAAAACGTCAACAACTTCAACCCGCAGGCAGTTGACATTGCTAACGGCAACACCATGTACGGGTTCTTCCAGCCGGAAGGGATGGTTGAGTGTCCGTTCATGACCGACGCCAACGACTGGATGATGTTCGCCGATCCGAACGAGTGTGAAATCCTGGAACTGGCCTACTTAAACGGGCAGCAGGAACCAGAAATGTTCATCGCCGATCAAGCCGCTGTCGGGCAGATGTTTGTTGCCGATAAAGTGCAGTACAAGATCCGCCATGAATATGAGTGTGCAGTGGTTGACTACCGTGGCTCTTACAAAGCGGTCGTTGCTTAATTGAAGTAGCGCCGAAAAAATGTCAATAAACAGTCGCCGCTTCGGCGGCGGCTGTTCTCCAAGCCCTCGACCATAAGTGGAGGTTTTGGCGAACAGTGAAAACAGAAAATAGGGAGATTTGATTTATGGCCCTGGTTGATCTGGTTGAAGGAAAAGTCAAAGACGACAGCGGTAAGCTGAATTTGCTGGACGATTATCTTCCGGCAGTCGAAGCCGCTCTGGCGGACTATAGCAAGCATCGACCGAAGATTCAGGTTGCTGATCTGCCCGGATCCGACAGTCACGATCTGATACTGCCTGCCGAATGGGTACCCGATTTTTCGGCAGTCAGAACAGTTGAGTATCCGGTCGACAATATTCCGGCCAGCCAACTGAGTAACGATGCCTGGACGCTTTACCGAGCCCCTTCTGGTTTGCAGCTACGGATGTTGAAAGATAGTGTCGATACCAGCGAGTCGGTTCGTCTCAGTTTTACTATCATGCGTGCTGAAGCCGATGTCCCTGCCGCTGATCAGGATGCCTTAGCTTGTCTGGCCGCAGCAATCTGCTGCGATACCCTGGCCAACATTTTCACCCAGAGCGGTGATTCAACCATTGCCGCCGACGTGGTCAATTACCGCAGCAAAGGCGATGAATTTGCCAGACGCGGCAAGCAATATCGGCAACGCTTTTTTGATCATTTCGGGATTAAGGAGGGCAGTACCCAGCCCGCCATGTCAACGGTTGCTGCACCAAAACCGACTGAACGAACCCGAATAACCCATTAGGGATTGACGATGCAATTCACCGCCCACCTCAAAGCCACCGGCCCACTGTTTGCCAAGGGGCCGGAGCTCGTCCAGCACAACCTGGATGCCTTTGTCGAAGAGGTGGTGCAGATGCTGGAGCGCGAAATCAAAGAACTGACTCCACAAGGAGTGTACGGCCTACGGGGAGCCGGGTTGTTGAACAGCATCGGCCACACCATCACCGGACGGGGTAGCAAGCATGTCCGTGGGGTGATTGGCACGCCTCAACCTTATGGTGAGTTTGTGGAACGGGGTCGGCGCCCAGGGAAAATGCCACCACAGGGAGTGCTGTTGCGCTGGGTTGAAGTGAAGTTGGGATTATCCGGAAAAGAGGCGCAGCGGGTTGAATATCTGATCCGGCGCAAGATCGGGCAAAAGGGGACTGCCGGAGCCGCCATGTTTGCCAAAGGGTTGCTGGAAAACCTGCCCCGCATTGAACAGATCAGCCGACGTTATGAACTCAAGACCACGGTGGATTTAAATGGCCAGTAATTATTTAGAGATCCGTAATCATATCAAAACTATTTTGACCACCCTTGGTTGCGGCAAGGTGCATGGCTATGCCCGGTTGATCCTCGACTGGAGCAAATACATCAAAGCCTTCCAGGATGTCGACGGCAAAATCCGCGGCTGGGAGATCAGCCGTAAAACTATCCGCGAACATCAGGATGGCGCGTTCTTTCGCTATTCGCTGTTTATTTTGCGCGGTCATCTGGGGGTTCAGGATGCTGTGGCCTCTGACGAGGAATGGCAAGTGCTGATTGATGATGTCTGTGAAGCTTTTCGCCAGCCCACTCCACCGGCCAATGCAATCTGGTGGTATGGCAATGGCGATAACCCAAAAGAATCACCGGCTCAGGTGGTGGATAACGACCCCCGGGTTTTTGGCAATGTGCTCTGCCACTACGCCGAGATCCACCTGACCGTGACCGAACGAATTGTGCCGACATAAAAGGAGATCCACCATGGCTGAAAAACAGCAAGCAAAAGCAAAGAAAACCCGTCCGGTCACGACTAAAAATCTGACCGTCAACAATGGCAAAAAACAAAAAGTAGTCGGAGATAAACCGGCGGAGAAGAAAGGAGCCAAATAATGCAGACCAAGCGACGCATCATTGCGGCCAAAATAGAGGGAACTGAAGGGGTTGCCGAAACCCTGACTGCCACTGAAACCGGCATCCTGGTGACCAACGGCAGCTATACACCAGACATTAAGATGCTCCCCCGGGACGTGCTGCTGGCGACCTTTTCCAAACTGCCGGATTTGACCGGTGTGCGGCTGTCCAAACTCACCTTTAAAGCGGAAATGATTGGTCGGGGAACTGCCTATGCCGCTGGTACTGTACCGCGACTCTCCCCCTATTTACGCGCCTGCGGATTACAGGAAACTGTCGACGTGACCGGCGGGGCTGAAAATGTCAGCTATCAACGGGCCAGCTCGGGGATACCCTCTCTGACTATGGCCTTTCTGGATGATGATGGTGCTGGCGGAGCGGTGGTCAAAAAGCTGATCGGCGCACGTGGCAACGTCAAGTTTTCAGGTTCGGTCGGCGGCCAGCTATATGCCGAATTCAGTTTCATCGGCGCTTTTGTCGATGTGGTTGATGGGGCTCAACTGACTGCCAGTTATGATGATATCCGCCCACCGCAACTATTGGGAACCGCCTTCACGGTTGATGGTTACCAATCTGCCTTCAGCGCCTTTGATTTTGATATGGGCAACACCCTGGCCGGTATCCCCGATTGCTCAAAAGACAGCGGTTATCGTGGTTTTGAAATTACTGATGGCGATACTCGCGGGCAGTTTGATCCGGAGATGGTCAAAGTGGCCACCCATGATTACTACGGCAAGTGGATTGACGGCATTGAGGGTGCATTGGTGGTCGGCCCCTTTGGCCCGGCTCAGTACAACCGCATTGGCATCAACGCACCTAACCTGGTCACCACCAATGTCCAGGAAACCGAGCGTGAAAGCCAGATGGCGTTGACGGTGAATTATCAACTGGCAATGAACTCAGGCGATGATGAATTTGTCCTGACCTTTTCCTGATCGGAGGGGAACGTGAGCAAAGTGAAAAAATATGTAATTGGTGAGCGCAATTTTGAACAACGCCGTCTGGTCTTTGGTCAGACATTACAGATCAAGGCAGTATTTGCCGAGTTGTTCGAGGAGATCCGGACAGCAGGAACCCCCGGTAATCTGACTTCTGTTCTGGGCGACCAGGTTCCCCGCTTTGCAGCAATTGTGCTGCGTGAAAAAGGGCAACGCCTCAAAGAAAAAGATCTTGAGACTCTGGAAGATTATCTGGCTGAAAATATCGATGCCCCAACCGCAGCCGCAGTGGTCAGCGATTTTTTGGCACTCACCCCGATTGCTTCGGATTTGACCGCGCTGGGAACTCTGGCGACAGCGATCGGGGAGACGGTGGTGACAGCATTGAAGAGCTTATCTGCCACCTTGCCGGAGGAGACCTCACCGGAAGAGACGAGATCCTCTGGAACTACGGATACGAAGACTGCGGAGTCTGGATAAAAGCCAGAAACCGCGAAATCATCTTCCGTGAATCAGTGATCGCGCTGTGTCGCGGAATGGGAGTGAAATCAAACGATTCTGCCGCTCCTGCTAAAACCGATCAGCAGATCGGTGAATATTGTAAAGGAAAAGATCTGCAAGAGTGCCGCGCCATGTTTGGTGATGCGCTGGCTAAAGTGTGTAGTACCTGCCCGAATTAGGAGCTTATGGGAAATTCAGTTGAAGTCATATTTGCTGCCAATAATCAGACCGACCAGGCGTTTGCTCGGCTATTGAAAGATGTCAAGCGCACTGCCGATGGGGTCGAGAAGATGGGCACCAAAGGCACCCGTGCGCTGGACAAGTTGGACAAAAAAGCAGCCAAAACCGGCAAAAGTTTTGGCCGCAGCATCTCGGTGATGGCGGGCAAGTTTCTGGTTTTGGAACTGGCAATCACCAAGGTTGGGCGGATGCTCAATACGCTGGTATTTGATTTTAATTCCAAGTTGGAAACGGCTCAACTCGGTATTGCCAGCGCTTTTATGACCGGTGGTGAATATGTCGACAAAACCACCGGAAAAGTACTGGAAGGGCAAAAAGCTCTCAAGGTTGCTCAAGATGATGCAACTAACGCCACTAAAAAACTTCAGGCAGCCAATCTGCAAACAATTGCAACCCTTGACCAGCTGGTTCGTGCTTATCAAGAAACCTTGCCGGTTGCCATGGCTAAAGGGTTTGACCGCACTCAGGTTGAAGATTTTACTGTGGCCATGGTTCAGGCTGCTGGGGCAATTGGCTTGTCGCTCGATATGCTTGGCGAGGAAACCCGGTCGGTGCTGACCGGCGCTATCAATCCTCGCACCAGCCGGATTGCCACGGTATTGGGACTGCGTAATAAAGATATTGCTAAATTTAAAAATGACGCTGCCGGTCTGTTCAGTTTTTTGATGAATAAACTCTCCGCTTATCGAAGTGCTGGAATTGAGTCACAGAAAACTTGGGCGGGTGTCTGGAGTAATGCTGTCGATATCTTTAAACAAATCAGTGCTGAAACAAGCAAACCGTTATTTGAAAAAATAAAAAATGATTTGGGTGAGATAAACGACGAATTTATTTCTATCAACCAGGTGACTGGAGAGCTTGAAATTAGTAAAAAATTTGAAGGTGCTGGAAAGTTGCTTTCCTCAATCTATGAGACTCTTAAGGGCACCCTTGACATTTTAAAAGCCCATTATGAACTTTTGGCCGATGTCGGTATTATTGATGCGGCAGCCTGGTCATTTGAAAAGCTGGCAGAATCTGCATCTCGATATGCAAATGCCATACGCTTGGCAAATGAATTCCGGCAAGGAAATGTCGGGTTCTTTGACTGGATGACAGCCTCTCCTGAAGATTCTCAAAAAATTATTGATGATCTGGAAAAGCAAGACCACACCCTGCTCGCATTACAAAACCGGGTTAAAGACCTAAAACAAGATAAATCCGGAAATTTCTGGTGGACAAAGCAGGACGAATCAGAACTACAGCAAGCCATTACAGCTATTCTTGACTATCAAACTCTATTGAAAGATGTTGCAGCTCTGCAAAATGCAAAAGGGCACATTGCAGCAAAACCATTTGATTTATACGAATATCGGCAACGAAAACAGGACAAGAATGACCCCACGGATTCAGCCAGTTCAAAAGTCTCCTATACCGTCGCTGCGAGCGATGACCAATGGTTGCTCCGCGCACAAAAAGAAATTGCCGCCAGTCAAAAAGCTCTGAAGGTTCTCCAGGAATACAACCGCGAAAAATACGCTGCCGATATCACCGCCGGTAAAGCCACCCCCGACGACCCATTTATGACCGGCGCATTTGAAAAAGGTCTGGAAGCCGCCACAGAGCGCATGTGGGAAATGAAAGAGGCAAGCGACACCTGGCAAACCGCCCTCATGGACGGCCTGGACGAACTCGCCGATTACTACGACGAAACCTTTTCCGATCGGATCACCGGATCGGTGCACAGCGCCTTTGATTCCATGGAAGATACCCTGGTCGATTTCGTCCTGACCGGCAAGGCCAGTTTCAAAGATATGATCAATTCGATCCTGGCCGACATCGCCCGGCTGGTGGTGCAGAAAAATATTACCGGCCCTTTGGCCTCGGTTTTAAAGGGCTTGCCCAGCTGGTTTGGTGGCGGCAAGACCTACGCTATGGGGTCTCAGCCTTCAGCTGCGTTTGGCCCCGCTCTTCACAATGGCGGCAAGGTTGTTCCTCGTTTCCATTTTGGTGGGTTGGCTAACGATGAAATCCCGGCAGTCTTGCTTAAAGGTGAAACTGTTCTCGACCGTGAACACACTAAAAAGTTTGACATGATTGCAGCAGCGCTGGGGGGCAACAATGGTGGAGGAGGCATGACCTCTGTCGTCAACATGAATCTTGATCTACGCGGAGCCGATCAATCAGCGGTCCCCAGGCTTGCGGCTCAGGCCGAACAGATCAGCGATATGGCCGTCCAAAAAGTACGCAAGCTGATGGCTCGCGGTGATGGGACTTTGAGGTAATTTTATGGCGATTGTTTTTCCATTGACCTGGCCGGATCTGCCGGTGCAGGAAATCGACCTGATCATGGTAACAACATCGGCTATGAACGAGAGCCCTTTTACTGGCCAGCAGCAGGTTTACTCCTGGCCCCGGCAGATGTGGCGGGCTGATATTGTGCTACCCAAGATGCCCCGGGAAAAGGCCGAGCAGTGGATCTGTTTTTTGGCCAAGCTGCGGGGCCGCGTTGGCACCTTTCTGATGCCACCGATTGTTGGCAATGTGCAGCGTGGATCCATGACCGGATCCCCGCTGGTGGATGGGGCGGGTCAAACCGGTCTTGAATTATCCATAAATGGCATGACCGCAAATTCATCCGGAGTTTTTCTGGCCGGGGATTTTCTGCAGTTGGGCAGCGGATCCACCGCCCGCTTGCACAAAGTTTTAAATGATGCCGATGCTGACGCCACCGGCAGCGCCACACTGGACATCTGGCCACCACTGCGTTCTGCACCAGCTGATGGTGCCACCATTGTGTTCACTAATCCGGCTGGTATTTTTCGCCTTAACCAAAGCGAGAGCCCGTTTAAATATGTCTCACCCCAACGAGCCAGCCTCCGTTTTTCTGTGATCGAGGATATATGAGCCGCGACCTGACTGCTGAAATGACGACGGCAACTGCCGCAAAGAACGTCGCCCCTTTTGCCCTGGTGGAGATGGCTTTCGACTCCGATTATTTACGCCTGTGGTCGGGAATCGGGACTCTGAACTGGAACAGCGTTGACTGGTTGGGTGCTGGTGACCTGGGCAAGATCTCGGCGATTAAAGAAACGGAAACCATGCGAGCAGAGGGGTTGATTCTTGAGCTGTCCGCAATTCCGAGTGAAAACATCGCCCTAGCCCTGACCGAACCCTACCAGGGGCGCATTGTCAAAGTTTGGTTGGGTGCTTTGGATGGTCAAACAATTATCAACGCACCCAAGCAGATCTTTGCCGGGCGGATGGACGTGATGGAAATTGAGGAGTCAGGGGATCTGTCGACAATTTCAGTCTCAGTGGAAAGTCGCATTATCGATCTGCTCAAATCACGTGAGCGCCGCTACACCCACGAAGACCAGCAGATTGATTATCCCGGTGATCTGGGGCTGGAGTTTGTTGCCAGCTTACAGAATAAAGAGATTGAGTGGGAGCCGTCTTAATGCGTTGTGAAAACTGGCCGACAGTATTGAATGATCTGCTGGAACAACGCCGGAGCACTCCGTTCCAATGGGGTGAAAATGACTGTGCCTTGTTTACCGCTGATGTTGTCGAGGCACTGACCGGGGTTGACTACGCCGCCGATTTCCGGGGCCGCTATAGCTCTGTCATCGGCAGCGTGCGGTCGTTGGCAAAAGCCGGCCACAGCAATATTGAGCAGGCGATCACTGCTGTTCTTGGCGAGCCGGTCGAACCACCATTTATTAAACGCGGCGATGTCTGCCTGTTTGCCGGTGGTGAGGGAATGACCGTCGGGATCTGTGTCGGAGTTATGATCGTCTCTCCGGCTGCAGCTGGTCTGCAATGGTCGCCCATGTCGTTAGCTGTGCGGGGGTGGAATCTATGAGTCCGCAAGCAATACCGGCTGTCATTGCCGGATTTGCCAGTGGGTCTTCTATCGCTGGCGGAATTGGGTTCAGCTGGGGGGCTTTTACAGCATCGGCAATGTTGTCCGCTGTCTCCTACGCAGTCAACAAGCAGGCGATGAAAAATGGAGATCTGGGTAGCAGTCTATCTCAAACCATAAAAAATCCAACCTCTGCGCGTCGGATCATCTACGGAGAACGCCGCGTCAGCGGCACCCTGCTACATATTGGATCCACCAATGACGATAAATATAAGCATCTGGTCATTGCTTTAGCCGGCCACGAAGTTGAGAGCATCAGCGATATCTATCTGAATGATAATCCTCTTTCTTATTATAATAAATTTGGAAATAAACCTACTGCTGATGTCGATTGGGATGTCTCTTCCGGGTTGAGTGTAATCGTCAACGGGACAACCTATTCCGGGACGATGGCAAGCATAGTCTCTGCGCTGGAAACCTCCGGGTTTATCGCATCGGGAGATGCAGGAAACTATGAAGTCAAGGATGGGGTGTTTGCAGACAGTGCCCATCTGGAAATAACCGTTGAAAATGTTGATGATCTTTTAACCGTGACCAGCAATAACGGCACGGTCAGAACCAATATCGGCCATGAAGTACCGGTCATTGTGCGTACCCATCTGGGCTCTCCAGATCAGCTGGCTGATGTTGATCTGGTTTCGCAACTGCCCGAATGGACAACGGCTCATCGGCTGCGTGAAATCGCCTATATTTACGTCCGCCTGCGCTACGAGTTTTCGGCCTTTCCTTCTGGCATCCCCAACGTGACCGCCGTGGTTAAGGGCAAAAAGGATATTTATGATCCCCGCACCACCTTAAGTAGCTACACGAACAACTCGGCTCTGTGTACTGCCGACTATCTGGCATCAGAAAAGTACGGATTTGGTGCCGGATACGGTGATGAAATCGATATTCCTGCGCTGATTGCTGCCGCCAATGTTGCTGATGAACAGGTCGCTCTGGTCGTTGGTGGCACTGAAAATCGCTACACCTGTAATGGGGTGATCGATACCAGTGTGGATCCAAAACCAAATATTGAGTCGCTGTTATCAAGCATGGCAGGTACTGCGGTTTATACCGGCGGGTTGTGGACCATCAAGGCGGGAGCATACGAAGCACCGACCTTGACCCTGGATGAATCCAATTGCCGGGCGGGCATCACCCTGCAGACCAAGCTCAGTCGTACCAAAATTTGCAACGGCGTTAAGGGGGTTTATACCAGCCCGGAAAATGAAGACCAGCCTGCCGATTTCCCCGCGATCACCAACGCCACCTATCTGGCCGAGGACAACAACGAGCGGATCTGGAAAGATATCGACCTGCCGTTTACGACCAGCCCCGGCATGGCGCAACGCCTGGCAAAAATTATTCTGGAACAAACCCGGCAAGGGATGACGCTGACCTATCCCTGCAACTTGTCAGCACTGCCGTTGACTGCCGGTGATACGGTCAACATTAACAACACTCGTTTTGGCTGGAACAACAAACCATTCCGGGTGGCGGAGTGGGAATTCGTTGTCGATGCGGACGGTAAACTCGGGATCGATCTGACTCTACGCGAAACGGCCTCTGGAATTTACGATTGGAATTCCGGCGAAGAAACCACCGTTGACCTGGCACCGAATACAAGTTTGACGTCTCCCTGGTTCGTGGCTCCCATTACTGCCATGACACTGACCGAGAGTACCGAGGTGAATTCTGATGGTGCCATTATCCCCGGGCTGACAGTCGTCTTTGATCCATCAGCGTCGACCATAGAATTTTACCGGGTTGAGCTCTATCTCACCCGCGACGACACCCTGTGGACGAGCCAGGATACGATTGCCCCGGGTTGTGTATTTAAAAACCTGCTGGGTGGTAAAATCTACCGGGTGCGGGTGACTGCTTACAACCGCTTTGGTGCGCACAGCCAGAGTGTGATCAAAAATATCGGCCTGATCGGATTGCCGGGGCCGCCTGCTGCTCCATCTGCATTGATTGCGACACCGGTCTCAGGAGGAATCCGCTGGAACTGGATCAATAACACTCCGGAGTATGCCTTGCTGGGTACAGAAATTTACACTTCGCTGACTAATGATAGGGCAACGGCAACGTTGCTGAATCTTGCACTTGGAAATAATTACAGCCATCAATATGACACAGCGACGACCGTTTTTGCATGGCTCAGAGCTATTGACAAAACTGCAAACCCATCCGAATGGTATCCATTAAGTATAACTAGCGGGGTTGTAGCAACATCAGAGTTGCCAGCAGCCGGAGCTGACGGAGCTGATGGGATAGATGGAATCAATGGAACTGATGGAATTAATGGCAGTAGCACATATACCTATTACCAGACGGTAACACCTTCTGGCGCTACGATTAATGAGCTCTGGTTTAACCCATCAACTGGGTCTTTAAAACGCTATTCAGGGTCTGTATGGCAAGAGGTGTCAGACAGAACAGTGGCCACCCTGGAAGCCTTCACAGAAATCACCTCCGGCGGATTGCGCATGACCAATGTCGTAACCGGAGATTTCACCCAGATGACCCCGGGGGAATATGAGGTTTATCGTGACGGCATCCTTTATAAAGCCGTCAACCGGGTTGATGCAGAGGAAAGCTGGTCAAGCGGAACCCCGGTTGTCCATTCGCCACCTTTCAGAATAACGCCAAAAGTCACATTGTTTGCAAAAGAAACGCCTTCTTATCTGGCTGCGTACTCTACATCGAATCATACAATTGAATTAGTCGTTGAAAATAATAGTCCAGCAGGATTCACCCCATACAATCGGCTCATTCTGCATACTGGAACTGATGCAACGCAGAATTTCGCTCTGTCGTTCGCTTCTGCGGCTGCAACTAAAACAACACTCAACACAGCTATTGATACGGTCACAATCACGCTTGATGATGTTTACGAAAACGCTGCGGTTTACACAGAGGTTCATGACGGCGTGTGGGCTTGGGTTAGTTACAATTACTCCCTGAATATACAAATCCGCTATCGGATCGGCACTGGTAGCTGGGTAACATCGTACACCGGTCCCGCTTACAAACGGGGGATTTATGGCGCAGTTTTTGTCCATTCGATCACTGGGATTAACTCCGGGGCTAATAATGTCACGGTTGAAATCACCAATCTCGGTCAGCACACGCTGGTGAGTTCGGGAGGGGAAGACAATTCTGACCCATCTGAAACCGTTGCCGAATTTGTGAAAATGCGCGAGCTGGCAGAAGCGACCCAGACAGTCCCAGGCGAGCTGGGCTGGCTAGCGATAGAGGCTGGATGATGAAATCATTACTCATTTATAACAGCGCCAGCAAGGTGATAGTTTTTTGTCTACCAGGTCGCGACGATCCGGCGTTGCTAGACCAGGCTTGCAACATGTCTGGCCGTAACCCAGCAGATCATACTGCGGTCGCAGTTGACGGAAAATATACAACCAGCGCAGCAATCGAAGCACTGTCTGTTACTGCTGAAGACCAGATCATTGACCGGGTAAAAACCACCGATGAACTCAAAGCCGCAGCTATAGCAGCTTTGGCACAATACCGCTGGCAGATCGAGACGGGCGGCTACAGCTACAACAACTGGCCAGTCCACAGCGATGACCGGGCGCAATTTAAAGCCCTGGCAGAGGTTTTACGGATCCAGAATAGCCAGCGGCTGGACGGTGATGCCTGGAAATTTGCCGACGGGGAATTTCGGTCACTGACAAACAATGAATTTTTAGCGATGTATTCAGTCGGAGTGACCCATATTGAAAAATGCTTTGCCTGCGAAACCGCATGCAAAGTCAGAGTCGAAGCGGGGGAATACACCATCGGCACAATCTGGAACGAAGAATGGGCACTACTTTAATGCCAGTTTAACCCCTCATCAAAAGGGCTTTGAAAATGCAACGAGAAGATATTGAAGTGAGTCCAGGGCAATACTGGATTGAAACTCTGCCGATCGTGCAGAACGGCCAGCCGGTCGCGGATCTGTCCGGCTATGAATTTCAGCTGCAGTTCCGCACGCTGGTTGGCGTGTTGATCGGAACCGGCAGTGCCATTGCCGATGGCAGCAATATCAGGCTGACTGCGACTCCGGCGACCATCGCACTGCTGGGTACTGGCGCTGCCTCTCTCTATGCTGTGCTGATCAGGCCTGTTGATCAAAGTTGGCGGGCAATTTTACGCCAAGGTGCGGTCAAAAAAACGGGAGTCGATTTCTCATGGCAATGATCCGGGTTGAACTGACAGAAATTATCTATCCCCTGGCGGCGGCGGTTGAGCTGCCGAACCCACAAATATCATCTGGGATCGATTATTTGCTGGATGGTGATGGCGATCAAGTTCTCGACGGCGATGGCCAGCCGATCTGGGGCTGGGTGAATTAAGGAGTATCCAAATGAAAAAATTACTTTTATCTCTGCTGTTTGGCTTTGTCTCCAGCCTGGCCTTTGCCGGGGT
The DNA here is from genome assembly GCA_021647765.1 of Desulfuromusa sp. GTDB lineage: Bacteria > Desulfobacterota > Desulfuromonadia > Desulfuromonadales > Geopsychrobacteraceae > Desulfuromusa. The sequence continues at coordinate 70,076 of JAKIUD010000003.1, read as the reverse complement.
GGGTGACAACTACCCGATTATCACCACCCTGGACGGCACCCATTACATTATGATCTGGGATACCGATGCCACTGGCACCCTGGGCCGGGGTAATTTTGTCCGGCTGGCAGCAAGCAATCTACCTGCTGGACCGGCAGGCGCAGACGGTGTTGACGGCACCGCTGGAGCTGATGGTCTCGACGGCAAAACCATCATCAGCGGCACTGTTGATCCAACTACAGAGGGTGTGGATGGTGACTATTATCTCAACACCACCTCGACCACGCTGTTTGGCCCCAAGGAGGCTGGTAGTTGGCCAGCGGGAGTGTCGCTGATCGGCCCACAAGGATTACAGGGCAACACGGGTGCTACCGGAGCTGATGGTGCCCAGGGCATTCAGGGGCCGACTGGGCCGACCGGCCCGGCAGGTGCCGACGGAGCACAAGGGCCGCAAGGTGTTCAGGGTGACACTGGCAATACCGGAGCCCAAGGAATTCAGGGAGTTCCGGGGGCAACTGGCGCAACTGGAGCCGATGGCAGCAATGGCCTCACCGCCCTGATCCTGCAAACCACCGAACCCGCCGGAGCTAACTGTACCGATGGTGGACAACGGATCGATGTCGGTTTGGATGAAGATCAAGACCTGGTGTTGTCAGCTGGCGAGATTGATCAGACCGCCTATGTTTGCGACGGGGCCGATGGTCAGGATGGTGCTGGATCTGTCGACAGCGTTTTCGGGCGTACCGGAGTGATTGTCGGTCAGACTGGAGATTATACCCCCGAACAAGTTGGAGCTGCAACTGCCGCCCAGGGGAGCAATGCAGATACCGCATTCGGCTGGGGTGATCACTCCGTTGCCGGGTATCTGACCGCCGCACCTGTAACCAGCGTCGCAGGTAAAACTGGCACGGTCACGTTGGTGCCGGGTGATGTCGGCCTCGGCAATGTAAACAATACTGCCGATGCAAGCAAGCCAGTCTCGACCGCCCAACAAACCGCCCTCGATCTCAAGGCCAACAGTGCCGATTTAGGCACCGCCGCACTCCTCAATACCGGCCTCACCATCGGCGATGTCGTTGCCGTGGTCGATGTCGGTTACTGCTCGGACACGCAATACACCGATCAATCCACGTGCGAGACAAACTCCGAAACATGGACACCGGTTGCCGGGCTAAGCCTGACCGCAATTAACCTTCCCACTGCAGCCGCGTATCGAGTTGACGGGGATGCACTGACCGCCGTCGATTTGGGCGGAGCCACAGCCGCCCAGGGAACGTCAGCAGACACCGCTTTTGGTTGGGGTGATCACTCCGTTGCCGGGTATCTGACCCAGACAACTGGAGACGCCCGCTATAGCCTCCTGGCTCACAATCACGCCGGAGTTTACGAGCCAGCCGATGCAGACCTAACTGATCTGGCAGATGGATCCCTGACAGGCTGGAAAATAGGCACTGGCATTAATGCAACTAACATAACAACCGGAATTCTACCAGACACGGTTATCCCTACCGATATTGCCAGAGATACTGAGATACCGACCACCACGAGCGCCCTGACTAATGACAGTAATTTTATTGCAACTTTTTCTAGTGGCACATCGACCCTTGGAACCACAGCCATATTGGATGGGACTTGTGCAACAGTGATTGCTACGACAGCACCAGGCACATTGTCAACGGACGTGATTGTCTGGGGGTTTAATGCAAATCCTACCACGATTACAGGCTATAGCCCAATTGGTGATCTGCTCTATATAGTCGCATATCCAACCGTTGACAATGTTAATTTTGTGGTATGCAATAAATCAGGCTCATCAATTACCCCCGGAGCAATCACTATCAATTGGAGGGTTTACAGATGATTATTATCCAACTTGTTTTATTGCTGCTTTGTCCGGCTCTGTTGTGGTCTGGGCAGGGTATGTATCCAGTCCCGATGGTTTATCAAGTTGCAGGTTCAGTGCCTGTTACCGTTTCTGATAATTTTGAAGGGGACTTATCTGCATGGACAATAGTAAGAGGTAGTTGGGATATTGTCGCCGGCGGCCCTGGTGATAATTATCTGAGTTCATCTGTTAGTAATGGGGTTATCTCCTACAACACTAGTATAGGTTCAATAAATCAATGGGTGTTGGTTGTTTATAAAGACATACAGTACGCTGGCGCATATTTTAGATTCACAGGTAGTGACACTGCCCCAGCATACGCAGTAGGTGCTAAAGTTGGATCAACTATAGCTTGGCAATCTTGTACTGGAGATAACTGCACAACAATAGATACCTGGTCACACACAGTGACACCTGGCTCATATATTGGGGCTGAAATAGCCGGTACCGACACTGAAACTATTTGCAGAATGTGGGATTTTGGCCAGTCACCACCCGCCGACAGAGATTCATGGGGGATTGCTGATTTCATATCAACCGCAGACCCTGTGGAAGCAGCAGATACCGGACAATATATTGGATTGTATAGTGGTTCAACGGAAACTGAACTATTTGATAATTTTAGCGGAGGAGGTTTTCTGCCGTGAATAAATTACATACCTTAATGGTTATGGCAATCATCATATTACTGTTCCCAACCCTCGCCCTCGCACAGACCGTGACCCTCAGTTGGGATGCCAGTCCGACCACCGACCCTGTTGTGACGGGCTATAAAATCTACTATCAGTCTGCGCCATACATGGCTCAATGGGATGGCAGCGGAGCCACGCAAGGGGCCAGCCCCATCGATGTCGGCAGCGTTCTCACATATCAGCTCACCGATCTTGCCGATGGCGTTGTCTATTATTTTGCAGTCACAGCCTACGATGCTCAGGCAAACGAGAGCACATATAGCAATATTGTGCAGTCCGATCCTAACGGAGATAGCCACCTGCATATCGGTGGACATGGAATGCGGTTCTGGCTGCCAGCAGACGTGGTTGAAAATCGTGGATCAGCAAGGTTCTAAGTGCGGTGGTCGGGTAACGCAATACTATGATTATTTGTCACTCATGAATACTAAATTTTGTTTACTCTTTTTCCTGTTTTGTCTGGCCTGCCAGCTGATCGCAATGGCTCAGCAGGTCACATTGTCCTGGGATCAGTCACACCTGGACGGATGCTTACTGCTCAGACACACAATACACAGATCAGGCGAGCTGCGAAGCGGGGTTTACATTAAACAATTCCATCTACAGCAAGTCGTTATCAGTAATCCAAAAGGCGGCAATCTGTATATTGGCTCTGAGTGATGTCTGGCTATAAATGTCCAAAATGTGGTGGTCGCGTTGTTAACTATGATGACTACCTTGGCCATGGAAACGGCGCAACAGATGCAACAAAAATCTTCGTAACTGGGTGCCAGATTTGCGGCTGGCGAAAAGAAAGGATCGGCGACGAAATGAAAAATTTATCGGAAACAATTGTTAAAAATTCTGGACTGGAAGAATGCGAAGAGTGCCTGACCATCACAAAAAAACTGATAGACGGTCTCTGCATATCCTGCTACAAGCGCGAGCAAAACTTAGCTTCAGGGCGCAGCCAATCCCACGAGGATAAAGACATTAACGGCTATTTTACTGATGTGCTGGTGTGTAAACGCTGTGATGATGAAGTAGCACAACTGACCGATGGATTGTGCGATCTCTGTCGGGACGAATTGAAGCCTGCTGAAGATGCGACTGCCGATCAAAAGCATTTTATCTGTGCTGACTGTGACCGTGAACGCAAACACTATGCACTCGGGCTGTGCTCATCGTGTTATCAAAAAAGCCTCCGGCAAAAAAAAGCAAACAAACACGATGCAGAACCAGATGCACAAAATAACAAAGTCGTACAAATATCAGAGAAAAAAGGGAGTCACCTCCCAAGCTCGGTTGTAGAGACTGATCTTGTTGACATAGCACCGCAAAAAGCACCGGCAGAGGTGCCTGCTACCGATCATCCCCAGCAGCAAAATGAAATGAAAAGTGCCAATGAACAGTCGCAAAAAAACATAGCTCCTGTCGTGTCCGTGGATGACGCGGCAGGAGTTGTGTTTACCTTACCCAAAGGCTGCGTCCAGCCGCTGGCGGAAATTTATATTCATTTTTTTGAACGGGATGAGGGGCTGCTCAAGCAGCTGAATACAGCCGCAGAGCTGAACCGCAGGACACTGGCAAACGAAATTTTATATAGGCTGGATGCTGCACAATGAACGCACATGAAAACTTAACAGTTCCACTATAAACAGCTGTAGAAGAGGGAGCGGCCAGAATGTTGCATGAACAACGCTCTGACCACGAACCACAGAACAGACCTGTGAGCCCGATCAAAGGCTCCCCCTGCCGCGCACGGCGGAGGAAGCCTATCACGTCAAACCACTTTTGACTAGGAGCCTCACAATGAACCCAATAATTCCATGGATCGGCGGAAAACGCAGGCTGGCTAAACACTTGCTCCCGCTGTTTCTAGAACATAGATGTTATGTCGAACCGTTCAGCGGTGCGGCTGCTTTATTCTTTTTAAAAGAACCATCAAAGGTTGAGGTGCTCAGCGATATCAACGGCGATTTGATCTGTTTATATCGGGTGGTTAAGCACCATTTAGAAGAGTTTTGCAGACAGTTTAAAAACGCATTGATCAGTCGGCAAATGTACGAGTGGCTCAAGATCACCCCCACGGAAACACTGACAGACATCCAAAGGGCAGCACGGTTTTTCTATCTGCAGAAAATGAGTTTTGGTGGTAAGGTCAACAGGCGCACATAAGATTATCGCGAGTCTACATCGAGCATCTCAGCTGGGAAAAGTGCATCACAAAATACGACCGGCCAGCAACCCTGCACTACCTCGATCCACCGTATTGGCAAACCGAAGGCTACGGAGTGCCATTCGAATTTGAGCAATACGAACGCATGGCCAAGCTGATGCGATCGATGCAAGGCAAAGCCATTCTCAGCATCAACGACCATCCCGAGATCCGCGAAGTATTTAAAGGTTTACCCTTCGACACTGTTGGCATAAACTACACCGTCGGCGGGGGTGGTCAGAAGAGTGCAAAACGGCAGGAATTGATCATCAAAAACTGGTAGTTTAAAGTCACTTTAAATGCCTGTTGAAAACTGGATATGAGGGGGAAAGATATAGAAAATTGGTTGAAATCCCGCATAGGAAAGCTTGCGAAAGTCGATAAAGTCCGTCAGATCGCAAGTATGGTGGCCTGATTTAATTTGTTCCTGTTTTGATGCTGCTGTTGTATGCTGATATTGCATACAAAATGAAGAGGTTATGGATGACAGGCAGAGACTTAAAAGCGATCAGAATCAAGCTTCTCGGAGATCGTCACGGGGCAATCAAAAGGAAGGCTTCCAAGCTCGAAACACCGTACCGAACATACCAAAGCTGGGAGGCACAAAAAGGGTCAATTCCGGGGGTGGCTAGCGTAGCTGTGAGAGGGGTAGAGCGGCTTACAGAAATAGAGTCAAAATCAACCTAGAAAAGTCAGCCTCAATTTCATCGGTTTACGATGAAATATTTCAATAAGGTTAGTGCCATACCGACCGTCAGATACTGCCAAATCGCGCGGCGGGTTACATAATCGTCTCACGACTGTCACAGAGTCGTCACAAAAACGTCACAGGCACAAAAAAGGCTAGCAGATAACTGCTAACCTATTGATTTCATTGGTACGCCCGACAGGATTCGAACCTGTGACCTCTGCCTCCGGAGGGCAGCGCTCTATCCAGCTGAGCTACGGGCGCATGGGCTGTACTATATACGCTATAACCCCTGCCAATGCAACTGGAAATCATTGCAATTATGATCGGCTCGTAACTCAACTGCCACACGAAAAGAGATGATTGAAATGGCTATAAAGTTTTTTGGACAATTTCTGATTGATAAAAAAATCATTACCCGTCGGGATCTTTTGCAGGCTATTGAACTTCAAGAAAAGACCAATCTACGCTTCGGGGATCTCGTTATCGAAATGGGGCTGATGACAACAGAACAGATATCTTTAACCCTCCGCGCACAAAGGCACGAAGACCTTCAGTTTGGCGATATGGCTGTCAAAATGGGCTTTCTCTCCCCAAATCAGGTTAAACAGGTTCTTAACAGACAAAAAAGAGAGCATCTTTATATTGGTGAAGCTTTGGTTAAACTTGAAACCATCACCCGGGAAAAGTTAAGCTTTTATCTGGGTGAATTCAAGCAGACCCAGAAAGCCTCTGTTACAGAGAAGATTATTATTCCAGCAGGGGTTCCCCATCAACCCGTATGGGAAATTGTCGCCGATATGACCTATAAAATGTTGGCGCGAGTTGCTGGAGCTACGTTCCAAACCGACCCTTGCACATTTATCAGCAGGCTCCCAACTCGCCCGGTGGTTGTTGAAATTGGATTTTGCGGATCGATCAGCGCCCGTTATTTCCTGACTATCTCAGATAACACCCGCAAACTGATTGCCAGCGCAATGCGCAAAGAAGGAAAAGTAGAAACGGGAACAGCTGACGAAGTCAATAATTTGGTAAAAGAGTTTGTTAATATTATCTGTAGTAATGTTGTCAGCAAGACATCTCAATTAGGCTACAACATTGACATCACTTCCGCGCAAATGCGTCTACTGAATAATGCAGATCTTGAAATACCAGAAGATCAAACCGGACTGCTGTTCCCAATCCACTTTTCTAATGGTGAAATCTTTGAACTGACTATTTGCTACCCAAAGGATGTCTAAATGTCATTGAGGTCACTTCAAAAGTTAATCTGCCTCATTGTTGAGATAGCCGGGCAGAAACAGGCACCTTCAATTGAGGGTGGCTGGGAAAATCACTCTTTATCAAGATATAGCCAGCCAGCCGTTTTTTGCCTGGTGGAAATTCAGCTGTAACCTTCAGCTGAGACTGTTCTCCAGGAGCGATTATCAGAGTCGATAACTCAGCCACAATTCCAGCATTGGTTGTCGATGGATTTTGCAGGGTAATGACCTCTTTTGAGCTGTTGACAACTTCAAGTTCAGCCAGCAATGGCATATTTTCCTTAACAATCCCCCAGTTAATTCTGCTCGGCTGTAAAAACAGTTCGGCCTTAACTTTTCCCTGCAGCCCAAAAGTTACCACTGTATGTTTTGGGTCATTTGTTTCAAAAGAGACTCTCTTTTGGATCGCACCACGAAACCCACCAGAATCGAAAGTGACCCGCAATTCCCCAATAGCCCCTGGTACAAGTTTTTTGGTCGATAGCAAGGCAGCGGTACATCCACAGGAACTCCGCAAGCGACCGATTTCTAAAACTTGATCCCCGGTATTTTGAAAGCGAAAAATCGTATCGATCTTGGCACCCTGAATTATTTCACCAAAATCATAATTCAATCGGTCAACAACCAACAGCGGATCAGCAAACACCGAACCACAAGATAATAGCAATAGAAGCAACAACAAATAGCAACGCATCATCAGTCCTTTTTACCTAAAAGTTTGTATTTATAAAAACACTGAATGATAACATGTTTTTTTTGATTAAAATAGCACCCCTGCGGTGTTGCAATTGACATCGTGTCTTTTTTCCTGTTATAGGTTGCTGTCAAGCTACGGTCACCAGGGAGTCACAAATATAATGACAGAGCAAAATCGCAGAGTTCTTTTTTCTCGAGAAAGAATAGCTGCTGAAGTCAAGCGTCTTGGCCAGGAAATCAGCCGGGACTATTGTGATCAAGAGATCATGTTGGTCGGAGTCTTGAAAGGCTCCTTTTTATTTATCGCCGACTTGATCAGAGAAATTGAAATCCCATCAGTTGTTGACTTTGTCCGGCTGGCCAGCTATGGCTCTGGAACCCAGACTTCAGGAATCATTGAGTTCCGCAAAGAGCTTGAAATGTCGATTCGTGATCGTCATGTTATTGTCGTCGAAGACATTGTCGATAGTGGTTATACTCTGGAATGTCTTTACAACAAATTGTTACTACAGGAACCTCGTTCTCTAAAAATATGTACGTTGATTGATAAAAGAGCACGCCGGGAAGTTGATATCGAAGCCGACTATATCGGTATCAGTATGGACGATGGTTTTATTATTGGATATGGTCTAGATCACAATGAAAAATATCGTAATCTTCCCGATATTTATCTGGTTGAAGAGGCTCGAATATAACTCGCTCGCAAGGTAGAATCTTTTCTGAAAGCAATTACCCCTGACAAAGGAGAACGCCTGATGATCATTGTTTGTCCTGAGTGTTCGACCAAATTTAATATCGGTTCCGATCGGCTCCCTGAGGGGGGTGCGAAGGTGCGTTGTGCTCGTTGTAAACATGTTTTTTTTGTGGAAAAACCGCTGAGCCAAGAGCCGCAAACGATTGAAGAGGTGGAAGGTTTTCAAGAAGAACCAAGCACTGACGATAACTTAAGCACAACAAACGCAGAAGCTGAAGATTTCAGTTATGATAAGTTCCAGGAGCTCGACTCTGACATAACAAAAGAAGAATCCTTCAGCTTTGGTGCCATAGAAGAAACAGCAGAAGGGAACCCATTCTCTGACAATCAAGAACTGGCGGCAAGCTCCATTAGTACAATTGAAGAAAACTTCACTTTTGCCGACTCAGAAGAGGGGACGGCCAGTACCATTGAGAAAGTTCTTGCTACAGAAGATAAGTTTGGAGCTGGCACCAAGTCTGCTGCTAAAATTGCCAACACAATTGACGCAGGAGAAGGATCCGCGGTTGAGCCGGAGTTCACAGTACAAGCTGTTCCCGGGAAAAAAGGCGGACCCATTGCAAGTATCATCAGGATTCTGCTGCTGTTGATTTTAGGAATTCTGATTATTGGTGGAGTATTCGTCTATATGAATGGAACAGATCAACTGAATCGGACGATTCAACAAATTTTTGGACAACAAAGTGAGCGGCCGGTGCAAACCGGCCAGATCACCATTGGCGAACTTAAAGGAGAATTTATCCAGAATGAACAGTCTGGTGAGCTTTTTCTGATTAGAGGAAAGGTCATCAATAATTTTACCGAAGCCCGTTCAGCAATTCAGGTGAAGGGGGTTATTTTTGATCCGAATGGGAAGCCGTTATTACAAAAAACTGTTTTTTGTGGAAACCAGATTGATGACCAGAAACTTCGCTCTCTGCCATTTTCAGAACTGGAGAAAATCATGCGGAACCAGTTTGGCAACGAACTTAGTAATATGAAAATTGACAGTCAACAGTCCATTCCTTTTGATATCGTCTTTAATGATCTGCCAAAAAATCTAACTGAATTTAGTGTCAAAGTCACATCTTCTCAACCTGTTACTGAATAACACCTCCCACTCTTCTCCCCCCCTCCCCCAAAAAAAAATCAGTGTACCGTTTCTATTTCTTTGATATAAAATTTTCCTCAGATTTCAATCGTGCTATGAAATAAAAAAAGGCGGCAACCAAAGATAGTTACCGCCTCTATTTTATCGCAAATGAACGCTTACTATTCGGCAGAGATAGCCTCTACCGGACAAGACTCAACGCAGGCAGCACAATCGGTGCACAGATCTGCATCAATTGTATAGATATCACCTTCGCTGATTGCGTCAACAGGGCATTCGGGCAGGCAGGCACCACAAGCAATACACTCGTCAGAAATTACATGAGCCATTAGTTTTTCCTCCTAAATAATGTAAGTTTTTTTCACCCGACAATCGGGTGTATTAATTTGTCTTTTATCAGATATTTAACCCGCTGTCCAGAGGAGAAAAATCCTTGCATAAATGCCATCACCTAAGCTAGCCTAGCGTTTTTTACGAACTGTCACTAGCCGTAAAAAGGGGGCTGACTCGCTCTGTCACAGCAATCCAGATCATATAATTTTACACACTGATATCAAGGAGATTCAAGTATGGGCATTCTAGCACTGAATTGTGGTAGTTCCTCGGTAAAGTACCAGCTTTTCAATTGGAGCAAAAAAAAAGTTGTTGCCAAAGGGATGGTAGAGCGTGTCACAATTGGTGATTCATATATCATCCATGAAGTCCCCGGGTGCGAAACCTACCGGGAAGAATATGAGTGCCCCGACCACAAAACTGCTGTCCATCTGATTGTTAAAATTCTCACTGACGAAACTTATGGAGTGGTCACTGATATGAGTCAAATTTCAGCGGTTGGTCATCGGGTGGTGCATGGAGGTGAAAAATTCGCCTGTTCCGTCCTTATTGATGATAACGTTCTCGATGCAATTAGAGAAGTACAGCATCTGGCACCACTTCACAATCCGCCAAACATAGCTGGGATTGAAGCGGCTCAGGCCAACCTGCCGGATGTTCCCCATATTGCCATTTTTGATACTGCGTTTCATCAGACCATCCCGGAACTTGCCTACACCTACCCCGTCCCACATCAATGGTATACAGAGCACGGAGTCCGCCGCTACGGTTTCCATGGCACCAGCCATCTCTATGTTTCCAAGCGTGCCGCAGTATTGCTCGGCAAAAGACCTGAAAACTGTAATCTTATCACTATGCATATTGGCAATGGGGTCTCCCACACAGCAATTAAAAATGGTATTTCGGTCGACACCTCAATGGGGCTCACCCCACTGGAAGGTGCCGTCATGGGAACCCGCTGCGGAGATATTGACCCGGCAATTCCAGCATTCATTATGGAGCGCGAGAATCTTTCGCCCAAAGAAATCGACAGTATCCTGAATAAAAAATCAGGTATTTACGGCATTACTGGTGAATTTACCGACCGCCGCGATGTCATTGAGGCAGCTGAGGCTGGCAATGAGCGCTGTACTCTGGCACTGGAGATCGAAGGCTACCGGCTAAAGAAATATATTGGTTCCTACTGCGCAGCACTTGGTCGACTGGACGCTGTCATTTTTACCGCCGGAGTTGGTGAAATGGCTTGGCTGATCCGTGAAAAGGCACTGGAAAATCTGGAGCATATCGGCATCAACCTGGATAAGGAAAAGAACCGCAACACAATGACCCGGAAAGCTGAGACAACGATTTCTACTCCCGATTCACCGGTCAAAGTTTTCGTTATCCCGACAGATGAAGAGCTGGTGTTCACTGAGGACGTTGCTGCAATCCTGGAAAAAACCTATACAGATCATATGAATTTCAAATATTCGTTTTCCGAAGACACATTTCAACGCAAATAGAAAGGTAACAACAGAACAATTTGTAATCCTGATCGTTACTGCATCTACATTCCATGAGGACATGTATTTTTCACATGTCCTCATGGAATGTCAATAGTATGCCTCACCGTAATCCGGCACTTGAGCACACCAATCAGGATGAGAACGTGCCTCTTCCAAAGCAGCCTCTGTTTGGGCAATCATTTTTTCTCGATCCTTAGGATAACTTCCCGCCAGATTTAAAATATTTGACACATGGTTTGAACGCAAAATCGTTTTTTGCGGTTGTAAATGTTTCACAATCGTCAACGTTTCCTCAATAATTTCACCATTTGTCAATGGTTCTATCAACTCAAAATAGGGGTCGTTGTGACGTTGAAACATAGTCAAAAGTGAAAAGAAGTCAGGTGAAAGCTGATTGATCCACTCAGCCGTTGCGACAGCGTGTTCATAGCTGCGCTTGCGACCAGCTAAACCAAGAATTGCTGTGATCGATATTTTTATTCCTGCCATCTGTGCCTTACGACATAGTTTCAGCATCTGCTCCGGCTGGTAACCTTTATCTGTCAATTTCAGCGTCGGGGCATCACCACTCTCCAGTCCGAAGTAAAAGATACGCAACTTTCTTAATTTGAGTTGCTGCAACTCCTCAACATTTTTTGTCGTCAGGCTTTTGGGAGAAGCATAAATTCCGATACGGGTTAAATTTGGAAATTTGTCCTTCAAAAGATCAAGTATTTCGATCAATTCCCGTTGCGGATAAACCAAAGCATCGCCATCTGCAAGAAAAATTCTTTGATATTGATGACGATGTTCTTTCGGTATGGCAGCAACTTCGGTAGCGATATCTGCCACACTACGGATCCGAAACTGTTTCATTTTATACATGCCACAAAATTTACACTGATTCTGACTACAACCGATGGTGATTTGCAAAATCAATGATCGCGCCTCAGAAGGGGGCCGAAATATCGGTTCTTCATAACTGAAATAATACATTGCCACTCCTTGTTGCACTCTCCCTATAGAACCAAGTCATCTATATTAACACAGCAGAAAGAACCAAACCAGCAATGACAAACCTTGCGCTTAACCCCCAAAAACCGCTATCTTTCTGTTCAGAATACTGCTAACGATAAGTTTTTATATAAATCTATCTAAGGGGAGGAATAAATGCATCAGGTTCAAATAAAAAACACCAAGGAAACTTACACAGTTGGCAAGATTATCTGCCTGGGTCAAAACTATCTGGATCATATCCGCGAACTTGGCAGCAAGATGCCTGACCGGGCAGTTATTTTCTGCAAACCCCCGAGCAGCCTGTTAGCCAACGGTGGCATTATTAAAATCCCCGACTATTCCAACGATTGTCATCATGAACTGGAATTGGCTTTGCTGGTGGGAAAAACCGGTAAACATATCCAGGAGAAAAATGCCCTGACACACTTAGCTGGCTACGGGGTCGCTTTAGATTTGACCTTGCGCGACATCCAGAGTGAGCAAAAAAGCAGAGGGCTACCATGGGAAATTGCTAAAGGCTTTGATACCTCCTGCCCTCTGTCCGACTTTATTCCAGCGGATCAAGTCTCTGATCCCAATAATCTTCAACTTAAACTGAAAGTTAACGGTAAAATTCGTCAACAGGGAAACACAAATCAGATGATGCGCTCGGCAGAGGAGATCATTGCTGAGATATCCAACTTTTATACTCTTGAAACAGGGGATATTATCCTGACAGGGACTCCAGCTGGAGTCGGTAGAATCAAAACTGGCGATCATCTCGAAGGGACAATAGAGCAAGTTGGATCACTACAGGTCTCGGTCGCATGAAACAGAGTGTCGCCCTCATTGGTCCTGGTCGAGTGGGTTGTGCTGTCAGTAAACGCCTCTATGAAGCAGGATATCAGCTGACGGCAATTATCGGTCGCAGCAAGGTACAAGCTATTGAAGCCTGTACCTTTATCGGCTGCTCACCAACCTTGGCTTTTGACCAGTTTACAGAGAGTGTCTCTGCACAAATAATTCTACTGGCTGTTCCAGACGATCAAATCCAGAAATTGGCACAGCAGGTTCAGATGACAATTAATTTTTTGGAACCGCCAACTATGGTCCATTTTAGTGGTCTCCACCAGGCGGAAATCATGCGCCACGACTCATCCCCCGTATCACTTCTATCACTCCACCCTCTCCTCCCTTTTGCCAACCGCCAAAAGGCGTTTATAGATTTACAGCAATGCCCCTGTGCACTGGAAGGTGACACACCACAGTCATTAGCACTGGGAGAAGAATTGGTGAATGCAATCGGCGGACACCCTTTTACCCTTGACAGTGAGAAAAAGCCGCTTTACCACGCTGCCGCCTGTATCGCATCGAATTATCTTGTCACATTGCTTGCCTCAGCTCGTGACTTGCTGATTAACTGTGGCATCGAACCAGACCAGGCGATTCCACTGTTGTTACCCTTAATCCGAGCGTCATTGGCTAACGTCAAAGATTTCGATCCTGAACAAGGATTAACCGGCCCCATCGTACGTGGTGATATTGGAACCGTGACAGAACATATTCAAGCGTTGGAGAACGCTGCACCGGAACTGCTGCAGCTCTACTTGCAAATGGGCAAACTAACCGCCTTGATCAGTAACAGATCAGGTCGCTTAGATACAGGAAAAGGGATCGCAATCGATCATCTGCTTTCTGCAAAAATTAAAGCGTTGATTGAAGGACAAGACGCAACATGTTTAAGTGAAAAAAATAATTAAAATTATTTTTTTATTGCGGTTTTTAGAGTAAACTCATAAGCTCCACCGAGGAAAGTTTTAACTGCCGCTAATACCATATTCTTTCTTACTCTGCGGTATAATAAAAAACAAGCAGAAAGGAGAGGATAGCTATGCAACATATCTATCTAAAAAATAAAAGTTATTCTGTTGATAATCTCCCTTCTGAGCCAAGTCTTCTGGTTGAGTTACTGGATTTATGCCACAATGATAATGCCAATTTTGAAATGTTCTCAACAGCAATAAAAAAAGATATCAGTTTAACTGCAAAGATATTGCAGGTTGCAAACTCCCCAGCCTATCGACAATGGAATGAACTGACCGATATCCGCAGAATGTTGATTGTTCTGGGGCTGACCAACGTTAGAAATATTGTCACCACCTGTGCCATACAACAGTTTTTTGCCAATTTCACCAAGAAATTCAACAAAAACGTCCAATTTATCTGGCTCCGCTCTCTCATTTGCGCCAATCTGACAGAAAGAATAGCCAAGCTGGTTGGCTATGAAAATACCGGTGAAGCCTTCCTTGCTGGACTTCTGCATCAAGTTGGCATGCTCCTGTTATTACTTAACCGTGAATCTGAATACCTACCGATTTTAGATCGATATTATTTTGAAACGGAAAAATTTCACTTACTCGAACAAGAAAGGTTGCAAGTTGACCACTGTGAATTGGGTGCGGCTCTGGTTGAAAGTTGGAAACTCGACTCTTTTATTGCTGATGCCATCAACTTTCAACAAGCACCAGCAGATGAGCTCATCAGTTCCCCAACCATATTAAAAATCCTTGCCGTTGCTGCTCCCCTCAGCTCAAAAAATAGTGCCCGCGATAACAATTCATATCTGGAAAAAGCGGGACTGCTTTTTGACCTGACTGAAGATACTATTCTAGATTGCCTCTCTCTGGCTGTAGAACAAAGTCAACAGATGATCACTGATCTCGGCTTCAGTGGGCGTTATATGGAGGAGAATGAGGAAGAAGCATTTAATCCAACTCAGCAAGAAACCAACAGAATTAAACTGGCAGAACAGGTTGAAAATATTGCCTTAAGCAATAGTATCGGAAAAAGTGAAAAAGTTGAGTTGGTTGAGCTTACTAAAGAGATCAGAACCAATTTCAATGCTCTTTTCAACTTGAACCAACTCTTCTTTTTCAAAATTGATGAAAATCAGACCACCCTGTCTGCAATCAATGATCTACAAATAAATAAATTGGATAAAATTAAGTTCAAAACCGGAGACAAGAATAGTTTATTAGTTAACGCATTTAACCATAATAATTGCGTCATAACCTTGTCTAACAAGTGTTCCATAGCAGATAAACAAGTTATCAAGCTGCTTGATGCTGAAGGGGCTTATCTCCTCCCCATTTATCATGAAGGGACTGGAATTGGTGTTCTGGTACTTGGAACAACTGAACTGGAATGGCCAAACCTGCAAAGTAAAATTCCATTATTAAAACTATTGTGTAGCGAAATTGCCAGACAATATTTCTCTCTCACCCAGAGAAATTCTCAATCAGCCGGCGTGACAATTGTTGATTTTAGAAAAGTTGCTCATGAGATCAGTAACCCCTTGACTATCATCAACAACTATCTCTATATGCTGGGCAAAAAAATTGACAGTAATCACCCGGCTCAAGAGGAAATAAAATTTATCAGTGAAGAAATTGAACGGGTTGGTAATATTTTACTGCGAACAAAGGATCCAGAAGCGCCAACCAAAACAAAATATAAAATGGTCGATATCAACAAGCTGCTAACCGAACTGGATACTCTATTTCACGGTTCTCTCTATAAAATCAAACAGATAGAATCAACTTTATTATTGGATAAGCAGATCCCGAACCTCTATTGTCCAAAAGACAAATTAAAGCAGATTTTGATCAACATCATCAAGAATGGTATTGAAGCAATGGAAACTAGCGGTACCATGAAAATCACGACTAGAGATAACTTTTATCAAAATGGCCAACAGTATGTCGAAATATCGATTCAAGACAGTGGATCTGGAATCGATTCTGAAATTTTAAAAAACTTATTCAAACCGGTCACCAGTACAAAAGAAGGCCATTCAGGGTTAGGGCTCTCAATTGTCAACACCTTGGTTCAGGAAATCTCAGGAAGTATTTCCTGCTATTCCAGCCAAGATCATGGAACCGAGTTTAAAATCCTGATCCCCCGCAAACAAAATGAGAGTGAGATTGAGCTGAAGTGATGGATGTAGGTCATTTCAATAAATTTCTGAACCGTAATTCGACAACAAAAGGTGTAAAAATACTGATTGTTGATGATGACCTGGCAGTAGCAAAAAGCATCAAGGGGGTGCTTTCACTCAATGGACTGAACGCACATTCAGTCTCCAGCGGATACGCCGCAATTGAAGAGTTGCATAACAACAAATACGACCTTGTTCTTCTTGACCTCAACATGCCCGATATGAATGGTGAAGAGGTTCTCGACCACATCAATAACGGCAAGATTGAGACAGAGGTTATTGTTGTCAGTGGTGAATCTGAAATAAAAAAAGCCATCCATGTTCTAAAAAATGGGGCAAAAGACTTTATCCGAAAACCTTATTCAGCTGACGAGCTCCTATTTTCAATTACAAATGTTCTAGAAAAAATTTCCCTTGAACGTGAAAACCGGGAAATGTTTGAAAAACTGGAAGAATCGGAAGCCCTACACCGTTTTATCGTCCATAACTCACCAGATTTACTCTACATGCTTGATCGAGAGGGTCATTTTGTTTTTGTCAACAAAAATACCATTAAATTACTTGGCTACAGCAGAAAAGAGATCATCGGAAAACACTACAACGAAATAATTTATGCACCAGATCTTGAACGAGCAAATCTTTTTTTCAGTAACAAACAATTTCCAAAAGAGACCCAAAGCCAGGAACTAAGGTTACAATGTAAAGACAATAATTCCTTGCTGCCAGTTGAAGTGCGTGCAATCAATATAGAAAAAAAAGTTTCCGGGGGCTACAAGCTGGGACGGAACTATAATCGGAAACAAAGCTTTATTGGAACCTATGGGGTCGCCAGAGATATTTCGGATAGAAAAAAAGCCGAAGAGATTATCCGTTTTCAGCATAATCATGATTTGCTGACCGGGCTACCCAATCGAACCCTATTGAACGAACGCCTGTTTTCATTGATTACTCATTCTAATGAGAATAGTGAAAAGTTTGCGCTGCTGTTTATTGATATCAACCGTTTCAAACTGATCAACGATACCTACGGACAAAGTATTGGAGATGAGCTGCTAAAAAGTCTTGCCGACACCTTAAGAAGATGTACCCGTGAGGAAGATACTCTGGCTCGACTAGGTAGTGATGAGTTTATATTACTCATATCAAATATAAACTCTTCCGATGATGCCATTGCTGCTGCACAGAATATCATTGCCGATACCGCGCTGCCATTCAATCAAAATGGGCGTGAAATCCATATCACCTTAAGTATCGGCATCGCAATCTATCCAGATCATGGCGAGACCAGAGAAGTGCTAACAAGAAACGCTGACACTGCCGTCTGTAGTGCCAAAACAAA
This sequence comes from Desulfuromusa sp., assembly GCA_021647765.1. Taxonomy (GTDB): domain Bacteria; phylum Desulfobacterota; class Desulfuromonadia; order Desulfuromonadales; family Geopsychrobacteraceae; genus Desulfuromusa. The sequence goes on along the minus strand of JAKIUD010000003.1, from coordinate 52,684 downwards.
AACCCGGAAACGCCACTGTTTGTACAGTACAAACCTCAAAAATAAAAACAGCCATACAGTTTTCGTTGAGAACCTGATCAGAGACTCAATCAAAAATGATCGATTTGTGGTTTATTATCAACCTCAGATTGATCTGACCACGGGTAAAATCCATGCGGCTGAAGCCTTAGTTAGAATAATATCAGTCAACAAGGCGCTGATTCTACCAGGAAAATTTATTGATATTGCAGAAGAAACCTCTTTAATCAATGACATTGGGGAAATCGTCCTTAAAAAGGTCTGTCAAGACATTTGCAGGTGGAATAAAAAAGGGCTGCAGATACAAATTTCTATTAATATCTCTGCCCTCCAGCTGGCAATGGGAAGTTTTGCCGACTATGTTCTGGAAACACTTCACGCCTATGCAATAAATCCCAAAGAGATTGAAATTGAGCTGACAGAAAATACTCTGGTACAAAATATGAACAAGACAATAGCAAACATCGTAAAATTGACCGATGCCGGAATTAAAATTGCGATCGATGATTTTGGAACCGGTTACTCATCTCTCAGCTATCTGGATCATCTGCCACTGAACACTTTGAAGCTGGATCAATCTTTTATGCAAAAAATTACCGAAGAAACCAGGAATGACACAATTATTCCAGCTATCATTAATGTTTCTAAAGGGTTGCAGCTTGATTTTATTGCTGAAGGGGTGGAAACCCAAGCGCAGCATGAATACTTAATCCAACAAGGTTCTTGTATTGCGCAGGGATTTTATTACAGCAGACCGATTGAAAAAAGTCAGCTGATTAAATTCATTAGTTACTATGGGGTAAGAGAGTGCTGCTGAAGATAAATAGAGATAGAACAAAAAGCCCCGTCAAAAAAACTGACGGGGCTTTTTGTTGTAAAAATAATCACCTATCCTGCAGTGCAGCATGGGCAGCAGCCAAACGGGCAATCGGCACACGATACGGAGAGCAGGAAACATAGTCCAAGCCTATATTGTGACAGAAAACAACACTTGAAGGCTCGCCACCATGTTCACCACAGATTCCAACTTTCAAATCAGGACGGGTACTACGTCCCCGCTCAAAACCAATCTTCACCAGCTCCCCGACCCCACGTTGATCAAGAGCAACAAAGGGATCTTTTTTCAAAACCCCCCGCTTAATATAATCAGGGAGAAAATGACCAGCATCATCACGTGACAGTCCATATGTGGTTTGGGTTAAATCATTGGTTCCAAAAGAGAAGAAATCGGCTTCAGCAGCAATCGCATCAGCGGTCAGAGCAGCGCGGGGTAATTCAATCATCGTTCCGATCAAATAGTCGACTTTGATCCCATAGCTCTGACAAACCTCACCCGCCACCCTGACCGCATTGGCACGTAGGATTTCCAGTTCATTAACATGACTGATCAATGGAATCATGATCTCTGGAATAATTTTAAACCCTTCATTCTTGACCAGTTCACAGGCGGCCTCCATAATCGCCCGCACCTGCATATCATAGACCTCAGGATAGGTAATTCCCAACCGGCAACCGCGATGTCCCAGCATCGGATTGAATTCATGGAGCTCTTCCACATGGTTTTTGACCTCTGAAAAACGGATCCCAACGGCGTTGGCAAGTTCCGAAATATCGTCATCGGTTTGTGGCAAAAACTCATGGAGCGGTGGGTCAAGCAGACGAATTGTAACCGGTAATCCCTTCATTTCACGGAAAAGACCGATAAAATCCCCTTTTTGCATTGGCAAAATTTTGTCCAAAGCACGCTTACGTCCTTCCAGATCATCCGCAAGGATCATCTCTCGCACCGCCTGGATTCGTTCCCCTTCAAAAAACATATGTTCAGTCCGGCACAAACCGATACCTTCAGCACCGAAGGCCCTGGCAACCTTGGCATCACGCGGGGTATCAGCATTGGTGCGCACCCTAAGACGACGAAACTTATCAGCTAATCCCATAAAAACTGCAAAATTGCCACTCACTTCCGGTTGTATTTTCGGGATGATACCAAGCATCACCTCGCCCGTTGAGCCGTTCAGAGTGATATTGTCTCCACGCTTGATTAATTGTCCCGATTTTGTCTTAATCTGCTGTTTTTCATAATCAATTTTGATATCGCCACACCCGGAGACACAACATTTTCCCATTCCGCGGGCAACGACAGCAGCATGCGAAGTCATGCCCCCACGGGCAGTCAGAATACCCTGAGCGGCATTCATTCCATGAATATCTTCAGGGCTGGTTTCAATCCGCACCAAAATAACTTTTTTCTTCAGTCGTGCCTGTTCTTCAGCATCATCGGCATTGAAGACCACCTGTCCACTTGCTGCACCAGGGGATGCCGGTAGCCCTCTTGCAACAATCTGTTTTTCTGCATGAGGATCAAGAGAAGGGTGTAACAATTGATCCAATTGCTCTGGATCAACTCGCAATACAGCTTCTCTATCGGTAATTAAACCCTCCCCGACCATATCAACCGCAATTTTGATAGCTGCCTGAGCCGTCCTTTTACCCGTTCGAGTTTGCAGCATGTAGAGTTTCCCTTTTTCAATCGTAAACTCAATATCCTGCATATCTTTATAGTGCTGTTCCAAAGTTCCTCGAATATTGACCAGCTGCGTGTAACTATCCGGCATGACCTCTTCCATTGCAGGAAGATCACCCTCTTTGTGTTTAGCCAAGTTGATCGGCTGTGGAGTCCGAATTCCGGCAACGACATCTTCCCCTTGAGCATTAACCAGATATTCTCCGTAAAAATAATTTTCTCCAGTTGCTGGATCGCGGGTAAAGGCAACACCAGTTGCACAATCATCACCCATGTTACCAAAAACCATTCCCTGCACATTGACAGCAGTTCCCCAATCATCGGGGATAGCGTGAAGTTTACGATAGGTTACAGCACGGGGAGTCATCCAGGAGCCAAATACGGCACCTATAGCTTCCCAAAGCTGCTGCAGAGGATCATCAGGGAAAACTTCACTGAGACTTTCCTGGTAAATCATCTTAAAGTCACTCACCAGCTGCTGCAAATCTCCCGCGGTCAGATCGGTATCCAGCTCTACGCCCTGTTGCTCTTTTTTTTGCGCCAGTTTTTTTGCAAAAGCATCACCATTCATCCCTTTAACAACATTTGCATACATCTGAATGAAACGTCGATAAGAATCATACGCAAAACGGGGATCGTTACTCTGGTGAATAACCCCCTGAATGGTCTGGTCATTCAACCCAAGATTAAGAACCGTATCCATCATCCCCGGCATCGAAGCACGAGCACCGGAGCGAACCGAAACAAGTAACGGATTGTCACTGCTACCAAATCCTTTTTCCATCCGTTTTTCAAGAGTTTTCAATGCGGTAGTGACTTCTTCACTTAAACCTTCAGGATAATCTTGATTGTTTGAATAAAAGGCAGTACAAACCTCTGTTGTCAGAGTAAAGCCCGGCGGAACTGGCAAACCAATGGACGTCATTTCTGCAAGGTTCGCCCCCTTACCACCCAATAACTCCTTCATTGAACCGTCACCATCAGCCTGGCCATCACCAAATGCATAAACATATTTAGACATATTGCTACTCCTTAACATGAAGATATCAATATCTCCACAAATCAAGCAATCTTACGAAAATTGGCAATCCCTTTAAACAAACTGGCAATACCAGTTAACAAAGCCAAACGATTATTTTTGATCGCCTCATCATCTACCATAACCATAACACCATCAAAAAATGTATCAACTGGCTGACGTAATCCAGCAATTGCTTCTAGAGCCTGAGTATAATTACGCTCAGCAATATATTCTTTCACTTTCCCTTGTACATTTTGAAAATCTAAAAAGAGCTTTTGCTCACACTCTTCGGTCAATAAAGTTGAGTCGATGGGTTGTTCCAAACCACCCTTAATAATATTTTCCACCCGCTTAAACGCAACAGCCAAAGGTTTGAAATCATCCATTTTCTTTAGTGCAGACAGTGCCTTTATTCGTTCAATAGCATCAATCGGCTCAATAAAGGAAGCGCTCAAAACGGCATCGATCACGTCTGCAGGATAACTTTTCAAGGACAGCATATTAACCATCCGTAAACGGATAAACTCAATCACATCGCTGATGATTTCTTCTGCAGCACGCTGCCTCTTCGTTTCTAGCAACCGCACACTGTCAGCGACCAGATCAGGGATTGAAATGGTATAGCCACGAGCCAGAATTATTGCCAGAATACCAATAGCGCTACGCCGCAATGCGTAGGGATCGGCGGTTCCGGTCGGGATCAATCCAACACTGAAACAACCACAGATCGTATCAATTTTATCTGCCAAAGAAACGAAAGCACCGACATCATCGCTTGGAAGATCGCCACCAGCCTGAATCGGTAGATAGTGTTCATAGATTGCTGTTGCGACCCGTGGATCCTCCCCTTCCAGCAGTGCATACTCACGCCCCATGATTCCCTGTAACTCTGGAAATTCATAGACCATTCCGGTTTCAAGATCACATTTAGCGAGAGTTGCAGCACGCCTTGTTAGCGCAACTGTTTCTGGAGAAATTTGTTGCGCCAACCCGATAGCCAGCTCGCTGAAACGTTCTACCTTTTCAAAACTGGTTCCCAACTTGGCCTGATAAACTACTTTTTTAAGTGGCTCAAGGCGTGTTTCCAGTTTGCTTTTCTGATCCTCTCGCCAGAAGAACATAGCGTCGGACAAACGTGCCTTGAGAACCCGTTCATTGCCAGCAATAACAACCTTTGGATCCGTTACTAAGGTATTGGCGATCGTGATAAAATAAGGCAGTAACTTACCCTGCTCATCAATCAGAGTGAAATAACGCTGATGTTCACGCATACTGGTAATCAGCAACTCTGGGGGTAACTGAAGAAAGCGTTCTTCAATGGTTCCTGCAAGGGCTTGTGGTGTTTCAACCAGGAAACAGACCTCCTCAAGGAGGTCATCATCTGGATTGATCTTGCCACCCAGTTGTTTGGCGAGAACTTCAAGCTGTTCTTCAATCAGTTGATGACGTTTTTCAATCTGTGGAATGACATGCTGCTGTTCAGCTTTGGTGATGTAGTCTTCAGCACCACTCACGGAAAACTCTGCAGGAGCCATGAAGCGATGCCCACGCGAAAGGTTGCTACTTTGCACATCTCCAAAACAAAACGGGATGATATCGCCACCGTAGGTTGCAACAATCCAATGGATAGGCCGGACAAAACGAACCTCCAGGTCTTTCCAACGCATTGACTTTTTAAACGGGATCTTGCCAATCATGCGGGGGAGGATTCCCGCTAGGTGATCGGCTGATTTACCACCTTCGATGACCTTGGACAAGAAAAGATACTCCCCCTTTTCAGTCTTGATTGTTTTCAACTCATCAACACTAACACCATTGGTTCGGGCAAAACCTTCCGCAGCTTTAGTCGGGCTACCTTCTGCATCAAAAGCGATCCGAACCGGAGGGCCAGTCAATTCAAGTTCCTGACGTTGCTGTTGCCTGGCCACACCAGCTATTGAAATAGCCAAGCGTCGTGGTGTAGCAAAAGTACGGATTTCACCATAACTGATACGGGCATTTTCCAATTCCTGACAGAGTAAACGTTGGATGTCATTCAGGGCACGCGGGATAAATCCTGCGGGGATCTCTTCGGTACCCAATTCAAGAAATAGTTCTGCAGACATGTCCTTCTCCAATATTGAACATCAGCCAACAACAGCGGCCGACGGAATCATCACTTCTTCAGCAGGGGAAAACCGAGTTTTTCACGTTGTTTTACATAACCCTCCGCACACAACTTTGCCATGTTCCTCACCCGGCCAATGTAACTGGCTCGTTCGGTGACCGAAATAGCACTACGGGCATCAAGTAAATTAAAAGCATGTGATCCCTTGAGAACAAAATCGTAAGCCGGAAAGACCAGCTCTTTTTCTACCAGTCGGAGAGATTCTTTTTCGTACATATCAAACAACTGGAAAAGCATATCCGTATCAGCTTCTTCAAAGTTATAGTGAGAAAATTCAACTTCCGTCTGATGGTGGATGTCACCATATTTGATACCATCCGTCCACTCCAGATCGTAAACATTATCGACCCCCTGCAGATACATCGCAATCCGTTCACAACCGTATGTTATCTCGCCAGAAATTGGCTTTAAGTCGATACCACCACACTGTTGGAAGTAGGTAAACTGGGTAATTTCCATACCATCAAGCCAGACTTCCCAACCGAGACCCCAGGCTCCCAGAGTTGGCCCCTCCCAGTTATCTTCAACAAAGCGGATATCGTGTGCCAGCGGATCAATGCCAAAACTTTTAAGTGAATTCAGGTAGAGATCCTGAATATTCTGCGGCGAGGGCTTGAGGATGACCTGAAACTGATAGTAGTGCTGTAAACGGTTTGGATTTTCACCGTAGCGCCCGTCAGTAGGACGGCGCGAAGGCTCGACATAAGCGACATTCCAGGGTTCAGGGCCGAGTGCACGTAAAAATGTTGCCGGATTAAACGTTCCCGCACCTTTCTCTATGTCGTAGGGTTGCTGAATAATACAGCCCTGTTCGGCCCAATAATTCTGCAGTGAAAGGATTAAATTCTGAAAATTCACAATACCTCCAAAAAACAAAAATCTGCCATAAAAAAGATCGGTTATCCGGTTGTAAAATAGAGTCGCGAGTGTAGCTTTCACCCCCAAAGATGTCAAGATTCTCAAGAGTCAAAGTTGGGAGAGAAATTTGAGCGATTTTGGTTCTCTAGGCAAGATTTGTTGTAAAACTTGACCGAGAATTAGACCGGCTCCTTGGAGAGTTATTTGACCAAAAGAAAATCCATCAAACTGTTGATGTGAAACCTTGAGTGACCGAGCTAAAGAACCAATGGTACCTAGTTTGACGGGTATTCCAGCTGACCTGGCACAATCAAGACAGAGGCTGCCACCACGAATGGCGTCAAAACGAATTAATTCATTTTCAAATATTTTCAGACAATCACTGCAATGGAGCAGGTGCGGCATATACCCAAGCAGATAGATCAAACGCAACTCAAAGAGCAGTCTGGCAGTCGACTCATCACCACCTTGTTCAAGGTAGTCAAGAAAACTGCAAAGAAGCTGATAAATAAGTTGATAAGATTCCCCTTCCTCAAGCAACAAATCAATCAATTCGACACCATAGCTGGCGAGAGCAAGACGTTGTAAATCACTACGCAATCCAAAGCGCGAAGAAATCAGTTCAGCGTCCAACAACAACCAGAAAGCGCCTCGCCCCTTCTTCCATTGAAAAACAGCTTGAGTAAATGGGTCAAGCACAGCACCAAAGCGCTTGCGGCTTTTCCTGGCAGCTTTTGCAAACGCTTTCTGTAGACCATATTCTGCAGTAAAGAGAGTTAAAATGATATCCGACTCTCCATAGTTAGTATGGCGTAAAACCACGGCTTCACAACGTTGCGGAATATGCTGCTGCATGTAAATAATAAAAACTCATAAGGGAAGAATAAATTCGGGAGACAATGGCGTACGACAGCTACTTTATTAAGTACGGGAGAAACAGGGTTGCCGCAGTGAAATAGATCAGAATGCCACTAATATCATTGACAGTCTGAACAATCGGGCTGGAAGCAATCGCAGGATCTATCCCCACCTTTTTAAAGAAAACCGTCACCAGAACCCCCATACAAGCAGCAACAGTAATCGCAGTGACCATTGCAATCCCGACCACAATACCAAGGTAAATATTCTGATGCCACAAGGTTGCTATCATAGAAATCACCAGCCCACAAACAACCCCCATAATAAGTCCAACACGTAATTCCTTCAGAAATATTCGCTTTACCATGGAAAAATCAACTCGCCCGGTCGCAAATCCACGCACCAGGATAGTTGAGGTCTGACTGCCGACGTTCCCCCCCATTCCGGTGATAACGGGTATAAATGTGATCAGCATAATAGCCTGCTCTAATGTCGCCTTGAAATACCACATCAAAGTACCAGTCACGACACCACCAACCAAAGTTGTCAATAGCCACGGCAGCCGTAAGCGGGCTATTTGCAACGATTTAAATCCTAACAGCATCTCATCTTCACTGGTACCGGCCATCCGCAAAATGTCTTCTGTTGCTTCGTCCCGCATAACATCGATAACATCATCAACCGTTATCAATCCAAGCAACTTTCCCTGGTCATCAACAACCGGAATTGCCAGAATATTATATTTTGCAACCAGATCAGCGACTTCCTCCTGATCCATGTCTGCCCTGACCCGCATGACATTCGTTGACATGATCTCGGACAGTTTTGTCCCCGGCGGAACTGTTAATAATTGGCGTAACGACAACACCCCGACAAGATGATTATGCTCATCAGTGACATAAACATAGAAAACCATTTCGTAATCTGCAGAGTCCTGAAGTGATTCAATTGCCTGCTTGACTGTAATCTCCTGATCTAGAGAGAAGACATCGGTCGACATGATACTACCGGCCGTTTCTTCATCATATCCAAGCAAATGTTCCACATCTTCTGACTGATCATCATGCAACCCTGTCAGGATTTCTTCCGCTAGATCACTAGGTAAGCTTCGGAGAAAAACAGCACTGTCATCATCAGCCATTTCATGAACAATAGAAACCAAGTAATTCTTATCAAGCAGTTCTGCCAGCTTTGGCCACGATTCTGGTTCCAGTTCAGCCAAAACATCAGCAACACGTTCCAAATCAGGAATTAATTCAAGAAGAGTTTTCTGCTCTGGGAGTTCAAAATAACGGAATAGATGGGCAATATCTGCCGTGTGGATTTTAGCCAGAGCCTTTTTAAGATTCGAGGTAGCGCCACGGCGGAGCAGTTTACTGACGGTCGCCTGTAAAACCTGCATTTTTTGTTCATGCATAAGAAACACCCACTATATTTCCAAAGAAAGAAGATATGACTACATAAAAACTAGCATTCAGCCCCTACAGAGTCAACGTGAACACTTTTAATCACAACTAAAAAAGGGGGCAAAGAATAAATCTTTGCCCCCTGATGATTAACACTATGAAAAAACGCTTTAAGCGGTTACTGTCTCAGGCGATTTTTCAACCTTTTGTTGAGGTTCAAACCCTTCCTCAACCAATTCGATAATAGCCATTGGAGCATTATCTCCCTGGCGATTTTCAAGTTTTATGATCCGGGTATAGCCACCAGGACGTTGAGAATAGCGTGGAGAAATCATCTCAAACAACTTGGCAACAACCTTCTGGTCATTGATGACTCGAAGCGCTTGACGCCGGGCGTGAAGATCGCCCCGTTTGCCTAACGTAATCATTTTGTCTACCAGCTTGCGGAGCTCCTTCGCCCGGGTGACAGTTGTTGTGATTCTCTCATTTTCAAAAAAAGAGGTCACCATATTTTTCATCATATGTTGACGATGATCAGGCTTGCGGCCAAGACGTCTGCCAGATTTATTGTGGCGCATTGCTTTTGTTCCTTTCTAAAAAACAACTAAAGGGAGACTACTCTTCGTCTTGCCCCTTTTGAATCAATTTCAGATAATCAGGATCAGGAAAATTATCCAACTTCACACCAAGACCTAAACCCATCTCTGTAAGAATATCCTTAATTTCATTGAGGGACTTTCTGCCAAAATTCTGGGTTTTCAGCATCTCAGCTTCAGACTTCTGCACAAGTTCACCAATCAGGTTAATCTGAGCATTCTTTAAGCAGTTTGCGCTACGAACGGAAAGCTCAAGTTCCTCCACTGAACGGTAAAGGTTCTCATTAATTTTATGCTTTTCGTTATCTTCTTCTTCTAAATCTGGCTCTTCTGTTTCATCAAAATTAATAAAAATCTGCATCTGTTCTTTATAAATTTTAGCCGCATAGGCAATAGCATCTTCTGGTTTAACACTCCCATCAGTGTAAATTTCAAGTGTCAACTTATCATAATCGGTAATCTGTCCAACACGAGCATTTGATACATTATAATTGACCTTGGCAATCGGGGAATAAATTGCATCAATTGGAATAGTCCCAACCGGGGCATTATCATCACGATTCTTCTCAGATGCGACATAACCTTTACCCATAGTGACAGCCATATCTATCTCAAGATCAGTCTCATCTCCACAAGTAGCAATATGATGATCAGGATTCAGGATCTCAACATTATTATCGGTAATAATATCCCCTGCCTTAATAACCCCGGTACCCTTCTGAACAATTCTTACATTACGGTCATCGTGACCATGTAAACGAACCTTCACACCTTTTAGATTCAGAATGATATCAGTAACATCCTCAGTCACCCCAACAACGCTGGAAAATTCATGTTGAACGTTTTTGATACGTACCGAGCTGATTGCAGCACCTTGCAAAGATGATAAAAGAATACGGCGCAATGAATTTCCCAGCGTTGTACCAAAGCCACGTTCAAAAGGTTCTGCAACAAATTTACCATAGGATTCGGTTAATTCCGTTGCTTCCAACCGCGTCGGCTTAATCAAATCTCTCCAGTTTTTGTACATATATTTAATTCTCCCTCTCAAGAGACCCTGATGAGGTTAAAAACTATTTAGAATAAAGCTCAACAACCAACTGCTCTTGGAACTCCGGAGTTGTCAACTCGCTGCGCACTGGTAGAGTCTTAATTGTCCCTTTGAACGCATCACGCTCAAGCTCAATCCAGGAAGGAACACCTCGGCGCATGACACTGTCAAGAGATTCATTAATACAAGCAATCTCACGACTCTTCTCTCTCAAACTAACAGTATCATTTGGGCTAACCAGATAAGAAGGGATATTGACCTTTTGTTCATTGACCTGAAAATGTCCATGACGGACTAATGTTCTAGCCTGGGCACGAGACACTGCAAAGCCAAGGCGGTAAATAGCACTATCAAGGCGACGCTCCAACAACATCAGGAGATTTTCACCCGTAACACCCTTCATCCGATCTGCCTTGGCAAAGTAAAGCCGAAACTGCTTTTCTTGCAAACCATAAGTGCGTTTCATTTTTTGCTTTTCACGTAACTGAGTACCATAATCTGTAACCTTGGTACGGCGTTGACCGTGCTGCCCTGGAGCATAATTACGACGCTCTAAAGCACATTTATCAGTATAACATCTGTCCCCTTTCAGGAACAATTTAGCATTTTCTCTTCTGCACTGACGGCAGACTGGACCAGAGTATCTAGACAACTTCTTCCTCCTTGATGCTTAAACGCGCCGACGCTTGGGTGGACGACAACCATTGTGCGGTATCGGAGTGACATCCTTTATCATAGTAACTGTCAAACCAGCCAGTGCAAGTGCACGTAAAGCTGATTCGCGACCACTACCCGGACCCTTTACATAGGCTTCAACCGAACGCATACCATGTTCCATAGCCTTAGTTGCAGCATCTTCTGCTGCTATCTGTGCAGCAAAAGGGGTACTTTTTCGTGACCCTTTAAAACCTTTAGCACCAGAGGTTGACCATGCGACAACATTACCCATCGGATCGCAGATAGTGACAATAGTATTGTTAAAAGTGGATTGAATATGGACAACCCCTTTCGCAATATTCTTCTTCTCAACTTTCTTACGTCCGACCTTTTTACTTGATTTAGCCATGATAACTCCGCTTATTTTTTCTTACCAGCAACAGTCTTCTTCGGTCCCTTGCGAGTCCGTGAATTATTCTTGGTGTTTTGACCGCGTGCCGGCAAACCTCTGCGATGGCGCAAACCACGATAGCAGCCAAGATCCATCAGTCTCTTGATATTCATTGTCAACTCACGACGCAAATCACCTTCTACATGGCAATCTTTGTCAACAATCTCACGAATCTTAACAAGCTCTGATTCAGTCAAATCATCAGTACGGGCATCAAAATCAACGCCAGCCTGAGAAAGAATATTTTGAGACGTAGTGCGGCCAATCCCATAAACATAGGTCATAGCCACTTCAATGCGCTTATTGCGCGGTAAATCGACTCCAGCAATACGTGCCAATTTTTCCTCCTAGGGCCTTATCCCTGCCTTTGCTTGTGTTTAGGGTTCTCGCAGATGATCCGAACAACACCTTTGCGTTTAATAACCTTGCATTTATCACAGATCTTCTTAACCGAAGCTCTTACCTTCATTTTGAGATCCTTTTCCTATAAAACATCTATCCACAATTGATAGATTTAACGATTCAACTAATTTCCAAGGCTGGTCAGTATTTCAGAGCCATTATCAGTAATTGCTATCGTATGCTCAAAATGGGCTGAAAATTGTCCATCAACTGTCACAGCAGTCCAACCGTCTTCCAATACTTTGACTCCGGGTAAACCGACATTAACCATCGGTTCAATCGCCATCGTCATTCCCTCTTTCAACCTTGATCCCCGACCAGGCAACCCATAGTTTGGTACCTGCGGATCTTCATGCAACTGACGACCTATACCATGTCCGACAAATTCACGAACAACACTGAAGCCGTCTCTTTCAGCCCGAGTCTGCACAGCATTTGATATGTCTGAAAGATGACCATCCGGCAGTGCTGCTGCAATTCCACAGTCAAGAGACTCTTTAGTGACCCGCAGCAATTGTTCCGTTTTGGAATCAATTTGTCCTACCGGAACAGTTATCGCTGAATCACCGTAGAAACCATCAAAAATCAGCCCAAAATCGATGCTGATTATATCCCCGTCCTGCAATCGATCTTGGTTAGCAAAACCATGAACGACCCTGTCGTTAGGTGAAGCACAAATAGTAAAAGGAAAGCCGCCATAACCCTTGAAAGCCGGTCGAGCCTTCCATTTGACACACTGTTTTTCAGCCAACTGATCCAGTTCCAGAGTAGTTACCCCGGGACGAACCCGTTCACGGAGCATTTGCAAAACTTCTGCAACCATCCGCCCAGCTGTTCTCATTTTTTTAATTTCAGAAGCAGATTTTATAACTATCAACTCAGCGAACCTGATAGTGCCATAACTATTGCTTGCTGAACCGTTGAGATATCTGCCATACCATCCACATCTATCAATAAACCCTCTGCTCGGTAATAATCCTCAAGGGGTGCTGTTTGTTCTTGATATATCTTCATTCGGTTACGGATCGTCTCTTCGCGGTCATCATCACGCAGTATCAATCTGCCGCCACAAACACTGCACAGACCATCTTGGGTAGGCGGATCATATTGCAGATGGAAACCCTTCCCACAATCCACACAAGTACGACGTCCCGTCAGACGTGCAACCAAGGCATCAATATCAACCTGCAGTGAGACAACAGCATCAAGCGGCTTATCAAGCTCAGCAAGGACTTGCTTTAAAGAATCAGCCTGCGCCAAGGTGCGAGGAAAACCATCAAGAATAAAACCCTTCTGGCAGTCCTCAAATTGCAAACGATCATGGACTATCCCAACGACAATATCATCAGGAACCAAGCCACCAGCATCCATAATTTTTTTCGCTTTGACCCCCAGTGATGACTGTGTCTGAACAGCAGCACGCAACATGTCGCCAGTAGAGATCTGTGGTATACCAAATCTCTCCATCAGCATTGCTGCCTGTGTTCCCTTACCTGCACCTGGTGGACCTAACAAAATAATCTTCATTGACCTAGCCGTGCCGACCCTTAAGGGTCACTCCCTTCATAAATCCTTCATATGATCTAGAGATCAAGTGAGCTTCAATCTGGGAAGCTGTATCCATCCCGACACCAACAACAATCAGCAACGATGTTCCACCAAAGAAGAAAGGAACATTCAACTGACTGATTAAGAGTGTTGGCAATACGCAAACTAGAGAAATATAAATTGCACCGACAAAAGTAAGTCGACTCAATACCGTATCCAAATAGTTTGCTGTCTCTTTACCTGGGCGAATGCCAGGAACAAAGCCACCTTGATTTTTTATATTGTCAGCAACATTGACAGGATTAAAGGTTATAGCCGTGTAGAAGTAGCAAAAGAAAACGATAAAAGCAACATAAAAAAGGTTATACACCCAGTGTGATGGTGACAGATAAACTGACATTGTCTTCACCCAGGGAGCATCAACAAAGCTTGCTATGGTTGCCGGAAACATCATGATAGAGCTGGCAAAGATCGGCGGAATAACACCACTCATATTAATCTTTAAAGGAAGGTGACTGGACTGTCCACCCATATTCCGCATGCCAACAACACGTTTAGCATAGTGAATTGGCACCCTCCGTTGAGCCCGTTCCATATAAACAATAGCACCAACAGTGACCAACATTAAAGCAAGGATAAAGAGAATAATCGTTGGTGTCATTGCACCGGTCTGGACTAAACGAACCGAGTTAACGATCGCTGAAGGCATCCCTGCAACAATCCCGGCAAAAATAATCAAGGAGATACCGTTACCAATACCCCGTTCAGTAATTTGCTCACCCAACCACATGATAAAAGCAGTACCAGCTGTCAAGGTAATGACCGTCATTAAAATGAAACCAGCACCAGGATCAGGGACAACAGGTTCGCCAGCAGGTCCAACCATCGACTGCAAACCAGTTGCAATGCCAGTGCCTTGAATGACTGCCAGAACTATTGTGCCGTAGCGTGTGTATTCGGTGATTTTCTTACGCCCGGCCTCCCCTTCCTTGGAAAGCTTTTCGATCGGCTCAAAAACAACAGTTAAAAGTTGCAGAATGATCGATGCACTGATATAGGGCATAATACCAAGTGCAAAAACCGTCATCCGTTGTAACGCACCACCCGTGAAGGCACTGACGAGACCGAGCAAGGTTCCTTCAGTTCCCTCAAAAAACTTAGCTAGAACCTGAGCATCAATGCCTGGAGTTGGAACATGACAACCAACCCGATAAACTGCAAGCATTGCCAGAGTAAACAGAATCCTCCGCCGCAGCTCGGGAATAGCTAAGATATTCTGCAGTGTTGACATAGATTAGAGAACCTCAACCTTACCGCCAGCTGCCTCTATCTTTGCTGCGGCCGACTTACTAAACTTGTGAGCCTGAACAGTGAGGGCTTTAGTTAAATCACCATCAGCCAAAATCTTTATTCCATCTTTAATACCGCTGACCAAACCTGCTTTACCATAGAGTTCCAAGTCAACCACAGAACCTGAATCGAAAACCTCAAGATCACGCAGATTTATCAAATTATAGACTTTCTTATTCCTGGAGACAAAGCCACGCTTGGGAATTCTCCGTTGAAGTGGCATTTGACCACCCTCAAAACCTGGCTTAACACCACCGCCGCTGCGAGCATTCTGCCCCTTGTGACCCCTACCAGAAGTTTTACCTGTACCAGATCCGGGACCCCGACCAATGCGTTTTCTGCTTTTTGTTGAACCGGGAACCGGTTTAAGATTGCTTAAATCCATTCTTACTATCCTCTGCGTGTTATCAGTCTTCAACCGCAACCATATGTTCAACTTTTCGGATCATCCCGCGAATTTCCGGGGTGTCCTGCAAAGCAACTGTCTGATGCAGACGAGTCAATCCAAGGCCTTTAAGCACTTTACTAAAATAAGCCTTACGACCGATCGGACTTTTTTTCAGGGTGACTTTAACTTCCGCCGCCATTTTTTTATTCTCCTAAATCCAGGTACCTAATCCGTGACAATACCACGACGAGCTTTGATCTCTTCAGGACTCTTGAGCATTTTCAATGCACTCATTGTTGCCTTGACTACATTGTGAGGATTATTAGAACCCAAACACTTAGTCAGAATATTACCAATCCCAACAGCCTCAAGAATTGGACGGACTGCACCACCTGCGATAACACCCGTACCATTCGAAGCAGGCTTCAGAAGCACTCTCCCGGCACCAAACTTACCTATAACTTCATAAGGGATAGTTCTCCCTTCCTGAATAGGTACTGTTATCAAGCTTTTCTTCGCTTGTTCAACACCTTTGCGAATAGCTTCCGGGACTTCTTTTGCTTTGCCGAGTCCATAACCAACATGGCCATTTCCATCACCAACAACGACAAGAGCAGAAAAGCTAAAACGCCTTCCGCCTTTGACAACTTTGGAGTTACGATTGATATGAACAACCCGGTCGGTCAATTCAAATTCACTGGGATCAATGTGCAGCACTAATTTCTCCTCTACAGCTTCAATCCGGCTTCCCTAGCAGCATCAGCAAGCGCCTGAATGCGCCCCTGGTAAAGAAAACCGTTACGGTCAAAAACAACTTTTTTAATATTCTGGTCAAGTGCCTTTTTGGCAATAATACTACCAACAGCCTTAGCCGCTTCTACATTACCCTTAACAGGCATATCAACATCACTACCGAGAGTAGAAGCTGCAACTATGGTTCTTCCTGTTGCATCCTCAATAATCTGGGCAGAAATATGCTTTGCACTACGAAAAACAGATAGACGCGGGCACTCACTTGTTCCACGTATTTTTTTTCTGACCCGTGCCTGACGTTTAAGCCTTGATACACGTCTCTTTTGGGAAACATCCACTGTTCTGCTCCTTACTGAAAACCTAATCTACCTAACCTGCTTTACCAGCTTTGCGCACAATATGTTCATCTGCGTATTTGATTCCTTTACCCTTGTATGGCTCGGGCTTACGAAACGAACGAATCTTTGCAGCAGCAGAACCGACAAGCTGTTTATCTATCCCCCTAACGGAGAGCTTAGTCTGTTTTTCAATCTCAACACTAATCCCGGCAGGAAGTTCATAGACAACCGGGTGAGAGTAACCCAAGGCCAAAGTCAAGATATTACCACTGATCTCGGCGCGGTACCCAACCCCATTGATTTCCAGATCTTTTTGATACCCGGCAGTAACCCCTACAACCATGTTGTTAATCAGAGACCTGGTTAAACCATGGAGCGCACCATCCTGCTTATTCTCCGAAGGTGAAGTAACAACTACTTGATCTGTTTCAACTGCAATTGTCATTCTTTCATGAAGTTGTTGAGAAAGTGATCCTTTTGGACCGACAACAGTCATTGAATTCCCATCAAGTGATATTTTCACACCTGCGGGGATAGCGACTGGTAATTTACCGATACGTGACATTATTTGAAGCTCCTTGTCCTACTACTACCAGACGGTACAGATAACTTCGCCACCAACTTGAGCCTGGCGAGCAGAAACATCATCAAGAACCCCCTTTGATGTCGACAGAATCGAAGCACCAAGACCGTTCTTTACCCGTGGAATCTCATCCTTACCGACATAAACGCGACGACCTGGGGTAGAAATGCGCTTAATCTCATGGATGATCGGCTCCTGGTTCATATCATACTTAAGATATACTCGCAGAATGCCTTGTTTATTATCACTAATAACTTTTGAATTTTTGATGTATCCAAGGTCTTTCAGCACATTGGCTACTGCGACCTTGACGTTACTCGATGGCATGTCAAGCTTAGCATGGCTCGCCATCCCAGCGTTTCTAATGCGGGTTAGCATATCCGCCATCGGATCAGTCATAGACATAAGTGGATCTCCTTATTGCTGTTACCAGCTGGACTTGACAACACCAGGAAGCTTCCCTTCGGATGCCAGTTTCCGCAGACATATTCTGCACATATCAAACTTACGATAATAAGCACGCGGACGTCCACATATCGGGCAGCGATTATACTCACGAACCGCAAATTTTTTAGGCCGTTTTGATTTGGCAATCATTGATTTTTTCGCCACAATATTCCTCCGCTTTTCAGCTTTATTTTCTAAATGGCATACCGAGGCCGGTCAACAGAGCACGACCTTCCTCATCAGTACGAGCCGTTGTTACAATCGTGATATTTAAACCAGACACCTGAGCAATTTTATCCAGATCAATTTCTGGGAATATCAACTGCTCACGAATCCCCAAGGTATAATTGCCACGGCCATCAAAAGCCTTAGAGGAAATACCTTTAAAATCACGCACACGCGGTAAGGCAACGTTGACCAAGCGGTCAAAGAATTCCCAAGCGCGATCCTGGCGTAAAGTCACACAAGCGCCAATAGGCATATCTTCTCGCAGCTTAAAACCAGCGATCGATTTTTTTGACTTGGTAATAACAGCCTTCTGACCACTGATCCGCGCCAATTCATCCACTGCAGATTCTAACAACTTAGGATTTTGAATTGCTTCACCAAGACCCACGTTCAGAACTATTTTTTCAAGTCTAGGGACTTGCATAACAGTTTTATACTGAAATTCTTTCATCAGAGCAGGTACCTGCTCCTGAAGATATATCTGCTTTAACCTGGCCATCAAACTCTCCGTTTATTTATCAACACTCTCGTTACATTTTTTGCAGTAACGAGTCTTACTACCATCCTCAAGCAATCGAATCCCAGTACGCGTCGGTTGATTACAGGATCCACAGACAAGCATCACGTTTGAAAGACTCAATGGTGCTTCCTTTTCAACAATTCCACCTTCTGGATTAAGCTGATTAGGGCGAGTATGACGCTTGATAACGTTGAGACTTTCAACTAGAACACGTCTTTTTGCAGGATAAACGCGTAATACCTTGCCAGTTTTACCCTGTTCCTTCCCGGCAATTATCTTTACCAGATCATTTTTTCTAACATGTAATTTCACTGTAGACATTTGTTCTAACCTTCCAACTGTCTAAATTTATAATACTTCAGGAGCCAGCGAGACAATTTTCATGAAGTGGCGAGCACGTAATTCACGAGCAACAGGTCCGAATATACGGGTACCAAGAGGCTCATTCCCTGTACTCACGACGACTGCAGAATTGCCATCAAAGCGGATATAAGAGCCATCAGGACGGGTTATTTCTTTAGCTGTGCGAACCACAACAGCACGAACAACATCCCCTTTTTTGACCTTAGAGTTAGGCAAAGCCTCTTTAACGCTACAAATAATAATATCGCCGATACTGGCATATTTACGCTTTGACCCTCCAGGAACCTTAATACAACAGAGTTTTTTAGCTCCGGAGTTATCTGCTACGCTAAGTATAGTTTGCATCTGAATCATGACTAATTCTCCTACGCGGTAACGGCTTTTTCCAAAATCTGTCTCACACGCCAGCGTTTGCCTTTTGACAACGGTCTCGATTCAACAATGAGAACCTTATCACCAATTCCGCAACTATTCGCCTCATCATGAGCCTTGCAGCTTACTTTGCGCTTGATGTATTTCTTGTATACACTGTGTCTGACCAGATTATCGACTCTGACAACAACGGTTTTATCCATTTTATCACTGACAACTATGCCGACTCGGGTACTTCTGTTACCTCGTTCTTGGCTCATTTTTCCTCACACACTATTAAGCATTCAGCTTACTTGAAAGAACTGTTTTCACCCGTGCAACATCTTTACGCACCTGCGAAACTCTGGAGGTATTCTCCAGATGCCCGGTATGCAGCTGAAACTTCAGGTTGAATAACTCCTGCTGCAATTCTTGTGTCTTTGTTTGTAATTCCTCAACACTGAGATCTTTGATTTCACTAACTTTCATCGCCAACCTCTCTTCTGACAAACTTTGTTCTCATCGGAAGCTTGTGAGCTCCCAAGCGAAAAGCTTCACGTGCTACTTCTTCTGTTACACCTTGCATTTCATATAACATATGGCCAGGCTTGACAACAGCAACCCACTTTTCCGGAGACCCCTTACCTTTACCCATCCGAGTTTCAGCTGGCTTGCTGGTCAACGGCTTATGCGGGAACGTACGAATCCAGATTTTACCACCCCGTTTAATGTGACGAGTCATCGCTCGACGTGCTGCTTCAATTTGGCGAGAAGAAAGCCAGCCACACTCTAAGGCCTGCAAACCATAATCGCCAAAGCTTACTTCAGTACCGCGCGATGCCTGACCGGTCATCCGCCCAGTAAACTGTTTTCTTCGTTTCACTTTTTTTGGCATTAACATGACAAGCTACTCCTGATCAGCCTGCTGGCTGTACTTTCTCTTTACCAAGTACCTCACCTTTGAAGATGAGAACTTTAACTCCGATAATTCCATAAGTCGTCATAGCTTCGGCAAACCCGTAATCGATATCAGCTCGCAAAGTATGCAGAGGTACACGACCTTCTCGATACCACTCAGTACGACTCATCTCAGCACCACCAAGGCGACCGGCACAATTGATCTTGATTCCCTTTGCACCAAACTTGAGTGCCATACTGACACTACGCTTCATGGCACGACGGAAAGCGACTCGCCGCTCCAGTTGCAAGACGATATTTTCTGCAACAAGTTGAGCATCAACCTCAGGCTTGCGTATCTCTTGAATATTAATAAAACATTCATCATCAGTGATCTTGGCTAGATCTTTTTTCAACACTTCTACTTCAGCGCCTTTTTTACCAATGATGATTCCAGGACGAGCCGCAAAAATATTAATTTTCACTTTATTCGCAGCACGTTCCAGTTCAATTTTTGAAATACCTGCGTGATACAGCCGCTTCTTCAGAAAGTTACGCAGTTTCAAATCTGCATGCAACTTTACAGAATAATCGGAATCCGCATACCAGCGGGATTCCCAAGTCCGGTTAATTCCCAGACGAAATCCAATAGGATGAACTTTCTGACCCAAAGGGATACCTCCTCGACTTACTTCACATCCAGAACCACAGTAATGTGGCTGGTAGGCTTACGAATTCGACTGGCACGACCCTGAGCGCGGGGCATAAAACGTTTAAGTGCTGGTCCCTGATCAACCATAACTGTTTTTACAAACAGTAAGTCTACATCAGAGACACCGCCTTGCTCAGCATTTGCAACAGCAGACTTCAACAATTTAGATAGAATGGGCGCGGTTTTCTGGGGAGAAACTTGAAGAATATTCATAGCCTCCTGAATTCCCTTACCACGAACCATATCAACAACGAGTCTCGCCTTACGAGGTGAGAGTCGAACGTTCCTTAATTTTGCTTGTGCTTCCATACTTGGAACTCCCGTCAGAAACGCAGTATCTTATCTGACCTTACTTTTTCTGTCACTTCCATGCCCGTAGTAGGTACGGGTTGGCGCAAATTCACCCAACTTATGCCCAACCATATTTTCACTGACAAAAACCGGGATGAACTTTTTGCCATTGTGTACGGCAAAAGTCAAGCCAACAAATTCAGGGATAATGGTCGAACGACGTGACCACGTTTTAATAACCTTATTACGGCTGGTATCTCCTTCCAGATCTACATTCCGTAACAGGCTCTCTTGAACATAAGGTCCTTTTTTAATTGATCTTGCCACGTTCGTCTCCTAGAGGCTTAAATTACTTTTTATTCCTACGACGTACAATGAACTTATCTGTACGACGGTTCGTTCTTGTCTTATAACCCTTAGTTGGCACACCCCAAGGAGTCACAGGGTGACGACCACCCGAACTTTTACCTTCACCACCGCCATGGGGGTGATCAACGGGGTTCATTGCAACACCACGTGACTGAGGTCGCTTACCTAACCAGCGATTACGACCTGCCTTACCAATCTTGATCTTTTCAAAGTCAAGATTTCCAACCTGACCGATAGTCGCCCGACAGTCCTGGATAACTAAACGTACTTCACCGGATGGCAACCGTAGCTGAGCATAACGCCCCTCTTTTGCCGCAATCATCGCATAGGCACCTGCACTTCTCGCCAACTGTCCACCTTTACCGACTTTGAGCTCTACATTGTGCACCCAAGTTCCCAGCGGAATAGAACGAATTGTCATCGTATTCCCGGGACGGATGTCAGCCGTATCGCTGGCAACGACATTATCACCGACATTCAAACCATTCGGTGCAAGAATGTAGCGTTTCTCACCATCGGCGTAAAACAGTAGTGCAATCCGGGCACTACGATTTGGATCATACTCAATTGCGGAAACCCGAGCAGGAACTTCTAACTTATCACGGCGGAAGTCAACAATCCGATACTGGCGCTTGTGCCCACCACCAGTGTGTCGCTTGGTGATACGGCCAGAATTATTCCGTCCACCGGAACGATTCAGTGGAGCCAATAGCGATTTTTCTGGCTTACTCTTAGTGATCTCTTCAAAAGTAGAAGAGGTCATATGCCGCCGACCATCCGATGTTGGCTTAAATTTTTTGATGCCCATAATAACTACTCCGTACCTGCAAAGCGCACAGCCCTACACGCCATAAAAATCTATATTTTGACCCTCTTCAAGAGTCACATATGCCTTTTTCCAATTATTACGCTGACCTAAATTGGCACCAACACGCTTCATTTTACCGCGAAACTGAATCGTATTAACCGCCTTAACTTTTACATCAAACGCTTTCTCAATCGCTTGTTTGATCTCAATCTTATTGGCACCACGATCGACCTCAAAAGTAACAATCTGTGAGCTTTCCTTCAGCAAATTTGCCTTTTCAGAGATCAGAGGCTTACGAATAATTTCGTAGAGAGGTTTCATTTTTCCAAAGCTCCTTCAATCTCATTTACCGCAGCATCGGTCAAAATCAAGTTGGGATGCTTGAGAATATCGTAGACATTTACCCCTTCAGAACGCACAACTTTTACATTTTTCAGGTTACGTGCTGAAAGCTCAACTTTAGGATCCGCATGTTCAATAACAACCAAAACACCTTCCAGATCAAAGCGCTTAACAAATTGATCGAAAGACTTGCTACTGATTTCATCCATGACAAGATCCTTAAGAACTATCAACTTCTCAGCCTGAAAGCGTGCAGACAATGCACTACAAAGCGCTGCCTTCTTGACCTTACGGTTCAATTTAAAGCTATATGAGCGTGGAGAGGGTCCAAACGCAGCACCACCACCAACAAAATGGGGTGCACGGATAGTTCCCTGCCGAGCATTACCAGTACCCTTCTGACGGTAGGGTTTTTTACTTCCGCCAGCAACCGCACTACGGTTTTTAGTTGCAGCAGTTCCCCGACGCCGGGCGGCTAATTGATAGCGAACCATGTCATGCAAAAGGTATTTTTTTACCTCAGTATTAAAAATATTATCAGCCAGCTCACGCTCGCCAACCTGGTTTTTATCCTGATCAAAAATTTGTACAGTTGCCATTTATCTACTCCTAACCCGTAGAGCCTAAGCCTTGATCCCTTTGCGGATTTCAATCAAACCATTCTTCGGCCCGGGAACAGCACCACGCACAAAGACTAAATTCTGTTCTGGACGAACATCTACAACAATAAGGTTCTGGGTTGTAACGCGCTCATTGCCCAGCTGACCAGGCATCTTCTTTCCCTTAATAACTTTTGCAGGCCATGCTGATTGGCCAATAGCACCCGGTCTCCGTTTAAACATAGAGCCGTGAGTTGCGCGGCCACCCGAGAAACCCCAGCGCTTAATAACCCCTTGAAATCCTTTACCCTTGCTTATCCCGGTGATATCAATCCGGTCTCCGGGGCTAAACAGGTCGCAGGTAAGCTGATCACCAACTGCACATTCACCTGAAAGTTTAAATTCACGCACAAAAGAAAAAGCACCTTTACCGGTTTTTTTAAAATGTCCCATCTCCGGCCTGTTGACTCTCTGTGAATCCTTTGCCTGAAAGCCAATCTGGACAGCTTCATAACCATCAGAAGCTGAAGTCTTTTTCTGCAGCACAGTGCACGGGCCAACCTCCAGAACAGTCACTGGGATACGTTGCCCATCAGCGGCAAAAATTTGACTCATGCCTATTTTTTTTCCTAATAATCCGTTGGTCATTGTCGTGCCCTTAAATTGCTATAAGTCTAATACCTAGAGCTTTATCTCTACGTCAACTCCCGCTGACAGATCAAGTTTCATCAAAGCATCTACTGTCTGCTGAGTTGGCTCCATAATGTCAAGAAGACGCTTATGTGTGCGAATCTCAAACTGCTCACGACTTTTTTTATCAACATGAGGTCCACGCAATACACAGTATTTATTAATAATTGTGGGGAGCGGAATTGGACCAACCAAACGAGAACCTGTCCGCTTAGTCGTATCAACTATTTCAGCAACCGCCAGATCGAGCAAACTATGATCATAGGCCTTCAGGCGAATTCTTATTTTCTGTGTAGACATCTTCTATTACCCCTTATTACTCGATAACTTCACTCACCACGCCGGCGCCGACGGTGCGGCCACCCTCGCGTATTGCAAAGCGTAATTCTTTATCCATGGCGATCGGGGTGATCAGTTCTGCTGTCATGGCAATATTATCACCAGGCATGACCATCTCGACACCTTCGGGCAGCTCTACAATTCCAGTCACATCAGTGGTTCTGAAGTAGAACTGGGGACGATACCCCTTGAAGAAGGGGGTATGACGACCGCCTTCTTCTTTGGTGAGGATATAGGCCTCAGCTTTGAATTTAGTGTGGGGGGTGATGCTGCCGGGTTTCGCCAGCACTTGCCCACGTTCAATCTGATCCCGCTTGAGTCCACGGAGAAGGATACCACAGTTATCGCCAGCTTGCCCTTGATCGAGCAGCTTGCGGAACATTTCGACTCCGGTAACGACAGTCTTCTGGGTTTCTCTCATGCCAACGATTTCAACTTCTTCTTGAACTTTGATGATGCCTCGCTCGACACGTCCGGTGGCAACGGTGCCACGGCCGGAGATGGAGAAGACGTCTTCAACTGGCATCAGAAAAGGTCTGTCGATGGCACGCTCAGGCTCTGGGATATAGCTATCGACGGCGTCCATGAGCTCAAGGACTTTGTCTTTGCCAATTTCGTCATCGCGACCTTCAAGGGCGGCGAGGGCGGATCCAGCAATGACAGGAATATCATCTCCAGGAAAGTCATAACTGGAGAGTAGCTCTCTGATTTCCATATCGACGAGTTCGAGGAGTTCTTCGTCATCGACCATGTCAGCTTTATTCAAAAACACGACCATGGCGGGAACACCAACCTGACGGGCGAGGAGGATATGCTCGCGGGTCTGAGGCATGGGACCGTCAGCTGCGGAAACAACCAAGATTGCTCCATCCATCTGGGCGGCTCCGGTAATCATATTCTTGACATAGTCGGCGTGACCGGGGCAGTCAACGTGGGCGTAGTGACGGTTTTCAGTTTCATACTCGACGTGGGCGGTGGCTATGGTGATACCACGCTCGCGCTCTTCGGGAGCGTTGTCGATCTGATCAAATGCTTTGACCTCGCCACTGCCTGCCTGCTCTGCCAATACTTTGGTGATAGCTGCGGTCAGTGTGGTCTTGCCGTGGTCAACGTGACCGATGGTTCCAATGTTGACGTGCGGCTTTGTCCTTTCATACTTTTCCTTGGACATATCTAACTCCTCTCCTCGGTCTAACCATTGACCTTGGCGATAATTTCTTCACTGATTGCTTTAGGCGCTTGATCATAATGATCAAAAACCATTGAATACGTAGCACGACCCTGCGTTGCACTGCGTAAATCTGTTGCATAACCAAACATACTAGATAGCGGCACATGCGACTCAATAATCTGAGCACCCCCACGGGCATCCATCCCCATAATACGACCACGCCGGCTATTCAAGTCACCGATCACATCCCCCATATATTCTTCGGGAACAACGACTTCAACCGACATGATAGGCTCCAGCAATGCCGGGGCAGCTTTTTTTGCACCTTCCTTGAAACCCATTGACCCCGCAATCTTAAATGCCATCTCTGATGAGTCAACATCGTGGTACGAACCATCAAAACAGGTAACTTTAACATCAACAATCGGGAAGCCGGCTAATACGCCATTCTCAGAAGCTTCCTCAGCACCCTTACCTACAGCAGGAATATACTCACGAGGGATAACCCCACCTTTGATAGCATCAACAAACTCAAAACCCTGTCCTGGTTCACCGGGCTCAAGTCTCAGCCAGCAATCACCATACTGACCACGACCACCCGACTGGCGGACAAATTTGCCTTGAACCTCAACGGTCTTGGTAATCGATTCACGATATGCCACCTGTGGAGCACCAACATTACATTCGACCTTGAACTCGCGCTTCATCCTGTCAACAATAACATCGAGGTGCAGCTCACCCATACCCGACAGGATCGTTTGACCTGTTTCCTCATCGGTTCGCACTCTAAGGGAAGGATCCTCAGCCAAAAGCTTGCCCAGGGCAATTCCCATTTTTTCCTGGTCTGCTTTGGTTTTTGGCTCAACCGACAAATGAATAACCGGCTCAGGGAATTCCATTGATTCAAGAAGGGCTGGTTCTTGCAGGTCACAAAGAGTATCACCAGTTGTTGTATTCTTCAAGCCAACCGCTGCTGCAATATCTCCAGAATAAACCTGTTTAATTTCTTCTCTCTTATTAGCATGCATCTTCAACAAACGGCCAAATCGCTCTTTACGTCCCTTGGTTGAGTTTAAAACCGTTGTACCCGATTCTGCAACTCCAGAGTAAACTCGGAAAAAACTCAGCTGACCAACAAAAGGATCGGTCATTATCTTGAAGGCTAATGCGGCAAAAGGAGCACTATCATCCGCAGGCCGCTCCAGCTCCTCACCACTATCTGGATGAACACCCTGTATCGGCTTCACATCCAGAGGCGAAGGCATGTAATCGACTACAGCATCCAGTAATGTCTGAACACCTTTGTTTTTAAATGCACTACCACACAACACCGGGCAAAAAGCGATATCTCGAGTTCCCTTACGGATCGCCGCCTTAATTTCATCCAGGGTCAGCTCCTCACCACCCAGATATTTTTCCATCAATTCATCGTCATTCGATGAAATCTCTTCCAACAATGCCTCACGAGCCATCTCAACATCATCTGCCATGTCTGCAGGGATATCAATAATGGAATACTTTGAACCCATCGACTCGTCATCCCAAACAATGGCCTCCATGGTCACCAAATCAACCAAACCACGAAAGTCTTCTTCGGCACCGATCGGCAGTTGTAGCGGTAACGGGTTTGCGCCCAGACGCTCACGGATCATATCAACACCACGAGTAAAATCAGCACCCGTACGATCCATTTTATTTATGAAAGCGATCCTTGGAACACCGTACTTGTCTGCCTGACGCCAAACTGTTTCGGACTGAGGCTCAACCCCACCAACCGAACAGAAAACCGCCACCGCACCATCAAGCACCTTCAATGAACGCTCAACTTCTATTGTAAAATCGACATGTCCAGGAGTGTCAATAATATTAACCCGGTGATCTTTCCAGAAACAGGTTGTCGCAGCCGACGTGATAGTAATGCCCCGCTCCTGCTCCTGCTCCATCCAATCCATGGTCGCAGCCCCATCATGGACTTCACCGATCTTGTGCGAAACTCCCGTATAATAGAGAATACGCTCCGTAGTTGTCGTTTTCCCGGCATCAATATGAGCCATGATGCCAATATTACGGGTTTTATCTAATGCAACTTTACGAGCCACTACCTACTCCTGACCAAACAAACCGAACTACCAACGATAATGAGCAAAGGCCTTATTAGCATCTGCCATACGGTGCGTATCTTCACGTTTCTTAACCGCAGCACCACGATTATTAAAAGCATCGAGAAACTCTCCGGCAAGACGCTCACGCATAGTTTTCTCACTGCGCGCTTTTGCATAAATCGCAATCCACCGCATGGCTAACGCAGTACGACGAGATGGGCTCACCTCAATTGGAACCTGATAAGTGGAACCACCAACACGACGCGACTTAACCTCAAGCACTGGACGAACATTTTCCATTGCTGTTTTAAAAACTTCCAGGGGATCATTTCCTGATCGTTCAGCAACCAAATCAAAAGCACCGTAAACAATCTGCTCAGCAGTGCTCTTTTTTCCGTCAACCATGACATTATTTACAAACTTGGCAACTAACAGATCCCCAAACTTGGGATCGGGCAGAATGATCCGCTTAGGGACCTCTCTTCTCCTTGGCATAACGTCCTCTTCCTCAGACTATAAATTACTTCGGGCGCTTAGCGCCATATTTGGAGCGACCCTGCTTACGATCTTTAACTGCGGCAAGATCAAGAGTTCCACGCACAATATGATAACGAACACCAGGCAAGTCTTTAACCCGACCACCACGAATTAATACAACGGAGTGCTCTTGTAAGTTATGCCCCACCCCTGGGATGTATGAGGTTACAACAATCCCATTTGTCAAACGAACACGAGCAACTTTTCGCAACGCCGAGTTTGGCTTTTTAGGAGTTGTTGTATAGACACGGGTACAAACTCCTCGCCGCTGCGGACAAGACTTCAGTGCAGGTGCAGTCGATTTCGTCACCTTTTTTTTACGTCCATTGCGAATCAATTGGTTAATAGTTGGCATCTAACTTCTCCAAAATCTCTATCGTTATTTCAGCTACTAAAGCCGATCCTTCTGTGGGGAAAAACCCGCAGAGATTATCAATCGACACCCTCTTTGTCAAGTCCTTTTTTCTCACTTAAAGATTAGTCTTTGCTGAACAAATACCCCCCCCGAATAAAGTCTCTAACCTCGACTCAATCTGACTCTTCAGTGCTCTCTGTTTCAGATTCATCTATGACAATGGGCTCTTCCATCTTGACTTCTGGTTCAGGAATTAGCAGTTCAGCAGAACGATACTGACCAACACCCGTTCCCGCCGGTATCAATCGACCCATAATAACGTTCTCCTTCAGTCCAAGGAGGGGGTCAGTTTTCCCCTGAATCGAAGCCTGAGTCAAGACCTTGGTTGTCTCCTGAAAGGAAGCTGCCGAGATAAAGGATTCAGTGGAGAGAGAGGCCTTGGTGATCCCCAACATAATTGGCTCACCGATAGCTGGCTGGCCACCGTCTGCAATAATCCGGTTATTTTCTGCCTCAAAAACCCAACGGTCAATTTGGTCATCAATCAGGAAATTTGCATCACCAACATCTTTAATCTGCACTTTCCGCAGCATTTGCCGGACAATAGTTTCAATATGTTTATCGTTAATTTTAACCCCTTGTAAACGATAAACCTCTTGAACTTCAGCAACCAGATATTTTGACAGTTCTTTACTACCAAGAACACGCAAAATATCGTGAGGATTACTGGATCCATCGACCAGCTCTTCGCCAGCATGAAGGAAATCTCCTTCATGGACAGAAATGTGCTTTCCTTTCGGAATCAGGTATTCAGCCGGTTCACCAATTTCAGGGGTGACAACAATCTTACGTTTACCCTTTGCGTCTTTACCATAGGAGACTATCCCATCAATCTCAGTAATAACCGCCAGTTCTTTCGGTTTGCGCGCTTCAAATAGCTCGGCAACACGTGGCAAACCACCAGTAATATCTTTAGTTTTTGTCGTCTCACGAGGAATCTTAGCCAGAATTGCACCGGCATGGAGCTCTGCCCCTTCCTCAACAGTGAGATTGGCGCCAATGGGCAACATGTAACGCGCCTGAGTCCCATTTGGCAGCTTAACAGTTTTGCCGTCTGCCCCCTTCAGGGTAATCCTCGGTCGCTTGTCAGCAGACTTGGACTCGGTGATCACCTTACGTGAAAGACCTGTAACCTCGTCAACCTGCTCCTGCATGGTGACCC
Source organism: Desulfuromusa sp. (assembly GCA_021647765.1). Lineage (GTDB taxonomy): Bacteria > Desulfobacterota > Desulfuromonadia > Desulfuromonadales > Geopsychrobacteraceae > Desulfuromusa. The sequence goes on along the minus strand of JAKIUD010000003.1, from coordinate 23,372 downwards.
CCTCAGCAATATCACCATAGTGGACAATACCACCGACCTCGGTAATAATCGGTACAGTGTAGGGATCCCATTCCGCCAGAACATCTCCACTCTTGACTTCACCACCCTCCTGGCGAGTTAAGCAAGCACCGTAAACAACCCCGTAACGCTCACGCTCACGACCGGTATCGTCAACAACAGCAATCTCACCTTTACGGTTCATAACCACTGGAAAACCATTCGCATTATCAACCGTAATCAGGTTGATAAATTTGAGCGTGCCATCAAAACGTGCTTCAAGAGCGGTCTGCTCTGCACGACGCGAGGCCGTACCTCCAATATGGAAGGTACGCATCGTTAACTGAGTCCCCGGCTCACCAATTGACTGAGCTGCGATAACCCCAACAGCCTCACCAAGGTTAACCAGATGACCACGTGCCAAATCACGGCCATAACAAAGAGCACAAATACCACGCCGACTTTTACAGGTCAGAACCGAACGGATTTTAACTCTCTCTATTCCAGCTTCCTCAATAACCGCAACCAAACTTTCATCTATCAACTGATTGGCCTCGACTAGAACTTGATCAGTAACCGGGTCAACAACATCTTCCAGCGCAACCCGACCCAGGATTCGATCACCAAGACGTTCGATTATCTCACCACCCTCAGTAAGAGAAGAAACCTCAATACCATCAAGAGTGTCACAATCACGCTCTATAATAATGGCATCCTGGGCAACATCGACAAGACGACGGGTCAAATAGCCGGAGTTTGCTGTTTTCAACGCAGTATCAGCCAAACCTTTACGGGCACCGTGAGTTGAGATAAAATACTGCAGAACAGTTAAACCTTCACGGAAGTTAGCTGTAATTGGTGTCTCAATAATCGAGCCGTCCGGTTTCGCCATCAAACCACGCATACCCGCTAGCTGACGGATCTGCTGAGCACTTCCTCGAGCTCCCGAATCGGCCATCATATGGATAGCATTAAAGGATGAGACCTCGACCTCCTCACCCTCCGCAGATTTGATTTTTTCGACAGCAATATTTCCAAGCATGGTTCCAGCAATATCCTCGGTACACTTGGCCCAGATATCAATAACCTTATTATAGCGCTCACCATCGGTTATCAGCCCCTCGGTATATTGCTGCTGGATATCTTTCACTTCCTCTGCAGAAACTTTGATCCTTGCCTCTTTAGTCTCAGGGATAACCATATCATCGAGACAGATCGAAACCCCGGCCAAACTTGAATAACGGAACCCTGTCTCCTTGATTTTGTCTGCAAGAATAACCGTCTCTTTATTTCCAGCATAACGGAAGCTGATATCAATCAAGTCAGCAACCTGCTTCTTACCCATAACTTTATTTACATGCGTAAAGTCAATGGCATCAGGAACAACTTCACGCAGTAATATTCGTCCGACAGTTGTCGCAATGCGCTCAACCGGAGCTCCCTGGACTGGAGACATGCGAACTTTAATGGCGGCCTGAAGATCTGCCTCACCAGCATCATAAGCCATCCGCACCTCATCCCTCGAAGCAAAGACCTTACCCGTGCCAGTAACAAATGGGCGCTCTTTTGTCATGTAGTAGAGACCAAGAACCATATCCTGTGATGGGACAATGATTGGCTTTCCGCTTGCGGGAGAAAGGATGTTATTGGTCGACATCATCAGCACCCGGGCTTCAATCTGACTCTCAATTGAAAGGGGCAGATGAACAGCCATCTGGTCACCGTCAAAGTCAGCATTAAAAGCGGTACAAACCAGCGGATGTAACTGGATAGCCTTCCCCTCAATTAAAACCGGTTCAAAGGCCTGAATACCAAGCCGGTGAAGCGTCGGAGCACGGTTGAGCATAACCGGGTGCTCTTTTATCACCTCTTCCAGAATATCCCAAACTTCGGTCTTCTCTTTTTCTACCATTTTTTTGGCACTTTTAACTGTTGTCGATAAACCTCTTTCATCAAGTTTCTGATAGATAAAGGGCTTAAACAACTCAAGTGCCATTTTTTTTGGCAAACCACACTGGTGTAATTTCAATTCCGGGCCAACGACGATAACTGATCGGCCAGAATAATCGACCCGCTTTCCAAGTAGGTTCTGACGAAAACGTCCCCCCTTACCCTTAAGCATATCGGATAATGATTTCAGTGGACGCTTACTTGGGCCAGTAATTGCGCGACCACGGCGACCGTTGTCAAAAAGGGCATCAACTGCCTCTTGAAGCATCCGCTTTTCATTCCGGATAATGACCTCTGGAGCGCGCAATTCCATCAATCTTTTAAGACGGTTATTCCGGTTGATAACCCGGCGATAAAGATCATTCAGATCGGATGTCGCAAATCGGCCACCATCTAAAGGCACCAAAGGACGCAATTCTGGTGGCAAAACTGGCACAGTTTCCAGAATCATCCATTCCGGTTGATTATGACTTTGACGAAATGAATTAATCACTTTCAGCCGCTTGGAAACCTTCTTCCGTTTTGCTTCACTGGTTGCTTCTTTCATCTCGATCCGCAGCCGATCACCAACCTCAACCAGATCAAGTTCAACCAACAGCTCGCGAACCGCTTCGGCACCCATTCCAGCAACAAATTGCCCAGCGAACTCATCCATCGCTTCACTGTATTTATCTTCAGGAAGTAATTGCCCCTTTTCCAGGGATGTCTCACCAGGATCAAGAACCACATAGGCCTCAAAATACAGAACCTTCTCCAAGTCCTTGAGGGTCATATCAAGTAACGCGCCAATCCGTGACGGCAGAGATTTGAGAAACCAGATATGGGCAACCGGGCAGGCCAGATCAATATGACCCAACCGCTCGCGCCGAACCTTGCTCGGAATAACTTCTACACCACACTTTTCACAAACGATACCACGGTGCTTCATCCGCTTGTACTTACCGCAATTACATTCGTAATCTTTTGTGGGACCAAAGATCTTGGCACAGAAAAGACCATCACGCTCGGGCTTAAAAGTCCGGTAGTTAATGGTTTCTGGTTTTTTTACCTCACCGAAAGAGCGCTCACGGATCTTTTCCGGTGATGCCAGCGACAACTGAATAGAGCTAAAACTCAATGGATCTTTCGGACGTTCAAAGAGACTGAAGATATCTTCCAAAACGCATTCTCCTTGTAGGATGAGTGCTTTAATTTCTATAAATTCACAACTTAACGTTTACTGGCTGGGTTTTCCCTAATCCTCTTCCAGCAGATCAACATCCAGGCAAAGAGCCTGAAGTTCTTTGATCAGCACGTTAAAAGACTCTGGCAAGCCAGCTTCAAGGGTCTGTTTCCCCTTAACAATAGCCTCATACATTCGGGTTCGCCCGGCAACATCATCTGACTTAACAGTCAAGAATTCCTGCAGAGCATGAGCTGCTCCATAGGCCTCCATTGCCCAGACCTCCATCTCCCCGAGTCGCTGACCACCAAATTGCGCTTTACCGCCAAGGGGCTGCTGAGTTACCAGACTATAGGGACCAATTGATCTGGCATGAATTTTATCATCGACCAAGTGATGTAGTTTGAGCATATACATGATACCAACGGTAACTTTTTCCTTAAATGCTTCACCAGTTTGACCATCATAAAGAACCATCTGACCACTAGTTTCAAATCCAGCGCGCTTGATTTCAGCCTTGATTAACTTCTCACTGACTCCCTCAAAAACCGGAGAAGCCATTGGCACACCCTGGAACAGGCGTCGTGCCAGTACCTGCAGATCATCTTCATTCAACCCATCTATGAAGCCATCAAGTTCTTTGTCATTATATGCAGCCTTAATCTGTTTCTTAAGAGCCTTCTCACTATATTGCTCTTCCATAACTTTCCTGATTTGATTACCAAGACCGCGAGCAGCTAAACCAAGATGGGTCTCAAGAATCTGACCCACATTCATCCGGGATGGAACACCAAGAGGGTTGAGGACAATCTCAACCGGAGTACCGTCCTCCATGTAAGGCATATCTTCTTGAGGAAGAATTCTTGACAAAACACCTTTATTACCGTGTCGGCCAGCCATCTTGTCACCGACCTGCAATTTACGTTTGATCGCGATATAGACCTTAACCATTTTGATGACACCCGGAGGCAAGTCATCGCCACGCTTGCACTTATCAATTTTGTCATCAAAAACAGCCGTAATAAACTGCTCACGCTCAGCTAAGCGGTTGAGCAGATTATTGATTTTTTCTTCAGCATCGCTGTCTCCAGTCACAGATATCTCTTGAATGCGACTAAAGGGGACATCAGCAAACGCCTCATCGGTAATTTTACACCGCTTTGGCAGTATTTCTTTCCCTGCCTCATCTTCTAATGAAACCGCAGATGTCAAGCCAACCAGCAACGAACGAATTTTATTGCGAGTCGATTTACGTAGAATGCGGATTTCATCTTCCCGATCCTTAAGTAACTTCTCAATTTCCCGTGCCTCGATCTGCTCGGTACGAGTATCCTTATCGAACCCCTTCCTGGAGAAAACCCTGGCGCCAATAACGACACCCTCCTCCCCTGGTGGCACTCTCAAAGAAGTGTCCCGAACATCGCCCGCTTTTTCACCAAAAATTGCCCGAAGCAGTTTTTCTTCGGGAGATAACTGAGTTTCCCCCTTTGGCGTTATTTTACCAACCAGGATATCTCCCGATTTGACACTAGCACCAATTCGGATGATCCCCGAATCGTCCAGATCACTCAAAGCGTCTTCACCAAGATTGGGGATGTCATCGGTGATCTCTTCTTTGCCAAGCTTAGTGTCACGAGCGACACACTCAAATTCTTCAATATGGATTGAGGTATAGCGGTCATCCTGAACAATTTTTTCTGAGATGAGGATAGAGTCCTCAAAATTATAGCCATGCCACGGCATAAATGCGACCAGAACATTCTGACCAAGTGCCAGTTCCCCCCACTGAGTAGAAGGACCATCAGCAACAACTTCACCACGAATAATCCGATCGCCTACTTTGACTATCGGCTTCTGGTTGATGCAGGTATTCTGGTTAGAACGACTGAACTTATGCAAATTATAGATATCAACACCAGTCCCGGTCTCATCGATATCCTTATCATCAATCTGGACAACAATCCGATCGGCATCGACACTCTCAACAACACCATCGTGTCGACAGATAACTGAATTTCCCGAGTCATGAGCAACCACCCGTTCCATTCCAGTACCAACCAGAGGAGCATCGGTACGGAGCAACGGCACTGCCTGACGCTGCATATTTGAACCCATCAACGCCCGGTTGGCATCATCATTTTCCAGAAAAGGAATCAGAGCAGCAGCAACCGAAACAATCTGCTTCGGTGAAACATCCATCATGTCGATCTGGTCTGGTGGCAACAGCAAAAACTCGCCAGTTTTTCGCACATTGACAAGCTCATTAATAAACACACCATTGTCGTCAATCGGTGCATTTGCCTGAGCGATCGCATGTCCTTCTTCTTCCAGTGCCGAAAAATATTTAATTTCAGTGCTGACCTGACCATCTTTAACTATACGGTATGGGGTTTCAACGAAGCCATACTCATTGATCCGAGCATATGTTGATAATGATGCAATCAAACCGATATTAGGACCTTCTGGTGTCTCAATCGGACAAACCCGACCATAGTGAGTTGGGTGGACATCACGAACTTCAAAACCCGCTCTCTCACGAGTCAAACCACCCGGCCCCAAGGCTGACAAACGGCGCTTATGGGTTACCTCGGAAAGTGGATTGGTCTGATCCATAAATTGTGACAGCTGTGACGAACCAAAGAATTCTTTGACAACTGCTGAAACTGGTTTGGAGTTAATCAAATCGTGCGGCATCAAGCTATCAACGTCCTGCAAGCTCATCCGCTCTTTAATTGCACGCTCCATCCGCACCAGACCTACACGATATTGATTTTCCAGTAGTTCACCAACAGCTCTGACCCGGCGATTACCCAGGTGATCAATGTCATCGACAGAGCCCTTACTATCACGCAAATCAACAAGATATCGAACCACTCTGAGGATGTCTTCCTTCGTCAAAGTGGAAAGATCCAACGGGCTATCGACTCCAAGCTTGTGGTTGAGCTTTAAACGTCCAACAGCTGAGATATCATATCGATCCGCATTGAAGAACAAACTTTCAAACAGGGTTGTTGCTGTTCTTATCGTAGGGGGATCACCAGGACGCAGACGCCGGAAAATCTCAATGATCGCATCATCAGCAGTCTCTACCTTATCAACCCTGAGGGTATCACTCAGGTAGGAACCTACGTAGAGGTGATCAATGAATAATGTAGAAAAAGTATTGATCCCTTTTTCACGTAACTCCTCGAGTTTCGCCTCACTGAGTACACCATTACATTCGAGAATGACTTCACCGGTCGTCTCATCAACAATATCGCTGGCAACAACCTGGCCAATCAGCTCCTCGGCAGTAATTGGAATTGATTCTATGCCATCATCGTTAAGCTTGCGGATGGCGGAACGGGTAAATTTACGATTTGCCTTGACCAGCACTTCTCCACTACTGGAGAGGACATCGGAACTGGCACGCTTTCCAGCCAAGAGATCAAAATTAACTTTCTTGATATATTCCTTACCAGTCCAGGAGATCTCTTCCAAATCATAGTAATATTTAAGTAATTCCTCTGTCGTATAGCCCAGGGCTTTGAGCAATACGGTTGCAGGAAGCTTACGGCGGCGGTCGATCCGAACCCAGAGCAGATCTTTATGATCGAAGTCAAAATCAAGCCACGATCCTCGGTAAGGGATAATCCGTGCGCTAAAGAGGATTTTGCCACTGGAATGTGTCTTGCCTTTGTCGTGAGAGAAAAAGACCCCTGGGGAACGATGTAACTGGCTGACAATAACCCGTTCAGTTCCATTAATGATGAACGTTCCATTCTCTGTCATGAGTGGAATTTCACCAAAATAAACTTCCTGCTCCTTGATATCCCTGATTGACTGGGTACCGGCATCTTTGTCAACATCCCAAGTGACCAGACGCACTTTCACCTTAATTGGAGCAGCGTAGGTCATGCCACGCTGATGACATTCCTCGACATCATATTTAGGCACACCCAAGCTATAGGAAACATACTCCATAGAACAAGTGTCGCTAAAATCATGAATAGGGAAAACAGACCGGAAAACTGCCTCTAGACCACTTTGCTTGCGCTCTGAAGAAGGCAAATCCGCCTGCAAGAACCTTTTATAAGAAGTTTTTTGTATATCAATGAGGTTTGGAATATCGATAATATTCTTAACCTTTGCGAAATGCTTCCTGAGGAGCGGATTATTCGCAAACGAATACGCCATGATTTCTCCTTTGGGGTCAAGATCACAGATCTTTAAAAAAAAGACTCCGTGCAGACACCACTCTGGACCAGATTAGAAGGTCCACCCCGGCAAAATGCCGAGGCTGACAACGACAATAGCCAAGGCCACACAAGGTGACCTTGGCTAAGAACAAATTAGCAAAAAAAGGGGCTATTTCAGCTCCACGCTGGCACCAGCTTCCTCAAGTTGCTTTTTGATATCTTCAGCTTCATCCTTGGAAGCTGCTTCCTTAACGGTGCCAGGTGCGCCATCGACCAACTCTTTAGCTTCCTTCAGCCCAAGACCGGTAATTGCACGGACAGCCTTAATAACGGTGATCTTTTTCTCACCAAAGCTGGTCAAGATAACGTCAAACTCAGTTTGCTCCTCAGCAGCAGCACCGTCACCTGCAGCAGGGGCTGCAGCAACAGCAACCGGTGCAGCAGCAGAAACACCAAACTTGTCTTCGAGTTCCTTCACAAACTCAGACATTTCCAAAACTGTCATATTTTCAATAAATTCTACAACTTGCTCTTTAGTAACTGTAGCCATTTTTTCCTCCAAATTTATGTTTTAAACTTTTATCAACTATGTCTTGTTAAATTAAGCGGCTTTATTCTCACTGATAGCATTCAATACCTGAACCAGGGAACGTGGAATTGCGGCCATTGTTCCAACAAAATTGGTTATCGGAGCATTCATTGTGCTCAACGCCATAGCCAACAATTCTTCACGGCTCGGCAACTCAGCTAAAGCACTGATCTCAGAAACTGATAATAACTTGCCACTGAGAACTCCTGCTTTAAGCTCAAAAGCGTCAATTTCTTTAGCAAACTTACTTAAAATTTTAGCCGGAGCAACCGGATCATCTCCTGATAATGCAATTGCGGTCGGTCCAACACAGTAAGGCTGGAGTTCCTCAGCTAACGTTCCCTGTGCTGCAAGTTTCAACAGGCTATTTTTAACAACCCGATACTCTACCCCTGCCTGAGTTAACTCACGCCGCAACCGGGTGGCTTGCTCAACATCAATCCCACGATAATCTGCCAGAAAAGCCGCTTGAGTCTCCGCCAAGCGCCGTGTCAAATCCTGAACGACTTGTTCTTTCGTTGTCCTATCCATCTACTCTCCTCCTTTCATTAAGATCTTGGGATTATAAAATCCCGCCCAAGTCAAGTTGAAGGGAAGAGACGACCTTGTCGTCACAGTACCCGACAGCCTCGGCAGGTGGTTCAACCATTAAATGCTTTGCATACCTGCTGTCTTTGACTTTAAGCCTGTAAATCAAGCAGTCACCTACTTGAATAAAGCCTGCAATTGGGGAATATCAAGGTTGATACCAGCGCCCATTGTGCTTGATAGCGTAATCTTCTTCAGATAAGTTCCCTTTGCCGTTGATGGCTTTGCTTTTAGCAAAACATCAACCAGTGCAAGAATATTTTCTTTGAGCTTCTGTGCATCAAAAGAAACCTTACCAACCGGAGCATGGATAATACCAGCTTTTTCTACGCGGTACTCAACCTTACCTGATTTTGCCTCTTCAATAGCACGTGCCAGATCCATAGTCACCGTACCAACCTTAGGGTTAGGCATCAAACCACGTGGCCCCAAAACCCGACCGATTTTACCAACAACACCCATCATATCTGGTGAAGCAATTGCGGTATCAAAATCGAACCAGCCACCCTTGATTTTTTCAGCCAGATCGTCCGCACCGACATAATCAGCACCAGCAGCCTCTGCTTCTTGCGCTTTTTCACCCTTAGCAAAAACCAGAACCCGAACAGACTTACCAAGACCGTTCGGCAGAACAAGCGCGCCGCGAATCATCTGATCCGCCTTGCGGGGATCAACACCCAAGCGAACACTCACGTCAACTGTTTCATCGAACTTTGCAAAAGAACCCTTCTTAAGCAATTCAAGAGCTTCGTCGATCCCATAGAGCTGGGAACGGTCAATCAGCCCTTTTGCATTTTTGATGTTTTTACCTGTTGCCATCTTCTATCTCCACTACGCGCCGTCTCAGGCGACTTCAATTCCCATGCTGCGTGCAGTACCTTCAATAATTCGCATTGCAGCCTCTTCTGAGAAAGCATTGAGGTCAGGCATTTTCAGGCGAGCTATTTCAAGAACCTGATCCTTGGTGACCTTGCCGACCTTCTCCTTATTTGGAACCCCGGAACCCTTTTTTAATTTTGCTGCGCGTAGCAGTAAAACAGCAGCCGGCGGCGTCTTGGTGATATAAGAGAAGGAACGATCAGCAAAAACAGTGATCACAACAGGAATAATCAAACCATCCTGATCTTGAGTTTTTGCGTTGAAATTTTTACAGAACTCCATAATGTTGACCCCATGCTGTCCAAGTGCGGGGCCAACAGGCGGCGATGGATTCGCCTTACCTGCAGGGATCTGCAATTTAATCTGTCCAATAATTTTCTTGGCCATGACTGACTCCTTAAACGAACGAAACGTTCATCCCAGCTTAGCTGGTCTTTTCAACCTGAATAAACTCTAATTCTACGGGGGTAACCCGACCAAAGATACTGACCATCACTTTTAATGTGCCTCGATCAGGACGGACGTCCTCCACCATTCCAGTAAAATTAAGGAACGGACCATCAACGACACGGACAGTTTCACCAATTTCAAATTCAACTTTCGGTTTTGGCTTCTCAACACCCTCTTCCATGCGGTTAGTAATCTTAGCAATCTCCGCATCAGAAATTGGTGGAGGATTCTGCGCCCCCCCTACAAAACCGGTCACTTTTGCTGTACCGGTCACCACATGCCAAGTCTCATCATTAAGCTCCATCCGCACGAGAATATAACCGGGGAAAAATTTGCGGGTTGAGGTCTTACGCTCCCCCTTACGCATTTCGACCACGGTTTCTGAAGGAATCAGAATTTCCTCAAACAGATCTTCAACCGCCATGGAGCGAATTCGCTCCTCAAGATTGAGCTTGACCTTATTTTCATACCCTGAATAGGTATGCACGCCGTACCATTTCATTGCCATGGTAAAGTCCTTTTTCTCCTCAACCGAGGATCAGACGGATAAGGCGCGAAAGAATCACATCAACACCACCAAGAAAAATCGCACTGATTATTACCAACACAATAACAACCATCGTTGAAGCATAGGTATCTTTCCTTGTTGGCCAAGTAACCTTCTTTAACTCTGCTTTGACGTTAGTAAAAAACTCGTTTAATTTTCCAAACATTGATCTATTGGCCTCGCTATAAAGTACTATTCGCAATTCTGGCAGGCCAGGAGGGATTCGAACCCCCAACACCCGGATTTGGAGTCCGGTGCTCTAGCCGTTAGAGCTACTGGCCTACAATTCTATCCTGACCGCCGCCATTTCCCGCTATTTTGTTTCTTTGTGGGGGGTATGCTTCCGGCAGAAGCGACAATACTTGTTAAACTCCAGCTTATCTGGAGTGTTTCGCTTGTTTTTCGTTGTTGTGTAATTTCGTTGTTTACACTCAACACAAGCAAGGGTGACAATGTCACGCATAGTGCTTACCTCAATAATTCTCTTCCACGATCAGGCGGAAAAGAGTGATTCACTAATTATTTTTCGTATTACTCGATAACTTCACTCACCACGCCGGCGCCGACGGTGCGGCCACCCTCGCGTATTGCAAAGCGTAATTCTTTATCCATGGCGATCGGGGTGATCAGTTCTGCTGTCATGGCAATATTATCACCAGGCATGACCATCTCGACACCTTCGGGCAGCTCTACAATTCCAGTCACATCAGTGGTTCGGAAGTAGAACTGGGGACGATACCCTTTGAAGAAGGGGGTATGACGACCGCCTTCTTCTTTGGTGAGGATATAGGCCTCAGCTTTGAATTTAGTGTGGGGGGTGATGCTGCCGGGTTTCGCCAGCACTTGCCCACGTTCAATCTGATCGCGCTTGAGTCCACGGAGAAGGATACCACAGTTATCGCCAGCTTGCCCTTGATCGAGCAGCTTGCGGAACATTTCGACTCCGGTAACGACAGTCTTCTGGGTTTCTCTCATGCCAACGATTTCAACTTCTTCTTGAACTTTGATGATGCCTCGCTCGACACGTCCGGTGGCAACGGTGCCACGGCCGGAGATGGAGAAGACGTCTTCAACTGGCATCAGAAAAGGTCTGTCGATGGCACGCTCAGGCTCTGGGATATAGCTATCGACGGCGTCCATGAGCTCAAGGACTTTGTCTTTGCCAATTTCGTCATCGCGACCTTCAAGGGCGGCGAGGGCGGATCCAGCAATGACAGGAATATCATCTCCAGGAAAGTCATAACTGGAGAGTAGCTCTCTGATTTCCATATCGACGAGTTCGAGGAGTTCTTCGTCATCGACCAGGTCAGCTTTATTCAAAAACACGACCATGGCGGGAACACCAACCTGACGGGCGAGGAGGATATGCTCGCGGGTCTGAGGCATGGGACCGTCAGCTGCGGAAACAACCAAGATTGCTCCATCCATCTGGGCGGCTCCGGTAATCATATTCTTGACATAGTCGGCGTGACCGGGGCAGTCAACGTGGGCGTAGTGACGGTTTTCAGTTTCATACTCGACGTGGGCGGTGGCTATGGTGATACCACGCTCGCGCTCTTCGGGAGCGTTGTCGATCTGATCAAATGCTTTGACCTCGCCACTGCCTGCCTGCTCTGCCAATACTTTGGTGATAGCTGCGGTCAGTGTGGTCTTGCCGTGGTCAACGTGACCGATGGTTCCAATGTTGACGTGCGGCTTTGTCCTTTCATACTTTTCCTTGGACATAGTAAAACCTCCCTTTGTTGTCTTTTTCGTCTACTGTTTTTTGTGTGAAACAACCAAAATTTAAACGACAGAATCTATACTAATTTTAAGGCAAATCAAAACATCCTAAAAAAGATGGAGCCCACAACCAGAGTTGAACTGGTGACCTCATCCTTACCAAGGATGCGCTCTACCAACTGAGCTATGTGGGCTTGACGTCCTTTTTTTTCGCACAGAGCTAAATGGAGCGGGAAACGGGATTCGAACCCGCGACCCTCAGCTTGGAAGGCTGATGCTCTAGCCAGCTGAGCTACTCCCGCCCAAGCTCTAGCGCGTATCAAATGTGTGGCAAAGGACTCCACACGACCCTGCCCCAGTTCCATCGGCCTATCAGCCTCCTGGCGCACAGCAGCCGGGTTTTATCCGGCAAGTCATTCAAATGGTGGAGGGGGGAGGATTCGAACCTCCGAAGGCTACGCCGTCAGATTTACAGTCTGATCCCTTTGGCCACTCGGGAACCCCTCCAGGGGATCCGGTTATTCTATTTATATTTTAACGGGCAAGCCCGATCAAAACTGCTGGAGCTGGCGAGAGGAATTGAACCCCCAACATCCTCATTACAAGTGAGGTGCTCTGCCAATTGAGCTACGCCAGCACAAGACGGGATTTATAACCCAAGAAAAACCGGAATGCAAGAAAAAAAACTAACTGTTTTTTTCCAACATAATCTGGATCATCATATCGTCAACTCCAGCCATAGCATCCGTGCTGATACGACTCAGATTCTGAATTGTTTCTTCAGCGCTCCGACCGATAAAACCTTCAACGGAAGTGATCCCATGGTTATTCAAAGCCATGTAGGCAGAACGAATTGCCGAATCTGTTGAACTAACGACCTTCAAGGCGCAGCCCCCCTTGGCACCATCACAGAGCATACCGCCCAGATCACTGATCAGATTATTCACTGCCAAGGTGATCTGATCGATATTTTTACCCGCCTGCTGATAGACGATGGCAACTGCAGCACCAACTCCTGCGGCTATCGAACAACCACAGATCGGTGACAAGCTACCGGTGAAGCACTTGATATAACTATTAACTAAGTGTGACAGTGCGATACTTTTAATAATCGTACGCTCATCAATCTTAAACCAGAGACCAACATTGTAGGGGACAAGGATCGCAACGATTCCCTGATTCCCGCTCCCGCCACTCGACATGACCGGCAGGTTGAGACCGTCCATCCGACCATCCGCTGCTGCCGCAGTTAAAATTTTGGTCGATGAAAAAACATCATCCTGGAGATAACCTTTTTCTTTGAGATCGGCAAGATAGTAACCAACTTTTTTTATCTCCAACCCCTCGGTCGAAATTGCCCGATTATAACCGACACCCTCTAAGAGATAAGCATAATCCTCGTCATCCAGCAGTTCAACTAAATCAACCAGATCAGCAATCTGCATATCTTTGAGAACACTCTTGTAGTCTAACTTCTGTAGCCCTTCATCAAGCGGATCAACACTGAAAAGAATCTCGCCATCTTTTTCGAGTAGAACCAGGTTGGTATGATTATCGACTAAAGTGGCTTTAACTGTGGAAGCGCCATCTGAAGCCTCAACCTCAATATGCAGACCGTGCCACGTAGTATCACAGGTGATGGTCGCCTTTTTACTGTGGATTAATTCTTTTGCTCGACCGATCAATTCCGGGGAACCCCCATCCAGAATTTTCATTTTAAGTTCTGGACGGCAAATCAAAGCCCCCAAGACTCCCGCAATCAAATTGCCCCTTTCACCGTTGGTATTCGGTACGGTAACAGCCAGCCCATTTTTGTAAACACCGGGGTCAACACTGATAGTCATTTGTTCCAAGGGGTCGGAAAGCTCCTTGGCTGCAATACTGGCCGCATAAGCGACAGCAGTTGGTTCAGTACAGCCAAGAGCCGGATATACTTCCTGTTCAAGAATAATTTTGAGTAAGTTCATATATATTCAATCTCTTTTCATTTGTGCAGAAACACTGCATTACTGGTGTCTATTCTGCCGAACCACCTCAAACAGAGCAATTCCAGTTGCAACCGAAGCATTCAGTGAATTAATCTTTCCCACCATGGGAATTGCCAGTAAAGCATCACAGTGCTTGCGAATATTCGGTCGCAATCCTTTCCCTTCACGACCAACAACCAACGCCAAATTCCCCTTTAGATCAGTTGAAAAAAGATCCAGAGCATCCTCATCACCTGCCAACCCATAGCACCAGATCCCCTCTCTCTTCAGTTCATCAATAGTCCGCGAGAGATTAGTGACCTGGCACAACGCTAAATGGGACAGAGCCCCTGCGGCAGTTTTTTCAACCACCGAAGTGACCGGGCAAGAGCGATCTTTGGCGACAATGACCCCCCAGCAACCAGCAACTTCAGCACTACGAAGGATTGCGCCATAATTGTGCGGATCAGTAATGCCATCGAGAAGAAGAAAGAATGCCATTTGCCCGCTGTCACGCCAGTCTTGCAGAAGATCGTTAAAATCAACGTAGCGAAAAGGGGTTAATGAAAGCAGGATTCCCTGATGATGAGAATGGCCTGCTAATCGATCAAGTTCCCGGCGTTCCAGAAAATTGACTTTCAGCCTCAGTCGTTTGGCTCGAACAACCAGATCATCCAAACGGTCATTCCGCTCACCACTGATAATAAGCAATTCCAGCGGCTTGCGACCATCCCCTTGAAGAGCCTCACAGATCGGGTTGATCCCATAAAGGTAGTCAGTCATTAATTCCCAGTGCATCCTCAATTTCAAGCAGAATTTTTCCGGCGGCTTCCAGAGGATCACTTGCAGCGGAGATCGGGCGTCCGACCACCAGAGCAGTAGCTCCAGCAGCAATGGCATCGGTTGGAGTTGTGACCCGCTTCTGATCATCCAGAGCGGCAAAAGTCGGGCGGACACCGGGGGTCACAATCGCAAAATCAGCACCACACACCTCCCGGACTAGAGCCACTTCCTTTGGTGAAGCAACCACACCGTCAAATCCGGAATCCTTAGCCAGTTTTGCCAAACGGGGAACCATTTCGGCAACCGTGTGATCAATTCCAACTTCATGCAGGGTTTCTTCTGTCGATGAAGTGAGTATCGTCACAGCCAGCATCATCGGTCGATTGACACCTGCCGAAGTGCAATAATTGTCAACTTCTTCTACCGTTTTGCGCATCATCTCCGACCCACCCAGAGCATGCACATTGAAAATTTTTACGCCAAGTTTACAGGCCTCAATTGCCGCTTTAGCAACCGTATTCGGGATATCATGATACTTGAGATCAAGAAAAACCTCCCCGCCATGATCCTGAACCATCCTGACAACCTCAGGGCCACAACGAGTAAACAGCTGTTTACCAACCTTGAATAGACCCACATTTTTATGCAGTTTTTCAACCCATTCTTCTGCTGCAGAAAAACCAGCAACATCTAAAGCAAAAATCAACCGATCTCTAGCTTCTTGTCTCATTCATTTCTCCCGATCATATCTCGTATCTTGGTCGTGACTTCCTGAACCCGGGCAATCAACGGTCTGGCCTGTTCAGCATCCAGATCCCGCCGCAAAGCCATTGTTTCGGTAAAAGCAACTTCACAGAGCGAATCAGCCAGCAGTTTTTTCTTATCCCCTTCCTCCAGGCCAATCAGATTTGTGACAATTCGATGTCCATCAAGGGTTCCATCACTCTGCAATTCCACGTCTCGCAAAACAAATGAATAGGGTTGTGGTAAATCACGCAATGACTGAGCAACCTCCTGAGGAAACTCCGGACAAACTTTGACCACCTGGGCAAAAATAACTTTAAAAAGACTGTTGTAGGCCGCTAGAATCTGTCCTGGAACCCCTTCAATCTCAGATGTTGGGGTATCTTCCATACAGATAAGTCGTTTCTCTATCAGACCAAACAGAATCCGCATCCCATCAAATTCACGCAGGCCGATTTGTCGAAACAGGTTTCGAGCCGTCTGCTGCCCGGCTTGGGCAACATTCATCAGTCGTGCTTCAGCCTGATTTAAATCCGTCGCTTCCTTGCCGGTTTCCAGGGGAAAATAATCAAGAGAGATAATTTTGCGCATAAACAGCGCTTTTTCATCCAATCGACGTAACCCTTCCATGATGATATTCTGAGTACTCATCGACAGACGTAAAATCTGTTCCTGTTCAATCGGCTTAGACTGAAAATAAAACCCACCGGAAATAGCAGAAAAAAGGGTGTAAATAATATGTTCAACCTGGCTGCGAGCCGCTAACCAGAGATCTTTAGGGGCAACAACACCACGCTCAACCAGCAACTTACCGAGTGAGGTCTTTTTACTCACCAGCAAACGTAACTCCTGCAGCGCATCCCGCTCAATTTTCCCCAGAGAAAACAGCACTTCACCCAGATCTTCACTGGCAAAAGAGCTGGTGGCAAAAACAATTTCTCCCTGCTGAAAATAAAGTGATTTCAATCCTCCCTCAAGTTCGAGGGTGAGAATACCGGTTTTGCGAAACATATTGAAATAGGAGAGAAGATCAGTAACAGAGCCCTCTTCCAATACTCCAGCAATCAGCACAGACCCTTCTGCTTCAGGACGCCCAAGCAACAGGTGCCCCGAAGAAGCAGAAATTATCTCCAGAGGTTGATTCCCCAATGGTCGATATATTTCTGCTGGTAATTTCAGGGAACCACTTTTATCAATTTTAAGTTTGGTCATAAACTTCTGATTAGTTCTACGTTCTCTATATCCATGCACATATTACGCACGGAAGTTTCACATAAAGCCATGTAGATAGCTGATGATGGTCTAGAAGACTTAACTCTTCGTGCCTTGCGAATGACACAAGGGGACTAACTTCCCAGCTCAAACGCCAACCCTTCAGCAACCAATTGTTGTAACTGTGGGACAATATTATCAAGTGAAAACATCGACGTAATACCACTCTTTCTGATCTTCAGTTCAACATTACCCTCTTTCAAACTGCGCGCACCAACTGTTACCCGTAGCGGAATCCCGATCAGATCAGCATCTTTAAATTTGATCCCGGGACGCTCATCCCGATCATCTAGCAATACCTCGATATTTACATCCAGCAGTTGCTGATAGAGATTTTCTGCCGCCTCATGCACCAAATCATCCTTGGGATTCAACATCGTTACCAGAACCTGGAAAGGGGCTAGTGGCATCGGCAATATCATGCCATTCTCATCATGATTCTGCTCAATCGCCGCTGCCACAGTCCGACCGGCACCGATCCCGTAACAGCCCATAACCAACGGCCGGGATTTTCCTTCCGCATCCAGAACTGTAGCATTCATCGCCTCGGAATACTTGACTCCCAGCTTGAAAATATGACCGACTTCTATCCCGCGCCAACTTTCAAACTTACCACTGGCACAACGTGGGCAGGGGTCTCCAGCCACCGCCTGACGGAGATCGGCAAACTGACTGACTTCGAAATCACGCACCTGATTGGCACCAATAAAATGGACGTCGACCGCGTTGCCACCGACAACAAAATCGGCCATACCCTTAACTTCAGTATCAGCAAAAACACGAACTTTCAACCCAATCGGTCCGGCAAATCCAGTAGGAGCTCCGGTTGCCTGTTTAACAACATCATCTTCAGCCATCAGCACCCAATCAACACCCAGAAAATTAGCAAGTTTGATCTCGTTCAGCTCGCGGTCACCGCGCAATAAAATAGCTAGAACTTCATCATCCGAAGTTTGAACAATCAAAGTTTTCACCAGCTGTCGCGGGCTTATTTGGAGAAATACTGCAACCTCTTCAATAGTTTTCTGCCCCGGGGTATCCACCTTTTGCAGTTCCTGCGTTGCCGCTGGAGTCTCCAGATCACGATAGATGAGTTCTGCCTTCTCCACATTGGCGGCATATTCGCAGCTATCGCAAGAAACAATACCATCCTCACCCGATTCGGCTAACACCATAAACTCATGGGAAAAGTTTCCACCAATAGCGCCACTGTCAGCTTCAACGGAACGGAAATTAAGTCCACAACGGTTAAAAATATTTCGGTAAGCCTGATACATTTTGGCGTAAGATTTATCGGCGCCAGCATCTTCCAGGTCGAAAGAATAAGCATCTTTCATAATAAATTCCCGACCGCGCATCAATCCAAAGCGAGGACGGATTTCATCGCGAAATTTAGTCTGAATCTGATAAAGATTCAGCGGCAGCTGACGATAGGAGTTGACTGTGTTACGGATAATATCGGTAATCACCTCTTCATGGGTCGGCCCCATGCAAAAATCGGCAGATTTACGGTCTTTGAAGCGTAGCAGCTCCTTGCCATATTTTTCCCAGCGACCCGACTCCTGCCACAGCTCCGCCGGATTAGCCATCGGCATCAGACACTCAATCGCTCCAGCTCGATCCATCTCTTCACGGATAATCTGTTCCATCTTGCGCAATGAGCGCAATCCAAACGGCAGATAGCTGTAAATTCCAGCGGCAACCTTGCGGATCATTCCTGCCCGCAGCATCAATCGGTGACTGACAACTTCAGCATCGGCAGGAGTTTCTTTAAGGGTTGGCAGCAGATATTGGGAGTAACGCATATATATTTCCTGTTCAGTTGATGAGTTGGGATAAACAATATTAGGTATTGAAAATTAACCTGATTTTCACAGAAAAGCAAGCTCAGGAACAATCATATTGATGCTGGGCTCAGGTACGTTGTTCATCCCCATCAATCATCTTCCAGGCTTCGTCAACCAGAGCATCGGCCAGACCTTCCTGCGGCACCTTACGCACAACCTCACCGTGACGGAAAAGAATCCCTTGCCCCAATCCACCGGCAATTCCCAAATCAGCTTCACGAGCCTCACCCGGGCCATTAACCACGCAACCCATCACAGCAATCGTCAACGGTTTAGGGAAATCACGGAGTCTTTGTTCAACCTCTTCGGCAATTTCGATGAGTTCAATCTGACAGCGTCCACACGTCGGACAACTGACAAATATCGGTCCTTTTTCCCGCAACCGCAAACTTTTGAGAATTTCCCAGCCAACTCGCACCTCTTCTACAGGATCTCCGGTCAATGAAACCCGCAGGGTGTCACCAATCCCATCATACAAAAGAGATCCAAGGCCAATAGCGCTCTTGATGGTTCCACTCCAGGTTGTCCCTGCTTCAGTAATCCCGATATGGAGGGGATAATCGACCTGTCCCGCCAGAAGTCGATATGCCTCAACTGTTCTGGCAATATCAGATGCTTTTAAACTCACTTTAATTTCTGTGTAATTCAACTCTTCCAGAATCCGAACATGCCCCAACGCACTCTCAACCATCGCCTCGGCAGTTGGATAACCATATTTCTGCAACAACTCCCGCTCCAGCGAACCGGCATTGACCCCGATACGAATCGGCACCTGCTTCTCGGCACAAGCCTTGACCACCTCTTCAACCTTCCACCGCTCACCGATATTACCGGGATTCAAACGCAACCCATCGACCCCCTGCTTGACCGAAGTCAATGCCAGACGATAATCAAAATGGATATCGGCAATCAATGGGATTTGACAACCCTGCCTGATAGCACCAAGCGCCTCAGCAGCAGCCTGATCAGGAACCGCACAGCGGATGATTTCACATTTGGCTTCCTGCAACACTTCTATCTGGGACAATGTCGCAGCAACATCACGGGTATCGGTGTTACACATTGACTGAACACTGATCGGTGCACCACCACCGATAGCAAGATCCCCTAATTTGAGCTGACGAGTTTTATGTCGCAACGGTTGAACTCCTTGGATTAGTTGACAGCTTATTTGCGTGGCGCAGTTTATCGGAGTTGCCAGTTGCGAGCAAGCCTGTCAATATTTGACAGCAACATAGAACTAAGAGTACCCTGCCTGCCTTTGAAGCAGACATTATCCCCCTCAATCCCGAATGGTGCTAGTTTAAGCAGTATTGCAGTAAACTTGGGACTGTCCCCAGACCCATCGGGGGCTGTCCCGAAGCTTACGAACCACGAAAAACTGTGGCGGTTTGCGCCGCAAAAGTCTGGGACAGCTCCCATGCGGGGACAGTCCCGGATTTGCTGGATTTTTTTAATCTAGCACCCTTCGGATTACATGCAACTTCTTTTAGTTATACACGTCTTTAACGGACACGACTGAGTTGAACCAATAAAGATAAAGAGTTAAGTGACTATGAAAAAACCAGCAAAAAAGAAATTAACGACTAGGCAATCTCAGTCAGAAACTCTCAAATTAACCATCGACTCCCTTGATAAGGATGGCATCGGCCTCGCTCCGTATAAAACTAGAATTGCGGTCGTTCAGGGAGCCTTTCCGGGAGAGACCGTTGTCGCTGAAGTTGAACACATCGGGCGAACCCACATCTTTACCAGTCTGCGCCGAGTTCTGTGCAACGTACCACAACGGACTGCGAATGTTGCCTGCAAACTGGAGCGTGATTGCCTTGGCTGCCCGCTGATCAGCATGAAATATGCCGATCAACTCCTGTTCAAACAACAACGGGTTGCCGAAGCACTGTTACAACAGGGATTACTGGATGACGTACAGGTTCCCCCCGTTTTACCATCGGATCCCCCGTTTGGTTACCGAGCCAGTGCTAAACTGACTTTTTCTCGCAAACGGGAAAAAGTTTTGATCGGACTTTACCAGCGGGGCACCCACGAGGTGATTGATTGCCCGGAATGCCCGGTTCACCACCCGTTGATCAATAAAATTGCCGCTGTGGTTCGTGATGAAGTCCAGCGACAGAAGATTTCTGTTTATAATCCCCATCATCAACGTGGCCTGCTGCGCTACTTGCTGATTCGTGTCAGTCCATTTAGCGACAAAGCTCTGGTGACCTTCGTCAGTCACTTTCGTGATCTGCAACAACTCCCCAAACTGGCAAAAGTTCTGATGCGGAAAGTTCCAGAAATTATCGGCGTCCATCAGAACATCAACAGCTCATCCGGTAATATTATCATGGGTGGAAAAACCCTGAAACTGCAAGGGCTACCTGATTTGATCGAAAGAATTGGAGATATCCGCCTCCGCATTGCCCCTGAAGCCTTTTTTCAGATCAATACCGTCCAGGCCACCCGTATTTATGCCTTGGTGAGAAAATGGGCAAAACTGAGCAAACAGGACACTGCCATTGATCTTTACTGTGGAATCGGCGGAATTGCCCTTCATCTGGCAAAAGATGCCGGACAGGTTGACGGAATTGAATCTGTCGACGAGGCGGTACGAAATGCGGCAGAAAATAGCCGATTGAATGATCTGCATAACTGTCGTTTCTATGCCGGGGATGCCGCAGAAGAATTACAGAAACGTTCCGGGCAGAAAAAACCGGCCCTGGTCACACTCAATCCACCCCGAAAAGGGTGCTCTGATGAGTTACTACAGACGCTGTATCAACTTAAACCGAAGCAGATTATTTATGTCTCCTGCGATCCAGACAGCCTTGCCCATGATTTGAAAACTCTGACCGAGAATGGCTACAAAATCAAACAACTCCAGCCCGTCGACATGTTCCCGCAGACGGCTCATATTGAGACGGTGGTGCAATTGGTTTTGTAGTTAGGAAGACAAAGGTAAAAAACAATTTAGCCGCAGATGAACGCAGATAAAAACGGATAAAACCAAACTATTGGAAAATCCTAGCTTTGTGATTTTAATCTGTGAAAATCTGCGTTCATCTGCGGCTATTTTTTCTTCTAGAGCGGTGAAGGGACATCCATAACATTGAAGACACAACGGGCTAGATCACAGAGCAGCTTTTCATTCTCACGCCCCTTCTCCATAACAACTTTTCGCTGTCTGCTATGAGGAAAGCCTTTGACATAATGTTCTATCATCTGGCCAGTTTCCAAATATTCACAAACCAGACTTTTTGACATGAAAGAGATCCCGCCACCAGCAAGAATTGACTGTCGGGTCAAACGTAAATCATCCGAAGTAACAACTGCGGCAAAATCATCCAGACTCTTTCCCTGCTCTTCCAGTCCTCGAGTTAACAATTGCCGCGAACTGCACCCCCCTTCCCGGACAAAGAGAGAAAATCCAAAGAGTGATTCAATCTTATGCTCAGCTGAAGACAAACCCAACTTAGGTGACGTGACAAAAACCAGATCATCCTGTGGCAATGAATAAGTTTGAAACATACTTAAATCGGTATCGGGGCAATGTTCAACAATAGCGATATCAAAATCTTTATTTAAAATTCCCTCCAGCGCCTGATCCGGGTTATGCAATAAAAAATTCAGGTCAGCCGGAGCACCACCACTTTCAAGAATAAACCGGTTGAGAACTCCCGACAGATAAACAGCGCCAAAGGTCGGTGTACAACAAAGGGAAACCTTTTCTCTTCTATTAATCCGCTTCAGCTTCCCCAGCAGCGAATCCTCAATTCCAACAATTCGTCGGGCACTCTCCAGAACAACCTCACCTGCAGAGGTCAGCCGTAATGCAGCTCCAGAACGATCAAAAAGAGAGTGACCAAAAGCTTCCTCAATAAACTTGATCCGTTGCGAGATGGCTGATTGAGTCAAATGGAGATTCCGGGCAGCGTTGGAAAAACTACCCGTTTCTACCACAGTAACCAGGGTTTTAAAATATCGAGTATCCATATAACTATCTAGATATTAGGGTTTCAGAATATTACCACAACTTATGTGCCAAAAGGATATAAGTATTTGAATATTAAGAATTTACCTTATTATTAAGACTAATATACCCATTAAAAGTATTTGCTTCAAGAGAATTCTAATAACGTGTAGCCTATGGAATGTGAAAAATTACCATACATATAGTATCCCCTATATTGCCCGGCAGAAAGGAGGAGTTTATGATCACCGGGTCAAACCTGGTTAAATTAAAAGAAAAGCAAGCCGTTCAACTCTCATTTTGAGAACCTAAAGGAGGTAACATGTTATTCAAGTCAACCGGCACTAAAACCGGCAGGCTGGTGTAAGTTTCCACAATAAACGGCACCGAAGTCTGTGGATATTTTCAGTTTAATTTGACCTGTCGGAGGAAATTGTCAGACAATATGAGTCTTTTGTGGAAGGCTCTTTTTTTTACCCTGTCGATGTAAAGCGGGCGGAGAGTTTTAGCGAACTCTCCGCCCTTTTTGCTTTCGGGGCTGACACCCCATTTCAAGGAGGGTCTATGTTATGGCGAGTTCCTGTTGATCTCAAGCAAATTCTTGCTCAGGGACGTCATTATCCCTGGCCGCGACCGGATAATTGTCTGCGTTGTCATAACTGGCATGTCTGGGGACATGGGTATGTCCAGCGTTATTTCGATGGTTTTACCGGCGTCATCCTCATGAAGT
>JAKIUD010000048.1 GCA_021647765.1 Desulfuromusa sp. | reverse complement strand
ATAAAGAGACCGGATATACGGCAGCAATCCTGTCCCTGTTATTATCGACAAAAAGCCCTTGCAATTAAGGGGGAGACCATATACGGGACTGCCCCCGCATGGGGGCTGTCCCAGGCTTTTGCGGTGCGAACCGCCACATTTTCATGGCTCGTAAACTTCGGGACAGCCCTCGATGGTGCTGGGGACAGTCCCGAGATTACTACAAAGTTGCTTAAGCTTGCGCCGTAGTCAATCATTGTAGTTCTACCTGGTGATCCCTACACATCACCGGTACGGATGGAGCCTGGCGGAGCCTCCGGTGTATGCGATTATTGGTAGATACTTTCGATAGCTTTCTCAAGCTCAGTGAAACTCACTATACTTGCGTCTGGCACGAAGTCTTTACCTTCCAGCTTCTTTGCAAAGTGAATTGTCTTCATCCCTATCGATCTGGCTACGGATAGATTTTCGCACCTGTCATCTATAAAAATGCATGCTTCCGCCGGCGTTTTTGCTTTCTCTAGGAAATGTTCGTAGATACCCAAAGCCGGTTTCCGACAATGGATGTCACCACTGATGACCACTATGTCAAAAAAATCCAATCCAAACTTGTCTCTTAAGTATTTTGACCATTCACTCACGTCGTTAGACAACAACCCCAAGGAAAATCTCTTTGGCATTCTCTTTGCGTTTTCAAGAAAGTCGTCATCTATGGTTAGCATAGTATCCAGATACTCAATCTCTACGGCTGGATATTCAGCACCAAGTCCGACCGCATTCCAGAATTGGCGAGAACTGATCTTCCCTAAACTCGCTCGTAAATATACCTCGTTAACAACATCCCTCGATATTTCACTGTTACGCTCTTGCACGAACGGAACGAGAAGGTCGTTTGTGTCGTCGCCAACAGTGAAGATTACGCCCATCACATCGAATATTATCCAATTAATCATTTTTATTCTTGCCAACGTTTGAGCTCAGGAGCCAGCGGAGATTTGCAACCCTGAGCTTTGATTAAGCACAGATTTTAGCAGAAAAACTGAACTCCGGAAAATCGCGCTGCCCGCTGATCCCTCGCAGCGACTTGTTAATCCGACAATTATTTCCGTTTTCTCGCCTCTTTGTAGACAGTATTTTTTTCTCGTTTACCAATGGCAATAACGAAAATATATAGTTCAATATCAATAACTTCGTAGACCAATCTGTAACCACTATTCCTGAGTTTGATTTTGTAGTGGTTTTCAAACCCTGAGAGCTTACTGCTTTGAACATGAGGCTCCGACAGCCTCTGCTGGAGCTTTTTCTTGAATTGTTTCTGGATGGTATTGTCTAGTTTCTTCCATTCCTTGAGTGCGGTTGGAAAAATTTTTAATTTATAGCTCATCTAGAGTGACTTCTACGGCTGAAATTTTTTCGTTTTGACGATCTTTTACCAGTAAACCCAATTGGTAGTCTTCAATTTTTTCAAGCAGTGCTGCGTATGTTTCAGCAGGGATTAAATAGGCTGTTGGTTTATTATGATTAAGGATTGCTATTGGCTCACCATCTGATTGATCTATGAGCGCGGAAGGATTTTTCTTTAATTCAGAGATGCTTGCTGAGCAACTTGCCAATACGGATTCCATAATACCACCTTGGTTAAGGGCTTATTTAAAACCTCTTTCAAGATCTTATTATGGGTCTTAAGATTGGTATTCGCAAGTAGTTTTCTCAGGGGTTAACCGGCGGAGCTGAGCAGCGAGGATATTTTTTCGTTGCAAGCTTGCTTGCAAAAGCGGGAAAACCGCAGTCTGATCCTAGTGACTTGTTCATGACACGAAGCGCGTGCACAAACGAGTTTGCAGCCAGCTCATTGATAGTCCGACAGGCTCCTAACTTCAGATATAGCGATGATGTCCGATAACCGCCAGCAATCTTGCGAATGATGGGTTATAATGAGAGCCATGAAACAACTGACCAGTGCAGACTACAAGCAGATCATTCTCCGCCGGGATCCTCGCTATGACGGGCGTTTATATTTTGGTGTGACAACCACAAAGATCTATTGCCGCCCAGTTTGTCCTGCCAGGCCAAAACCTGAAAACATTATTATTTACAAAAGTACCAGCGAAGCTGAAAAAGCGGGTTGCAGAGCATGTCTCAGGTGTCGACCTGATTTAGCACCAGGTAACAAATTTATAAATCCGGGAGAAAATATTGCTCGCAATGGTCTGCGTTTAATTGAAGAATCTACAATGGGGGAGCAAAGTGTAGATTCTATTGCCAGTGCCCTTGGTCTCTCTGGACGCCATTTAAGACGCGTGTTTGAAGAACAGTTCGGGGCATCGCCCATTGAGATCATCCAAACACGAAAACTGCACCTGGCAAAACACCTACTCCTCGAAACTCGGGAACCCATCACCGAAATTGCCTTTGCCGCTGGATTCAACTCCGTTCGAAGATTTAATGAAGCATTCAAAACAGCTTATCGGATGGCACCGTCAAAAATTCGGACTGAAAAACGCTGTAAGGTTCATAAGGGAGATGGCATCACCTTAACTCTTATAGTGCGAAAACCTTATGATTTTGGCAGTGTTCTGAGTTTTTTGAAAAGGCATGCTGCCCGTGGTATCGAAATAGTCACCAACAATTCCTATCAGCGTTATGTTTCTGATCAAAAATCGTATTCAACAATTAAAGTGACAATGAATAAGAAACAGGACGCACTCCTGGTCAACTTGAGGGGTTTTAAGCTGGATCAAATCAGCCCGGTTCTGCTTAAAATACGTAGAATGTTTGATATAGACCACAACCCGGCACATTTGCCAGTCACACCCACAATCAGGCAAACGGGGGTAAGAGTGCCTGGGAGTTTCGACCCCTTTGAAGTTGCCGTGTCCATTATTTTGAGCCAACTTGTATCCATTCAGCAGGCCACCGGAAAATTAGCAGCACTGATTGAGAAGTTTGGAACTCCTATAAACGGTGAAGATATCTACAGCTTTCCAGGTCCCGCAACATTGATGGTGGCGGAGATAGAAAAAATAGGGATAACTCGTTCCAAAGCTAATGCCATCAGAGTCTTGTCTGAGATGGTTCATAAGGGTGAACTTGGTTTTTCTTACAGTGCAGATTTACCTGAAACCAGAAAACAGTTGCTTGCAATAAAAGGAATTGGTCCATGGACGACTGAAATGATCATGATGCGTTGTTTTGGTGATGCGGATGCCTTCCCGGAAAGTGATCTCATCATTAAGAGAGCGTTGGATCAAAACCTTGTTGATGAAGCCATGTGGAAAACAAACCGATCCTATATGACCCACACTATCTGGAATGAGTTTGCAGAAACCCTCTCGAAACGGAAATAATGATGAATATTTGTTATCAGAAGATAGCTTCCCCCATTGGTGCAATTTATATTGTTGCTGACAGCAGCTATTTAAGAGCTATCGTCTTTGCCTGTAACTGGGAAAAGACCATGAAAACATGGGGAGATATAAGGTTTGAAAGCAATGATATTATTCAACAAACACGAACTCAACTCGGGGAATATTTTGCTCTGGAACGAACTGAGTTTGATTTGCCCCTCATCTTTACCGGCACAGAATTCCAGCAGCAAACCTGGCAAGCCCTTTTGGCGGTTCCTTATGGTGAAACCCGCTCCTATTCAGAGCAAGCTCATTTAATCGGCCATCCCAAAGCTGTCAGGGCGGTGGGGAGGACAAATGGACTGAATCCCCTCCCCATTCTGGTTCCTTGCCATCGGATTATCGGAAAATCGGGACAATTGACCGGATATGCAGGCGGTCTTGATATAAAAAGATTTTTGCTGCAGTTAGAAAGCAACAGAGGATCAAGGACAATAGAATAATAATTGGATGAGCCTTTTTTCACCCTGTGGTAAAATACGACAAGGTATTGGATAAGCTTTTTCTTTTGTCGGGAACCAATGAAAAAAATCATCTACAGAGCGACTCTGAGTCTGTTGCTGGTTGTTTTCTTGCTTGCTGGGATCTGCTGGCTTTATGCTGACCAGGTTCTGGATCAATTTGTTCGCCCCCAAGTTGAGAAAATAGCTGCACAGCTGGTTGAGGGGCAGGTTCAGATCAGGCAAATGGACTGGACTGAAACCGGGCTGGAAATTCTTGAGCTGGATGTCAATTTACCGGGGCAGCTACTGGTAACTATCCCGCGAGTGGAACTGAACTTCACCCCCAGCTCACTCTGGCACCGTCAGCTTGATGTCCTACGCGTCATCGAGCCACAGGTAGAAACTTTTCCGTCAAAAAGCCGGGAAAAATCACCAAAACCCACCCTGAAAATTCCAGAAAGGCTCCCTTTTACAATCAACCAGATGACAGTTTCCAATGGCCGGATCTTGATCAATAGTTCAGATCACCAATGGCAACTGCATCAATTAAATTTCTCGGGAGCACTGCAGCAACAGAGTGATTTTATCCTCTCCACCTTTTTCGGTCCGGATGAAAAGCATCCTGTCGATATCACCGGCACTGTCGAATTATCCCAACAGAAAACCTTGACCCTGAAAAGCCTCTCCTGGCAGGAACAGCAGCTTCTTACTGCACCATTACTGATCAATCTGACCGGAGCTGATTTCACTTCGGGTCACAATATTTTACGCCTGGAACAATTTGACCATATCAAACTGCAGGGCATCCTGACGGCTCTGGGACAGCCCTCACCATTACCCAAAGAACTGGCTTTTTCGCTGACTGATGCGACCATCAATTTCGCACTAGAAGAACAGGCGATCAATCTTGAGATACAGGTCAAGGACGGTCTGATCGATTGGAACGATCTGAACGGAACTTTTACTCAACTCAAGGTGTTGATCAACCAGGAACAGGATGGCTGGAAAATCTCCGGTGAATTCCAGGGATCGGTTAAATCAACTGTCAGTTTCAGTGCCAAACTTGATGGTAAAAACAATCTAGCCGGACAGGCACTGGTGAAAATTCCTGATCCTGGAGCCCTCAAAACTGAGTTGCTTGGCGGAACAGCTTTAAAAATTTCCGGTGGTTTGCAAATAGCAGCAAAATACTCTCTGCAGGGGGGGGATTCCAATTGACTAGCGATATTCACGGCTTCCCGGTGAAACGGACTGGCGATGACTATCTCCTCGATATCAGCAAGTTCAATGGTCAGGGGAAACTGTCCCTGACTGATGGGCAGGAAGAATTTTCTCTCGACCTGCAACTGGCTTCACGTCCTTTTCTCACCGTTGACGGGAATGTTCGACACTTGAAATTTTCTCTAGCAGCGACTGATCTGCAGGATTTCAAAAAACTGTTGGCTCCAGGGCAAATCCCGGTGCAGATTCAAGCAATAACCGGACTCAAGGTTGCGGGACAATTAGCCAGAAAAGCAGCTGACTGGGTTGGGAACATCCAATTGGCTGCCACTGAAGTTGTCCTGCCCGAGCTGAACATGAATCAGCTTGTCAGCCGGATAAAGGTGCATTTCAGCTCCGATCAGGTCAGTTTCGAAGAAATTTTCATTGGTTCTTCACTAGCACGCGGTGAGGAGTTGAGTGCTCAGGTGAATATCCGGGGTACAGGGAAATTTTCAGCACAGAAATTTTCACTGGTTCTGCAGCAACTCTCCCTTGCGCACCTGAATTACATGTCCCCGGATGGGCAAACCGGCGTTGGTGAGGCAGGTATCGAACTTCAGGGCGACATCAATGTCTCTTGGCTGAAAGGCTTAATGGCACTTGATCTGAATGGAACTTTTGCGGCTCAGGAAGTTCTCGCGGGTGAATTTTATGCCGACCTTTCCGCTTATCAGGGCGATTTTTATTTAACCGGGAACTTCGCACCCGATCTACAGGAATTGACTGCCAGTTCTGTCAAAATCAATATCCAGAAAATCGGCGCCCTGACAGCTGCGGGTCAGTTCAGCCCGCAACAGATCAGCACGCAGGGTCATATAGATGTGGCGGATCTGGCTGAAAGCTATGGAGAACAGATCGCGCCGCTTTTGAGGGACTTTAAACCGGCGCTGGAAGGACTGACTCTCAAAGGGGGAATATCTCTCGACTATAATCTGCGCTGGAACTCTGACGCTTGGCAAACCAACGGCGCGCTCCAACTCAAGGACGTGGATGCCTACTGGGATCGCCAGAAGCTGGAAATTATTGGCGGAAACGGTTCCATTCCCTTTGCGATCAGTTCGAGGGAAGAGTTGACCGATCAGGTTTCTGCAGCAGAATATCCCGGGGAAATTTCTTTTGAGGCATTATCTGCCGGGCTGGCAACCCTGGAACAGGGTCGTCTCGATCTGTCCGCGTCAAACAACCGCTTCACCTTCCTTTCACCGCTGCTGCTGCAACTTGCCGGCGGTCGCATGGTGATTGAGGATCTCACTTTTGGCTGGCCAGCTGGCCGACCGCAAGGCTCAGTCAAAATCAATATTAGTGAAGTCGACCTTGAAACACTGACACGGGAACTCGGTTGGCCGGTGATGCAAGGTCAGGTCAGTGCAGATCTGGGAACACTTCACTATACCGACCGCCAACTCAGTACCGAAGGTCTTGCCAGCATCGAGGTTTTCGGCGGTCGATTCCAATTACGCAACATGAGTTACAGTGAGCCGTTCTCCAGATATCCGGCATTTCACACCGATATCGACTTTTCCGGTTTGAATCTGTTGCAAGCCACTCGAACCTTCGATTTTGGAGAGATGAACGGAGTGCTTGACGGGTACATCCATGGGTTAACAGTGTTCGGCACCTCACCCGCCGCTTTTGAAGCCGCTGTGGCAACCAGAAATAGTGGAAAACGCAATATCAGTGTCAAGGCTCTGAACAATCTCAGTATTATCAGCCAGGGAGGGATGTCGGCCGCATTGTCTCGGGGGATCTATCGCTTCATCGATTTTTATCGTTATCAAAAGATCGGTTTCAAATGCTCACTGAATAATGATATCTTTACCTTGTTGGGAATGGCCTCATCTGGATCGGATCAGTATCTGGTTCACGGTGGGTTGCTCCCGCCCCGGATCGATATAACCACTACCACTCCGACCATCTCTTTCAAAGAGATGATGAATCGCCTCCGCCGGATTGATCGAGCCGGAAACTAAAGTGAGGCGGCAAACAACCAATAGATTGGGGAGAACTATTATGAAAACAATCACTCGCAGTTTAGGCTTATTACTGGCGTTATCAGTTATCTCTTGTGTGACCATTAATATCTATTTCCCGGCTGAGGAAATCCGTGGAGCAGCGGATAAAATTGTCAATGAGGTCTGGGGCGACAGTCCTAAAAATGGGGCTGAAGAAATGGTTCCGCAACCGCAAAAGAAATCCCCCGGCAGTAGTTTTTACGATCTTTTGCGCCCAACCAACGCAATTGCCGCCCAGAATATTGATGTCAGCACTCCGGCTATCAGGGCGATTAAAAAATCTATTAAAACCCGCTCCGCAGCATTGATTAGCTTTCTGAATACCGGAACTGTTGGACTCAGCTTCGATGGTTTACTCAAGGTTCGCAGTACTGGCGGGTTGTCCCTTAAACAGAAAGCTCAAGTCAATAAGCTGGTTAAAGCAGAAAATCAAGATCGCATGCGTCTTTATAAGGAGATCGCCGTCGCCAACGATTTTCCGGACAAGGCTGGAGAAGTGCAGAATATTTTTGCTGATTCGTGGCGTAAGCAGGCTCAAAAAGGCTGGTATCTGGAAAAAAATGACGGAAGTTGGGGACAGAAATAACCGGATCTATGAGATCACGTTACAAAACTCACGCAGGTTTAACTTCTCCGTTACAAGATAGCTTTTAAGCTGAGAAAGAAAGTTACAATTGGACACGACAAACTCTTCATCCAATTCAATTTGAAGAGTTTTATTTAAGATGCGATCCTTATTCTTATTTTTTGCCAAGGTTATCTGGCCTGGTTGCAGGCTCAGCGATGGTGTTGAAGAAACAGAATTCCGGCTGGTTGGAAATTTTATTGATCAAGGTTTCGGGAGTGAGAGGGTGGCTAAAATAGAAGCCCTGAGCCTCATCGCAGTTGTTCTCTTGTAAGTAGGTCATCTCTTCTTTCTGCTCGATCCCTTCGGCAACTATTTTGACACCAATACTATGCCCCATAACAATAATTGCTTTTGTGATGGCGGCATCATCCGGATGGGTGGTGATTCTCTGAATAAAGGTTTTGTCGATTTTTAACCGGTCAATGGGGAAGATTCTTAAATAACTTAAGGAACTGTAGCCGGTGCCAAAATCGTCGATCGCTATGGTTACACCCATCGCTTGAAATTGATGAAGAATTTGTTGAGCCTTTTCAACATTCTCCATCAGAATGCTTTCGGTTATTTCCAGCTCCAGATCTTCTGCAGCCAGTCCGGTGTCGTCGAGAATATCCTTAATGTGAGAGAGCAAGTTTGGATCCTGAAATTGTTTGGTAGAGAGGTTAACCGCCACCCGTAACGGAATGTTGCAGCGTTGTTGAATTTCACGGGTTTGTTGACAGGCTTTTGCCAAGACCCACTGACCGATTGAGAGGATCAGACCAGTTTCTTCCGCCAGCGGGATGAATTGATCCGGCAAGATTTTGCCAAAATCTGCATGTTGCCAGCGAAGCAGGGCTTCCATACCTGTTATCCGACCTTCAGACAGATTGATAAGTGGCTGGTAGTCAAGATAAAATTCATTTTTTTCCAACGCTTTTCTCAGATCGTTGGCCAGCAGTAGCTGCTCCAAAGCTTTGGAATTCATTTCTGACGAGTAAAACCGGTAGGTGTTACGACCGCTCCCTTTTGCTTGGTACATGGCAATATCGGCATTTTTCAGGAGCGAGTCCGGATCGGCACCATCTTCGGGAAAGATACTGATGCCGATACTGGTCGAGGTATAGATCTCTTTCCCTTTGAGCACAGTTACATGCGTCAAAGCTTCCAATATTTTACAGGCGATCATCGCTGCACTATTACGGGTCGATATATTGTCGACCAGAACCACAAACTCATCACCACCAATCCGACAGACAGTGTCGCAGTCTCTCAATACGCGCTGTAATCGTGCGGCGACAACGTTCAACAATTGATCCCCGGTGTCGTGACCAAAGGTGTCGTTGATGCGTTTGAAATGGTCAATATCAAGAAATAACAATCCAATTTTACTGTCGCTGCGTTTTGCACAGGAGGTCATCTGGGAGAGGCGATCCTGCATCAAAACTCTATTTGGTAGCCCGGTCAATTGGTCATAAAAGGCCAGTTTTTCAATATGTTTCTTATCTTCTTTGCGCTGAGTAATATCTTCAAAAATTGTTGCAAAATGACCATCTGAGAGCTTTGCTGCCGAAATATTGACCGTCATCCCCAGTTCTTTGAACTCATACTCAAAATGAGTGGAAATACCACTCTCCACCACATAATTAAAAATATCCAGCCAAGCGGCCTTACCATCTTCCTGGGGATATATAGTGCTTGCCAGGCATCCGAGGACCTGGTGATACTTCAGACCAATGATTTTTTCGTAGGCTGGATTGATGTCGATGATTTCGTAGTCACTGGCATTGCCATCGGCATCATAGTGCATGCGATATTGGGCTACCCCTTCCTGCATGGTTGAATAAAGGGTACGGTAACGTTCTTCACTTTCACGCAGCTTTTCTTTAGCTTTCTTCCGTTCGGAGATATCGATAAAACTTTCCAACAGATGTTCTTTACCGTTGAAATCAACCCTGGAAACAGTTTTTAATACCGGAATTTCCCGGCCATCGACGGTCAACAAAGTGCGCTCCGACTTGTCCATCTCTTGCATATCATCGGTGATTGAGCAGTTCCAGATGTTATGACAGACTTCCTCCCCTTGTAGGTTGCTTAGTGAGTAGCCAGTCATTTCAGCCACAGCCTGATTGGCGTAGACAATTTTGTGAGTTTGCAGGTCAATCAAAAGAATTCCGGCCTGGGAACTGTTTAAAATTATATCGAGGCGCTTTTCCGCTTCGCGCAGAGCCTCCTCTCTTGTTTTCCGGTCAGTGATATCCGAGTAAACAAGGACAACATGAGAAATAATATGATCTTTGTTTTTAATTGGTGTACCGATGACGTGATAATAGCGACCGTTCACGGTAAATTCTGGATTTTCCTGTGTTTTACCGGTCGCGAGAACCTGTTCGAAGATACAATTTGCTGGGGGGATGTCAAAGCGACAGATGGCATCATTACAACGGAGATGCAGGGGGTTTTTTTCTGTCGGGAAAAACAGTTCACGGCAGCTTCGATTAAAGGATGTGAGCTGCTTCTTGGTATTGACGACCAGAATACTGGCACCAGCTGAATCAAATATCGCCTGAAGTTCATCCATTGCAAAGCTCAGGTCTTCGTTGGTTTCGTTAAGATGTTCTATGACCTGGACGAAAGAGTCACCGATAATACCGATTGGATCGACACTGATCAGAGTTTCATCGTCCAATTCTTCTGGTTTGAGTGGCAGGGTTCCCATGACGGTCAGTAGCTGATCTGTTTTTTTGCGAATATAGTTATGCAGTTCCTGCTCGCGCACTTTCAGCTTTTTGTTCTCAACGCAGAGCTGTTCGAAAGATAGCGGCATTTCACCGGCGGAAGGTGCAGAAGTCGACGCTTTTGCCAGGGAGAACTTGGAATTTTGTGAATTATTCATGACCTAGAATCTCTTTTTTGTGCAGCTATTTTAGCTATTACAATTTCATAATAACTATTTTTATCTTTTACTTCTACGTGGTAGCCCATATTGCCAATCGCATCACAGATACGGTTGGTCGAATCGTGGTTATCTGTCAGGATGTACAATTGCAGCTGACCGCTACGCAGAAGTTCTTTGTGATTGTTGACTTCACGCAACGCCGTCAGCAGAGAAGAAGGACAGATCTGTCCACAGACATCAATTTCTATTAGTTCACCTGGTTGCTTAACCATTGGTTGCTCTCCCTCTTATTGTTTTAAAACATAGCAGGTTAACACGAGAGAACCGATCCACGCTCCGGGTAGTAATCCCAATGTAAATAAAAGGCTCTGTAGCGAGAGTATTGGTAGCCCCCCAAGCAGATGCCAGACATTGCATGCAGGTGTCATCCGCGCCCCCAGACCCATGATAATACCACCAAAAAGGGCAGAAAACAGCTGACAACGGGGAATATCAAACCGACAGCTGAATTTGCCCATGCTGATAGCAGAAAGAGCTGAGCCGACGACTATGCCCAATGTCAGTGGAAACTGAATCAGCGCAAGACCATCCCAAAAAGGACCAGCCCCGGCATGGAGGGTTTGGTTGCTGATGGGTAAAAAAAACTCAAATCCATGTCCCTGAAAATAGTCAAGCGAGGCGACATGTTCCGGGATCAGTCGTTGTTCAAAGAATGCCCCGATTTTAGTATAGCTGGTAGTAATGCCGAGCGGCATACCGAGCAAGGAAAAGGAAACCAGCCCGATAACGGCTAAAAGTAGTGCTGCAGTCCGTGGTTGCAGATAACCTTTTACCCGGTTCGGACGCAGCAACAAGCCCTTTACTTGCCACCGATACAACAATCCGCCAGTCCCAAGCAACAAGACACAAATCAACAAAGTTGGTGGCAGTTGCAATAGTTGCGGCAATGTGGCGGCATCCCCCAGTCGGGTCGCGAGTGTCAGTTGTTTCCAGTGAGGGTGGAATTCTGCATACAGTGCGCTGCCGACCAACAGTCCTAAAAAGGCACATGCAGCAGGCAGATTGCCGGCTCCAAGTTTGTAAAGGGTTCCAACTACGCAGCCACCAGCTAAAACCATACCAATGCCGAACAATATGCCACCAAGCAGATTGGTCAAAGACGGCAGACCGTAGAGTGATGAGGGAAGGCTATAGTTCAGGATTCCAACGAGACGAGCTATTTCAAATAGCAACATGCTGAAGGCAATCAGCAGAACCAGACTGCGTAGTAGAGGACTGCTGCGGAATAAAAAAAGATCTCGAAACATGCCGGCAATACAAAAATCAGAACGATGCATAATGATTCCACTGGCGAAGCCGAGAAATGCTGAGATCACAAGGATGATGGTTTGATTTTCCATTTTTTCCCGTTCTTAAAAGGTCGCATGGAGTTTAAGGTTAGTATTTCATAATGCAGCATTAATGGCAATAAATTTTGTTTATTTAATGTTGTCTGTGGTGTGAACCAGCACAGTTCTTTGTGGCTCGTAAATTTTCGGGACAGCCCCCGAGGCTCTGGGGATAATCCCAAGTTTACTGCAATATCGCTCAAGCTAACGCCATTCTATGACGTTCCCTGAAATTGATTAAAAGAGTGACGAATCAATATAGGTATAGAATGGCAGATCTAAGTGTTTAAATGTCTCTGCCGAGCCAAGAAGGAGGGACGAAAGATCAACGACAATTATTTTTCCCGGTCAACAACAACTATAATTCTTGATCAAAAAAATCACTTGACCTGAAAAGTGTAACTATATAAATTAGCAGTGGTTTTTAGGAGGGACGATGCCTTGAATCAAGGAATATCGATTTATATATTAAACCACTTGTATTAGCCTCATAGGGGGTGGTCAGGTGGTTTTTTTGTTTTCGGTGCTTAAGAAGTAAACTTATCTCGATAAATTTGTTGCTAATCTGTCGTTTTCTCTCAGCAGTTAGCTCTGACGAGAGGCCACGTCATGCAAGAATTAGCTGCACAAATAAAAATGAGTTTGCCGGAAAGTAAATTCAGTCCGCCTTTATATGCAGAATCAAAACAAATTTTCCGAGATACAATTATTTCAGAATTAACCAAAGGAAAATGGGCTCAGAAAAAAAATATCCTGATCGAAGCACAAGCGGGGCAGGGGAAAACATCTTTAGCCTTGCAATATCTAAAAGCATCGGATCTCCCATTTACCTGGTATCAGGTTGGTAATGAAGATCTTGATACCATTTTGTTTCTTTCCTCTTTATATGTGGCCTTAAAAGAATCCGTTCCTTCATTCTCTGCCCCCCTTCTTGGTGAGCGTTTGTTAGCAGGGACAGTTTCTCTTTCAGAAGTTGATATACTGACTCAGTTTTTGACCGAAGGTCTGTGTAGTGCCCTGCACAAACAGCACCTTCTGGTTTTTGATGATCTTCATCTTTTGGCACAATCCGAAAAAAGTAATGAACTTTTATCGACTCTCTTTCAAAAAGCCCCCCAAAATTTATCCATCTTATCGACCTCCCGTCGTTCCATTCCAGAGTTAACAGCTTCCTTTGGCAACAAAAAAACATCCGTTATTCTTCACAATAAGGACATTTCTTTTAGCAAAAAAGAGCTTTATTGCTTTTGTAGTGATATTCTCGGGGAATCCAGATCACTTGAGGAAATTTATGCTTTGCACGATATGACCGATGGGTGGATCACAGGAATATTGCTGCTTAAGGGGCAATCTTTGAGTAATAACCTCCTCAATAAGTTCACCCCGGAACTTTCTATGAAAAACCAGGATCTTTTGACTTATTTTTTGCACAATTTGGAGAAATTTTCCTCTGTTGAAGATATCGATTTTCTTTTAAAACTCTCCCTATTGGATGAAATTCCTTTTGGGCTAAATGATTTCTTGTCTGAAGAAGTGGCGGCAAAAGGTTTTCTTGAGAATCTGGTCAGCAAAAAATTCTTTGTTCAGGTACATAAGAATGAAGCTGATTTTGTTTCATACCGTTTTCATCATTTGTTCAGGGATGTTTTTAATGCTGCTGCTGAAAAAAAATTGTCTTCAGCTGAAAGGACGAGTTTTTTAAAGAAAGTCGCTAGCTGGTTTCTTAATAACGACAAACCTTTGATTGGGGTTCATTATTTCTTTGCCTGTGAGGATTATGAGTCCGCACATGAGATATTTCATGAATTTGGGCTTCTGTTTATCTCGCAAAACCTCCATATCACCCTTTATAATTCTTTGAAAAGTATTCCCTCAAGTATTGTTGAAAAATACCCCTGGTTCTCGCTTATTTATGGAATTGCAACGGTTGATCTTGAGCCGAAAAAATCTATGCATTACCTGGAAAATGCCAGGATCTGTTTTTACACCGAGGGCGATGATTTTGGAGAAATTTACGCTTTATCGCAATTGGTTGTTTATCATCTTGGACTGGATGCAAACTATGCTGCAGTCAGTGCGTTTCTGCCTCGGCTGGAGGAACTATTTCTTAATCTGAATGATCATCTGGATCCATATTCAACAATGCATATCTCTCTGGCTATTGCGTTTGGTTATATTTTTGTTGAAGGTGACCTGGATAAGGCAAATAACTATTCAGATCGATCATCGCGGTTAGCTGCTGAACTTTCATCTCAAAATGAACTCTCTTCAAACTTGATTGTTAAAAGTTATATTTCACTTTTTTCTGGCGACTGGAACAGGTGTAGAAAAAATATCGAAGCATCTTTGAAAATGATTGCCAGCCCATTGGTGAATGAGTTTAATAAGCTCTATCACACTCTTTTTCTGATCGATTTTTTGAATTTATCAGGGGATTTTGAAAACTTTGAACAGCAGAATACTCTGTTAAAAAAACTGATAGAAAACGATCTGCTGGCCTCCAGTATTGCAGGACCTTACCTGCTGTTATGGGAAATTGATATCGCAATAGCACAAGGAACCTATGACGAAGCTGAAGCCCTTTTTGAAACGGCTCTTCAAGTAGAATCTGCTGGCAGTCAAGCTCATATGAGAAGTCAATTCCTTCAATATGGAGCCTATCTTGCTGCTCTGAGGAATGATAACAATCAGGCCATTGCCTTTGCAGATGAGTCTGCGCAACTGCGCAAATCGGCGGGAGGAAAACCATTTATATATTTACATCAGATGTTTTTAGCCGCCACATTCTCCCTGTTGAGACAAAACGACAAGGCTGAAAAATATTTTTCCAGTGCCAGTGCTGGGTTTCAGCAGAGCGAAGATTTGTCAATTTTATCTGCTGTCCGATGCCACAAAGCTTACTGGCTGTTGAATTGCGGACAAAATAAAGAGGGTTTGGATGAACTGAAACAGGCTTTGGAACTCATGAAAAAGAAGGG
The DNA here is from genome assembly GCA_021647765.1 of Desulfuromusa sp. Taxonomy (GTDB): domain Bacteria; phylum Desulfobacterota; class Desulfuromonadia; order Desulfuromonadales; family Geopsychrobacteraceae; genus Desulfuromusa. The sequence goes on along the minus strand of JAKIUD010000048.1, from coordinate 10,530 downwards.
TTATCGGCATTTCTACGGTTGGAATCCAGATATGATGAAAATGCTTCTGGAAGCCGGGATTGAAAACAATATATTACCTAAATTTTGCAGACTGCTGGCAAAAGAGCGACTGAATCTGATTATTTCGGAGAAAGAAGAATCAATTCCCTGTTTGAGAATCAGGACTCTCGGGTTGTTGCAGCTGTCTGTAGACAAAGAACTTCTTCTGGCGAATGATTTTACCGAAACGCAACGTAAACTTTTGGGAATTTTGCTTACAGAACCCAATCACCAGAAGACGCAGGAAGAGATACAAACGGCTCTCTGGCCTGATGTCGATGCAGCAAAGGGGCGAAAACGCTTTGATACTGCCCTGGGACGGTTGCGAAAAAATTTGCGGGATGCTTTTCATGTCGATCCGCAAAAATATGTGAACCTGCAATCAGGAGTCCTCTCTCTGACAAATTGCTGTGTTGATTGTGACGATTTTTTGTTGCAATCTCGCAAGGGATTGGGGCACTTCCATTCAGGAGAATACTGGCAGTCCGGAAATTCATTCCACGCTGCATTGTCTCTTTGGAACGGGCAGTTCATGACCAACATCACCATTGGGGAAACGGGTGAATTGTTTCGTGAAAAAATATTGGAAACATTTTTTTCAGTCAGTATGTGTGAGGCACAGATATTGTTCCAGTTTGAGCGCTATGAAGAGGCGCTTGAGGTTGCTAGAAATGGCCTTGCTGAAGACTTGACCAATGAAATATTCAATAAGATTCTCTATAATTGTTACGTCAAGCTCAATCAACCTGTCAAAGCTGCAAAAGTTCTCCAGAAGTATGAGAGAGCTCTTATAAAAGAAGAGTATCTTGCTGAAGATATTCATAATATTCTGGAAAACTTCTGGACTCCCTTGGTCTAGGAATATCCACACTTCTTTGAGTGTACCCTTCTTTAGCCCCTGCTTTTATTCTCTTGTTTTTGCCGACCAATGAAATTCACAATTGCCCCTTGAAAAATGTGGGAAAAATGTGGGTTTGTTTTGCTACCCTCCTGATGCCAGCAGAAATTCTAGACGTGTAAAATTATTAATGAAATTATCTTTCAGGAGGTTAGATTATGGAAAGAATACGCAGTTATGTACCATTTGCATTAATTGTTGCTTTGCTTATATTGCCGTCATGTGCGTCCACACAAAAAACTGGTGGTGCTGGGTTAATATCTGTAGTTGCTCAGAATGTCGTCCGTATTGCTGGTGTACAAGCGATGAAAGCGGCAGACTTATCAATCTTAAAGGATCGATTGACCTATGTAAAAACTACAGGTTTTGTTGATGATAGAAATGAAAAATTCATAGATAACCTGGTTCGTTCCAGGGCTGAAGCTGCCGGAGCAAAATTGGTCAGAGAAGATAAGGCTCAAATTGTTTTAGAGGTGGTTGTTAATAGCGCTGGTAATGATCAAGGTCGGTCAAAAGTTCCTTTGATAATGAGGTCAGAAAGAACAGAAGGGTCGGTCGATTTGGATCTGATAGTGCGTGATGTCAATAATGGCTCAAGGCTTTCAACGCAACAAGTCAGGGGAGAAGCAAAATACCAGCAATCGACAGTTATTGGTTTCCAGGGATCTGGAGAATATTATGTTAAAAATTCAAATGGCCACTTTGATCTAGTAAAAGAGCCATCAAGTTTTAGGTAGCAATGGGATGGGGGGTGAGGGTCGTTGTCTGACATTTTGTCAGACAACGACCTTTTTTGTATTTTTCCCTATTTGCTATATCACATCCGATGCGCTGAATTTTTAGCACAAATATGAGAATACAATGAAATTATTGCCAGCAATGATCTGTTTATGTCTAATGTTTACCCCTGTAAACTTTGCCAGTGCTACAACGTTGGTTGACTCCCTCAATAAACAGTTCAAACGCTTCAATTATCCTCACGAACCGGTCACAACACGGATCACGCTACAAACAGAAATCCCTGAGATTGTTGGTGATCGTACCGAAGACACGGTTCTCCTGGCATATAAAGCACAGGCCAAGTTGGTTTCTGTTTTTCAGAATAATGGTTGGCAGCCCGAAGATACCCTTCTTGCGGACGTGATTGACGTCGGACTGATCGAACTGAAACTTGGCAAGGGGATGAATCTCAAATTTAAAGAGACACTCAGGATTAAAGTCTTTGTCCATCAATGTGATTTTCCGATGCATAAATATCGTGGGGGAAATATAGAAAAGTTTTTTGCAGGACAAGTCCTTGAAAAAGCGGAGGAATGCTTTACTGCTGATGAAAAATTGCAGGGAAAGAATTATCCGTATTGATTTTAATGGAGGGATCAAATGAAGAAATTTATGCTGAGTATAATGATGCTGTTCATATTTCTTATTAGTGCAGGAAATGCGGAAGCGCGATATCGAAATGATTCGGAAATGATTGGTCAGCTTTTAATCGCTTTGGTCGTGATGATAGCGGTTTTTTTGATTTGTCGTGAATTGCTTTGTTGGTATTGGAAAATCAATGAGAGGCTTACCTGTTTAAAAGATATTCGTGATCTCTTACAGAAAAATCACGATTTATTGCTAAAAACTCTTGAGAAAGAACAAGCCCTCAATAAGGTGAAAATCAAACCATCAATAAAAGGTTTAAAAGTTTCAGAAATATCTTCTGGTTCACAAGCAGAAAAACTTGGTATCAAAAAAGGGGATGTCATTGTTTCATATGATGGAACTCCAACATTATCCAATCAGGAACTGTCTGTAGCAATTTCTAAGGCCAAGAATCAAAAGAAAGAACATGCGGAGATAGTTATCTTTAGGGATGGGAAAAAATGGAAAATAAAGGTGACATTCGACCCTCTGGGGCTAGTTTGCACTGAATACAACTCAAAACCGTAGGGTGCGATTAAATCAGGTCTTCTACGGGAGGTTTTATAAGCTCAGCAGTCCTAGCTTGTGTGAAAAGAAGATATTTTATGGAAGAGACGGAGTCAGTGAATGTTTAGGTTCTCATTTATTAATTGCAAACTTGCGAAAGGAGTTTGAGATGATGTACTTGGTTGTACTGTTCTGCCCTGCTATTTATTTTTTGGTCAGGAAGAAGTGGGGTGGTTTTGTTTTAAACAGCATTTTGTTGACAATCGCTTTATTCACCATGCCGATATTTGGTATAGGTTTTATTTTTTGGGCTTTGGCTGTTGGGCATGCTGGTTGGGAATTACGTAAAGAAGGAATGCAAGAGCACGCAGAACTTATAGCCAAAGAAATGGTTAAGGCACAGGCCGAGGCAAAAAAACAAGAGCAGCCTCAAGAAGGTTAATATTATTTGTACATAAAAAGAGAGTAAATGGGTTCTGGAAGGCACCATACTCAACTCAATAGATATGCTGCACCCAGAACGGAGACGAATATCTGAGCCTCCTTGATTTCACCGGTATGGGGGTTAACGATAGGCGGGGTGTGACCGGCGTAATCAACAAACAGTTTTTCTCCGGCTTTGTGAATCTGTCTCATTGAGAGTTTCTGTTTGCGCGCCCAGCGGCGGTACAACTCACAGAATTGACTATAGCGATAGGGATACTGTTTATCCGTCTGATACTCTTCCCAGAGGAGCATCAGGGTGACTTACGTTTTAACTCGGTGTGGAGATAGGGATAATCCGGAACGGGTCGACCGGTTATCGATACCGAGACCGCTGGCGGGAAGAGTTGGTTATAGAGTTGCTGATCTGTCAGTGTTTCAGGGAGCGGCCAGAGTTTCGGAGACATTCTTGATAATATGGGGCGAGGCGCTGCCGAGGGTCAGGTAACGGTTTTGATGGTTTGGTTGGTCGAGCAGAACCCTGAGAATATTGAACAATTCTGGTGCAAGTTGAATTTCGTCGAGAATGACCGTTCCCTTAAGAGAGTTGAACAATAATTCCGGATTTTTTCAGTCTTAGCTGGTCGGAAGGAGCTTCAAGATCGAAATAGTGAGCATTTTGCTGCTCCATTAACATGCGTGCTAACGTGGTTTTTCCGCATTGTCGTGAACCAAGTAGGGCTGTTATCGGGGAGCGCTTTAATGCTCTGGCTATTGTTTTTGTGTAGTTAGGCCTGGAAAGCATATCTCTAACTATCATTGAAGATTTGGAATATCAATCCGAAATTTCAATGATAGTTGTCTTTTTCGGGCTTGGATTTGACAGTTTTGATAAAAACCATCGTACCCATCCCGGTAAGACAATGTCTGATTTTTAACGCCGCCTACCCGCAGATTCTGCAAAGGAGGCTTTATTTTCAGCAGTGCCGATTAGCGGGAGACATATCCGGTGTAACTGTTCAGCATTGTTTTGATCGCATTACCGGAGCCCTTCAGAGAGAAAGTATCCTCCATCGTTTTTGATTGCGTGGAATATTTCACTTTTACCTGGGAGCCCTTTATCAACAGATTAAGAAGCGTTTCATCAGAAGGCGCTTGAGTACCGGCATAGAGGCGGTAATGGACAACATTCCCCATGTGCCGGTACCTTGTCAAATCGGTTCCCTGGGTTCCGACAAGATACTGCTGGAGATCAATCGGGCTTGAGTTTCCAATCCGCAATTGCAGGGGGACATCCGTAATCATCCGTTTTGCCGGAAAGAAGGAGAGCCATAGCGCGCCGCCTTGCTTTGAATCAACTGACATAACGAGAAGGCTGCCACGAGAGTTGATTGTGTATATATATGGTATCATCCGTTCCTGTTTAGAACCTTTTTCTTCTTTCTTCAGAATGGCTGGAAAATCTTTGAATATATTAGTGGAACTCGATACTTCTGGATATTTTACAACAGCTGACACCCATAGATTTTTTAGCTTCGGGTCGATTGGGGCTTCGGCGGCATCTTCAAATGGAAGCAGTATGGACAAATCAGGGCGGTTCTGTGTTTTCCTGAGATCCTCGCGATCAAAGGTTCCGAACATGGCTATTTGCCGCTCATACCGATGAAGAGTGGACAGTTCATCGCCAGGTTTGTAAGACAGCTTGAAATAGAGGGGTTTTTCATCAATAAGTTTAAAGGTGCCGGACAGTATGGCGACACGCCAGCCATCGTAATCATAGTAGCGGGATGCGTCAGAGTAGCCCTGGGATTTGGTCTTTGTATTATCAACCATGAATCTAATGCTTGCTGTTGGCGATATCCGATCCAGGACAAAAGCAAAGACATAGTAGCGATTGTCTTGCCCGGAAAGTCCTTTGGGTTTTCCCATGGGGATGGCGTTCTTCGCAGCAAAACGATATAGTTTTTCAAAAGAGCTAAAGATTTTACGAGTGTCTTTTGGCATTTTATTTCCAGGCACCGTAAATGCGATAACTTCTGGAGAATACTGAGAGCCAGGTAAGATTGACGTTACCCCGCATCGGCTAATGACAACCCCCTTTGATTCGACCCGATAGGTTGCATCATAGAAGAGTATCGTTCGACGACCCAAAGCATCCTGAAAATCGAGAGAACCGGAAAGTGTCATCGACTGATGAACCTTTGTGGATTGACCATATTGAAGAATTTTATGCTGCACCAGAAGGAAGGTGGGAGGGATAAGTTTCTTCCGGGGCTGCTCTATGGCTTGTTCCAACCTGACACCGGAAACTTTTTCGGGGTCTTCGCCGTAGGCAGATACACTGACAGCAGCCGAAACCAGTTTGATGTCTGCCGGGATTGACTGGTTGGGAAGATAAACTGCTGTGGCATCTGTTGGGGCAGAAGAACTTATGGAGCTGAGTCCCGTCAGCTTCTTTAGTTGCAACTGTTGTTGTTGACAACCGGTCAGGGGCAACAGGAGGAGGCTTATCATTGCTACTATGCATACATAAGGGATATATTCACTTCTCTTCATTGGATTGCCTCTAGATTTAATCATGCGTCTATGGGTGTCATGGGTGTATTTGGAGCTACACCACTCGTAACCCCCTCATGGAAAGTGTCATTGATTCCTTTGCCGGTGGTTGCTTTCTGCATTAGATCGATTGTTCCAAAGCCGGGATTCAGATTGATAGCATGGTCGATAGCTCCTTTTGCGATCCCGTTGGTCATCCCGTCACGCATGGCATCAGTCTGGCTCATACCTTTATCAAGATTTTTGCCATAGGTTTCTGCCCCCTGCATCAGTGCGCCAGCAACCACGGCTGTTCCGCCGCATATCTCTGCTACAAGTCCCAGGGCTGCAACGGTTCCTGCCGTGGCTACTGTAGCGGGAGCCATTGAAAGAATTCCAGCAACTCCTCCGATCAAACCGATACCTGCAATTGCTACTTTTCCAGAAATTACGAGACCTTTGCCAACGCTTTCCAATGCATCATATGAGTCCTCAACTTCTGAGCCAGGGAGAGTCATAGAGGAACCAGCAGGGAGGGTTACAGAAGAACCAGCAACACCTAGGTCAGTATAAGACTCGGGGATACCAAAGTCTGAATCTACGGGTGGGGGAGTAAAGTTGAGAGGCGGCCCAAAGCCAAGAAGTCGAGCCAATCCATCGTCGCTGTCGCCGCCTCCGCAGGCGAAAAGCTGAGCTGGCAAGAAGATTAGACACAGCACAAAAGCTAGCGATATTAATTTACCACCCATACGTTACTCCTCCTGAAAGCGCAAATTACCGATTTTTTAATCTATTTCAAAAAGCAGCTTATATGTCAAGTTTTAAAAACAACAGCTTTGAAGGGAGTTCTCAGGAACAGTGTATTTCCCTTTTTTTTACGGCAACTCTGCCAACCGTTGAATAATCGGTAGATGCTGGGTACAGCGTTCTTCACAGTCACCGCAACTGATACACTCTTTGGCTTGTTGCGGGGTGATGCTCCAGTGCATGCGGTAGCGATCCAGCACGGCCTGACGGTCGCCATTGGTGAGGATCAGTTGATTGTAACTGTCCAGATATTTTGGAATCGGGATACCGACGGGGCAGGGAAGGCAATAAGCGCAGCCGGTACAGAGCCCGTCGAAGGCTGTTTCAATATTTTCCTGCAGTTTTTGTTGTTGCTCTGCACTATAGGGGACAAAGTTATTTGCTGCAGCTACTGCCTGATCAACTTCTTGCGTGTTAGAAAACCCAACCAGTGCCGTCGTTATGTCAGGGTGAGACAGGTTAAATTGGAGCGCCGCACTGACAACATCGTTAGCTGTGTCGGTTTTGAGAAATGCAAAGTGATCTGGATTCTGTGGAATTAGACCGCCACCAAGTGGATTCATTGTAACAACCCCAATTTCCTGTTTGCCTGCTTGTTCCACGGCGGATCGGCGGTAGGGAAAGTTGATGGCATTGTAGCCAAGTAAAACTCCCTCGAATATTTCCTCATCGAGAACCTTGGCCAGACCTTCGCCTTCCATATGTGAAGAACAGAGCAAGTGACCAATCAATCCTTCTTCTTTGGCCTGCAGTGCCGCTTCCACGGCGCCACCCTGTTTGCGTTTTTCCCAGTCTTCCAGATTCATTAAATGCCAGATATAGAAGAAGTCAATTTTTTCAACTTTTAATCTTTCCAGACTACGCTCAATGCTTTTGCGTAGATCTTCCCCTTTTGCCCGACTGCATTTTGTCGATACATGGAAACTCTCCCGTGGTAGCTGGCGTAAAGCATGGCCAAAGATGTCCTCACTTCGGTCACCGCAGTAGACGGGAGCGGTGTCAAAATAATTGATCCCTTTGTTGTGTGCGTAGAGAAGGAGATCTGAACTTTTTTCCAGATTCTGGGGGTCAGAAAAACGCATTCCGCCAAAGCTGATGACAGATACCTCTTTACCGGTTTGACCAAAAGATCTGTAGAGCACTATAGCCCTCCATGGCAAAAAATTGAGTGTTGGAACAAGGGGCAGGGACAAGGTTGCTACGCTGTTTTTTCTTTAACCGCTCGTGAATTTGGTACGTCTGAATCAAGCAGAATTGCCATCCAGCGGGTCGATTCATTCACTTCCAGAGCAATTTTGATAACCATCGTCAATGGAACTGAAAGGAGCATGCCGACCGGACCGAGAACCCATCCCCAAAAAACTAAAGAGATGAAGATGACCAGAGCTGAAAGACCAAGTTTTTGTCCCATCAAACGGGGTTCAACGGCATTTCCCATAATGATATTGGTGACCAGATAAAGGGCAGCAACCAGTAATGAATAGATCGGACCCAATTGGACGATGGCCAGAAGAACTGCTGGTACTGCCGCAATAATTGAACCGATATTTGGAATATAGTTGAGCAGGAATGCAATCATTCCCCACAACGGTGCATAGTCAAGGCCGAGTAGCAGTAGCCCGATGGTAACGATCACTCCGGTTCCCAAGCTGACCAGGGTTTTAATCGCCAGATATTGACGGACACCGGTGTTAAATCTTTCAAAAGAGTCGAGGGAGGATTCGGCATCTGGGAGTGCTGCCCGCAATTTGTTCGGCATACCAGCGGCTTCAAGAAGGATGAAAATCACTGTCAGCAGGATCAGGAAGGAATTGGTCAGAACTCCCCCCGCCGCCGCCAGCATACTGGCTGCCGATTGCATGATTTTGCCCGGATTGAAATGCTCAAGGAGAACGTCTTTTGAGAGTTTGACTCCCATTTTTTCCAACCAATCTAACAGGGTCAGGGTCTGAGCGCGTAGCTTTTCCTGATAGACGGGGAGGTCATTGGTGAAGTCATTGACCGAAGTACCGATCAGGGTGAGGACGATCAACCCACCCAGCATAACAACAATGATAACCAGCAGTAGTGCAACGGGTGCGGGAACTTTGCGTTGTCTCAGCCAGTGAAAGGGGCCGGAACAGATGATCGAGATAAAAAAAGCGAGGAGAAATGGAACCAGAAGAGCCTGAGCGGTTTTAACTCCGGCAATGATAATAATCAACGCAGCCAGAGTCAGAATGAGTCCAGCACTTTTATGTTCAGATTTAGACATCGCCATGGATCCCAAGTGAACGCTTGTAGAGAAACTCTGTCAACAATAAACAGGAAGCGCGTGGGCTTGTCAATTCTTTCCAGCCAGAAACTATTTTATAGAACAACGCAACAGTTTGGTTCCGGTGTTGAAAACAACTTCCATTTTGTTTGGCTTGATGGTGTTGATGACACGACCAAGGCCAAAGCTTGGGTGCTGAATTAAGTCCCCATTTGTGATTGTCATCTGTATGTTGTAGGGAGTGGCATCAGCTGAATCTGTTTCATTGACCAGATTTCTCCACTCTTTTTCTACTCGAGAGGTTTTTGCCGGTTTGCTGCTGCTGGCTCTACTTTTAATTGTGGTTGTTTTTGTGAACACACTTCGATAATTGTGGATTCCGCCACAGATGTTGCATTCTACCCGGGCAACTTTATCGCCAACCATGGCAACGATTGTATGATTGGTGATGTCTTTGCACTTTGTACATTTTGAGGTGATATGATCGCCTGCAGAAAGTTGCTTGATTGTCATCTGGTCTCCTTGGGAAAAGGCGTTTGTTGTACCTTGCCACAAAGAACCTGTCAATTAATCTTTATGCGCAACTGATCTATTTATTTTACTCGATTCAGATTTTCTCGGGAGAAAAATCAAGAGCTGCTGAATTAATACAGTAACGTAGCCCGGTTGGGTTCGGTCCATCGGGAAAGATGTGTCCTAAATGGGCATCACAGCATGCACAGCGAGCCTCTGTGCGGACGCGAAAGAGACTGCGATCTTCTTGTTTAACAACATTTTCTGCAACGACCGGTTGATAGAAGCTCGGCCAGCCAGTTCCCGAGTCAAATTTGCTGTCGGAATGGAATAAATCCAGCCCACAGCAGATACAAGTATAGATTCCTTTGTCATGGTGATCCCAATAGCGACCAGTAAAGGGGGATTCGGTTCCTGCTTTACGCGCTACTGAGTAGGCTTCAGGGGTTAATTTCTGTTGCCATTCCTGGTCTGAATACTGGATTTTTTTACTCATAGTTTTCTTTTCTCGCCAAAATTTGGTTATAAAGAATAAATATCTTGTGCCCATTTTACGGCATCAAGGTATGTGGCAGAGAGCGATTGTTCTTCAATCTGGAGTTCAGCTGCCAGATTGGATACTTGTTCCCATTCCCCTTTTTCCATAGCGATAACCAGATCTAAAATGGTTCGGAGTGTCCCCGGAGTTCCCACCAGGGCTTCCATAATATCTTTTTCCACGGTGATTTCTTGCAGGATCTCGTCGATCGGACGTGACATGATTGCATCCAACAAAGAAAACAGTCCCATCAGGAACATACTTGATTGTCGATCGCCAATTTTACAGAGTTGCGCCAATTGCTCACAGAGCCGTGCCCGGATGAGAGAACTGACAACCAGTTCAGCTGGCTTATCATCGGCCATCGACGCAATCGATAGAAGTGAAACCCAGGAGCGGATCTCACGCAGACCGAGCAGTGAGAGAGCTTGTAAAATTGAAGTGACCTTGTGGCGTAAAGCAAAGGCTGCAGAGTTGATCAGTTTGAGCAGTTTATAAGAGAGAGAGACCTCACTTTGAATAGTCAACGCTAATTTTTTAAAGTCGACTTCCGGTGCATGGATGTCCTTGAGTATCCGCAAAAACTGGATTTTGTTGGTCGGAATGTCT
>JAKIUD010000128.1 GCA_021647765.1 Desulfuromusa sp. | reverse complement strand
GGTGGTGGTGGAACAACCCCAGCAGGTGGTGGTGGAACAACCCCAGCAGGTGGTGGTGGAACAACCCCAGCAGGTGGTGGTGGAACAACCCCAGCAGGTGGTGGTGGAACAACCCCAGCAGGTGGTGGTGGAACAACCCCAGCAGGTGGTGCGGTAAAAGCACTCCCTATTGTTGCTAACCCCACAATAATCATTAAGAAACTTACAATTATTAATGTTTTAAGTAGATATTTTCTCATAGAATCCTCCGAGTTCCTCAGCTTTTTTGTTTATCTTTCTTTAATATTTCCTCAACTTCTTCAATCTTATCTTCCAGTACTTTTAATCGATGGTTAACCGAGTTCAAAATCTCGTCCTGATACTGTTTTTTTGTTGGATTAGCGTCGTCTTTTTTTGTTAAGAACAAATAACCAATCCAGAGGACAAGGCCAGCAATCAACCACCCGAATCCATGGATTAGCGACGGAGGAGGAGGACCAGGAGCACAACCCGCGATCAAAAATATTAAGGGGGAAAAAAGCTTCTTAATTTTTGTAGATATCATCACCATTGCCCTTTTTAAGTTTCGTGTAAGCAATGATAGCGTATAAGAATTAAGGAATCCTGAAGGAATAATGAAGAAAAGATGAAGTTTTTCAAGAAAGGGTCAGAACAGCGGCAAAGAGAAATAAACCGTCGTTCCTTTACTGTTTTCATTGAAAACTTTGATAGTTCCCCCTTGTGCCTCAACCATAGATCGGGCTAAAGCCAATCCAAGCCCTGCCCCTTTTTCACCATTTTTTTCTATACTGTTAACACGGTAAAAAGGCTCAAATACATGATCCAAACTGTCTTTATCGATACCTGGACCCTCATCGCTGACCCAGATTTCAAGGTATGAGCTGACGATCTTCCACCCAAGAACAATAGGAGTGCCCGGCGGACAGTGACAAACAACATTGGAGAAAAGATTTAGCAATATCTGTTCGAGTAAATCGGGGTCTGCCTGCACGGTAAGAAACGGACCAGCTGAAATAGCCAGCGGGTTATTCTTGATCAGAGGACAGATTCGTAACCTGAAATCCTGAATAAAATCACATATAAAAACCGGTTGCTTGCCAACATTTGAAGAATTCTCCAATCGGGACAGTCCCAGTAGCTGATCGCAGACACGAATCAAACGGTTTACCTCCTGATACATCCCTTTGGACAACTTTTCACGAGATTCAGGATCATCTTGAGCCCCGCGGAAAAGAACTTCGAAAGACCCGCGTATCCCGGTAAGAGGGGTTAACAACTCATGAGCCGCATTTGCCGAGAAACGTTTTTGTGCATTGAAAATTGTTTCCAGTTTCACGATCATTATATTAAACGATTCTGCTAATTTCCCTATTTCATCCCTGTGATTTTCGACCTCAATTCTCTGAGTAAAATTTTCTTTGGCAACTTCCTGGCAAGTTACTGTAAATTTTTGTAATTTATTAAGGTTTAAACCAATAAGCCAGTACCCAATTACGATTCCTAGGAACAATATGATGACAACCGCTGTAACTTGCATCGTACCATAACGAAAAAGAACTTCATTGATATCTGATAATGTTGTGCTTATTTGTATTACACCAAAAACATGCCCACTCCCCGGCCGTGGCCGCAGTGGTATTAAAAAGAATAATGTGGGTTTGCCTTCCCGATTTTTCCAGAAAATAACTTCATTTATTCCCGACATAGCTTTTTTAAAATGTAAATCATCCGGTGGCACAGAGATTGGCTCTTCAGGGAGCCGTCTGCCGTCAGCTATAATTTTTTTATCTTTAGTCAAAATGACCGCCACAGTGTTCTTAGAAGTAAGATCCTGAGCTAATAAAGCCGTTTGGGAAGTAAATTTTACGGGAATAGACGATATATCCGTAAGGCCATGGACACTCACCCAATGCTCGATGATTGGCTTTGCCTTAGAGCGTAAATGACTGACTTCATTTTGGGTAAAAAGATCCCAGATATTCCAATAAGAATAAAAGCTAATGAAAACAACCGAGAGAATCAATAAAACGGAGTAGAGAAATGTAAGTTTTGTCTTCAAAGAGATATATTTGAAACTTTTCTTCATTTTTTCTCCGGATAAAAAGCATAACCAACAGCATAATGGGTGCAAATTAGTTGATGTGATTTATCATCTAGTTTCTTGCGCAAATGGTAAATATGAACATCAATAATATTTGTCCCCCCGTCGTAACTATAACCAAAAATGCGATTTAAAAGAGTCTCTCTGGTAAAAACACGATAGGGATTATGAATAAACAGCTCCAGTAGAGAAAATTCTGTGGGAGTCAGATCAATGGATTCATTTTTCGAATAGACCTTTCGAGTTTGAGTATCAAGGCAAATATCTCCAGATTGAATTTTAGTTTGTCCTGGATGGGCACCGCTACGACGCAACAATGCTCGAATATGGGCAAGAAGTTCATCAAAGCTAAAAGGTTTGCTCAAATAATCATCGGCACCGCTATCGAGGCCATTAACCCGATCCGCGATCTCTTTTTTTACCGACAACAGCAGAATAGGAATTGCGTGTTCAAGGCTCCGTATGCGGCGGCAAATCTCAAATCCGTCAATATCGGGAAGCATAATATCCAGAATAAGCAGATGGAATGATTCCTGTAAAAGAAGCTGCAAACCGTCTTTTCCTGTATGAACCGCAGAAACTTTGTAACCTTCGTACTTTAGCCCCGTCTGCAAAAACTCTACAATGACCGGATCATCTTCAACCACTAGAATACTTATTTCGCCATTCATATTTTCTCTTCCCCTCAGATTCAAATTGCACACACAACTTGGAATTTTCAGTTTATCTTTTAGTTGCTGTCACCTCACAGCTATTTTATCAACTAATATGCAAAGGACGGGGTCATGTCTTGAAAGAACAGTTTTTGGCATTTTTGATCACTTTACTTAGTGAGTTCGGGGGACAGCACACCTATCCTATCCCAGCTCTTGGTCGTTGACGCTTCGTACCAAGCATGATTAAAAACAATGACACCAAAACCTTGTTGATACATCTCAGACAGTCCCACCGCTTACTGCACATGATGTTAACGCCGGAGCAAACCCGCAGTTATTTGCCGCAAGATGGTTATGATCAAGAAAGTGACCAGTAACCACCGAACTGATCAGGTTTTAAAAAGGTATTTCACCTATTGATGATGGTTCCCTTTCCCCCTCGGTTTTTCTTCTCAGCTGTTCTTCATGCTGAGCCTGAGATAACAGTTCAATATCATTTCCATAGTTTTCCCAAATAGCCCACCGAAACTCATCCAGAAAGCGGTAAATGCAATCGGCTTCTTCGGCTGTCCAGTGAGTAGTCAATTTTAGTATTTTCATTTAGAGGTTCCTTTATTGGCTGAATCGCTTTTACGTTTCATCGTTTGTTCCTTTGCTTCTTTCATCCGATAGGAATCACCCTCAATGGCAACGATCTCGCTGTGATGTATCAGTCGATCTATCAGCGAAACGACACAAGAAGCATTGGGGAAGATTTCACCCCATTCACCGAAGGGGCGATTGGTGGTGACCACGATTGACTTTTGCTCATAACGTCGATTGATAATTTCAAACAGCAGATCAGCATGGCGGTTGCTGTAAGACAGATAACCGATTTCATCAATGATCAGGAGTGCGGGCTTGGAGTAATGCTGCAAGCGTCGGCGTAAGGCATTATCACCGTCCTGTGCCGCTAGATCACTGAGCATATTGGCGGCCGTGGCAAACAACACCGTGTGCCCCTGCATCACCGCCTGATACCCCAGATTTTGTGCCAGGGTCGATTTACCCACCCCGTTACTGCCGATCAGGATGATATTGCCGGCAGCGGTTAAAAAATCAAGTTGCATGAGGTTATGAATGGCGGATTGATCAATTTTGCTTGGCCATTGCCAATCAAACTCAGTGAGGGGTTTAAAGCGCCCCAGTTTAGCACTATTTAACAGAGCGTAGCGAAAATCTCGGGGGCTTGCCCCCGTGCTGGATAGTGTAGACTGGGCTTGTCCCAGTCTGTATTATTCAGGACATGGAACTTCAGAGAAATACGCATCATGTTTTTAG
>JAKIUD010000047.1 GCA_021647765.1 Desulfuromusa sp. | reverse complement strand
CATCGACAGGGTAAAAAAAAGAGCCTTCCACAAAAGACTCATATTGTCTGACAATTTCCTCCGACAGGTCAAATTAAACTGAAAATATCCACAGACTTCGGTGCCGTTTATTGTGGAAACTTACACCTGCCAGCGAAATACCCTGGACAAAAAAGCTGTGGATTTATGATCTGCGAACCAACAAACATTTTACCCTGAAAACTAATCCACTTAAGCGTAGCGATTTAGATGAATTCGTTCAACTCTATAATCCTGGCAGTCGCAATCAACGCACCGCGTCTTGGAACGCTGAAAATCTAACTGGTCGCTGGCGCTGTTACGACTATGAAGATCTGATTGCTCGCGATAAAGCCAGCCTTGATATCTTCTGGATCAAAGATGATTCACTCGAAGATTCTGACAATCTGCCGGAACCGGGAGTACTGGCGGCAGAAATTGTCGAAGATTTAGAGGCGGCATTGGAGCAATTCCGGGAGATTGCTGGGGATTTTAGGGCAGAGAATGAAAAAAGCGGGGCGTAGTAGTTTTATTGTTTTTATAAAGAATAGGGAGCCTTCCAAATGGCGCTAGTTTAAGCTTTTTTTGGGCGGGACGACGGAGTCAACTCGGAACTACCCCCAGCCCCATCTGAGCTATTCACGGTAATTAGCAGTAGAACTTATTGTAACATCAGCATATTTTCTTCTCTCTTCTCGGGACTCTGGATACTTTGAACTATCGCAATTTCCCAGCGTCATTTAACGACTGTCTAGAGGGCACAAGGGACTAATCTTCCAAAACTCTGGATACGGCTTTTTTCCAACCGAGCAACAATTCATTTCGGTCTTTCTGGTTTAAACTTGGAGTAAACAAAGCATCACGCTGCCAGTGACCAGAGATATCTGCAAGGGATTTATAGATCCCCAGCTGTACTCCCGCCAGGTAGGCAGCACCTAAAGCTGTAGTTTCCGTAACCCGGGGACGCTCAACTGGCAGGTTGAGTAAATCTGCCAGAAACTGCAAAAACCAATTATTGACTACCATCCCGCCGTCAACTCGTAAAGCCTGCAATTCAGCATCACTATCACCTTGCATCGCCTGCATCAGATCAGAGGTCTGATAACCAACTGACTCCAGAGTCGCTCGAACAATTTCAGCAATTCCAGTATCACGGGTCAGCCCAAAAATTGCCCCACGTGCGCGGGGATCCCAATAGGGAGCCCCCAGCCCAGTAAAAGCAGGAACCATATAGACACCCCGATTGGAATCCAGCCCCTGCGCCAACCCTTCGACTTCACTGGTAGATTCGATCAACTTGATCCCATCTCGAATCCACTGAATAGCGGCACCCGCAACAAAGATCGAACCTTCGATAGCATAGCTGGTTTGCCCATCAATTCTGTAAGCAACTGTCGTCAATAAACGATTTTTTGAGCGATACGCTTTAGTCCCGGTATTCAGCAGGACAAAACAACCGGTTCCATAGGTGCTTTTAATCATTCCTGGCTCCAGACAGGCTTGACCAATCGCCGCTGCCTGCTGATCTCCAGCGATCCCGGCAATTGGATAAGAGTTGGCGAACAGATCGGGAGCTGTCATACCGAAATCAGCACTGCAATCTTTCACTTCCGGCAATAAAGAAGAGGGGATCTGAAATAGCTCAAGGAGAGAATCATCCCACTGTTGTGTATGGATATTAAACAGTAGCGTTCGTGATGCATTGGTGGCATCGGTAGCGTGTGATTGTCCACCCGTCAGCCGCCAGAGGAGAAAGCTGTCGATGGTACCAAAAGCGAGGTCACCAGCCTCTGCTTTAACCCGAGCGCCAGCAACATGATCAAGAATCCAGCTTATTTTAGTCGCTGAGAAATAAGGATCAAGCAATAAGCCGGTCAATACAGAAACTTGCTCTTCATTCCCTGCCAATTTTAATTCGGTACAAAAATCTGCTGTACGTCGGTCCTGCCAGACGATGGCATTATAGAGTGTTTTTCCACTTTTCCGATCCCAAACGACAGTAGTTTCCCTTTGGTTGGTGATACCAATCCCGGCCACGTTGATGGATGCTTCTTTTGCCTGTTGCAGAACCTGTCGACAAACGCTGAGAACCGACTGCCAGATTTCTTCTGGGTCGTGCTCAACCCAGCCATCGTGTGGAAAAAGCTGCCGAAATTCCTCTTGAGCAACGGCAACACAATCCCCCGCAGCAGAAAAAATCATGGCTCGCGAACTGGTTGTTCCCTGATCAATAGCAAGAATATGACGGTCGTTCATCAACGCCTCCTTTTACGATCTTGATTCAGCTGCCTATCTATTCATAATCCAACAAAAATGAAAATTGTCAAGCGACAGAATGTTTAAAAGTGAAAATAATTATCAAATATAACTTGCGAATCCAATAAAATCTGCTATAAGAATACCATTAGACGTACAGCGAATGACAACTGTTATACTCGTAAAATGGGTCAAAAATGAATCAGCGACAACAGGAAATTCTCTCTCTTGTTCAACATCAGGGCTTTGTGTCCATTGAAACTCTGGCGCAAAATTTTGCCGTAACCTCACAAACAATTCGCCGTGATATCAATTCTCTCTGCGAGCAAGAACTGCTGACCCGCTATCATGGTGGAGCCGGGCTCTCATCAAGCGTCGAAAATGTTGAGTACGCAACCCGACAAGTCATGCATCTGGAAGAAAAACAACGCATCGCTAAAATGACCGCGGCTCACATTCCGGATAAAGCCTCCATCTTTATCAATATTGGCACCACCACTGAAGAGATCGCCAAAGCCCTGCAAGATCATAACGGGCTGAGAATTATCACCAACAACTTAAATGTGGCTGCCATTCTACGCAGCAACCCCAGCTTTGAAATCATTATGGCTGGTGGCGTTGTTCGACAACGTGATGGTGGCATCACGGGTGAAGCAACTATTGATTTTATCCGTCAATTCAAGGTCGATTTTGGCATCATTGGCATCTCCAGTATTGATATTGATGGCACTCTACTAGATTTTGATTACCACGAAGTTCGAGTCGCTCAAGCGATTATCGAAAACTCTCGACAAATTTTTCTGGCAGCTGATCACAGTAAATTTGAGCGCTGCGCGATGGTTCGTCTTGGCAACATAACTCAGGTCGATGCTCTGTTTACTGATCAACCACCACCTGCACATATCGCGGAGATTCTGGCTGAAACAAAGGTCTCCTTATTTACAGCGGAGGCTGACAGTCTCAAAATAGCCTACCCAACGGAGGCTATCTAGACAAGGAAATTGCTTCATGGCAATGGTCATTGAAAACGTCACAAAACTGGTCGGAAAGGATTGTCATATTCAAGACATTTCACTGCAGTTTGAGCCAGGGACTTTTAATATTCTACTGGGACACACTCTGTCCGGAAAA
Organism: Desulfuromusa sp.; assembly: GCA_021647765.1. Lineage (GTDB taxonomy): Bacteria > Desulfobacterota > Desulfuromonadia > Desulfuromonadales > Geopsychrobacteraceae > Desulfuromusa. Next base: position 22,864 of record JAKIUD010000047.1, on the reverse strand, counting down.
ACCAGTCTCATGCGGCTGATGGCGGGGCTCGACCGACCAACCAAGGGGCGAATTTTGATGAATGGCAAAGATCTAACCGGTATCTCGGTACGCAAACGGGATGTGGCGATGGTCTATCAGCAATTTATCAATTACCCATCAATGACCGTTTATAAGAATATTGCCTCCCCTTTACGCTTGGCCAAAGTTGCCGAAAAAGAGATCGACCACAGGGTACGAGAAGTTGCTGAAGTTCTGCGTATTGATGCTCTCCTTGATCGATTCCCAAATGAACTTTCAGGAGGACAACAGCAGCGGACGGCTATTGCCCGGGCACTGGTAAAAGATACGGAACTTTTACTCCTTGACGAGCCGCTGGTTAACCTTGATTACAAACTCCGTGAAGAATTGCGCATTGAAATGCGAGATATTTTCAAACGCCGCCAATCGATTGTCGTCTATGCGACCACTGAACCCCTTGAAGCACTGACGCTGGGTGGCAATACGGCAGTTCTCTACGAAGGACATTTGGAACAATTTGGCTCAACGATCGATGTCTATCAGTCCCCCCAATCAACCAGAATCGCTCAAGCATTCAGCGATCCAGCCATGAACTTTGTGAACGGTCGCATTGATTCTGGCACGCTCCGGTTAGGGGACACAAAACCAGCTCCCCTGCAACACCATCTGCAAGAGTTAGCCCCTGGCAGCTATCAATTTGGCATGCGTCCCAACCATCTTCATCTACAGCGAACATCGCCTGAGGATATTGAGTTTCAAACAACTATTGATCTAGCTGAGATCAGTGGCTCAGAAACCTATATCCACATCATCCATAATGGTCATAACTGGACCGTCCAGCAGCAAGGAATCCACGCCTACCAAATGGGGAAACAGATTTACGCTTACATAGATCCGACCCAACTCTATGTTTTTGATCTTGACGGTCATCGGGTTGTATCTCCAGAACATGATTCAGCAGAACTGACTTAAAGGTAGTAATAATGGCTCGTATAGAACTCAACAATATAGCCCATTCATACATTGCCAACCCTCGCAGCGATGCAGATTATGCCCTGCGCAAAATGGATCATATCTGGGAAGATGGTCACGCTTATGCTCTGCTTGGGCCATCAGGGTGTGGCAAAACAACCTTATTGAATATTATTTCCGGGCTGGTGAAGCCATCGGAAGGAAAGGTGCTCTTTGATGGCAAAGATGTCAGTGCACTACTTCCTCAAGAACGTAATATTGCACAGGTTTTTCAGTTTCCTGTTATCTATGACACGATGACGGTTTTTGACAACCTGGCATTTCCATTACGAAACCGCAACGTCCCCGCTGCTGAGATTCAGGAACGGGTTAAAGAAGTTTCCGAAATGCTGGAACTGGATAATGTCCTGCATAAACGTGCTGCAAACCTGAGTGCAGATGCTAAACAAAAAATTTCCCTCGGGCGGGGGCTGGTAAGAAGTGATGTTGCAGCAATTCTGTTTGACGAACCGCTCACCGTTATTGACCCGCACCTTAAATTGATGCTCCGCCGCAAACTCAAACAGATTCATACCCGGTTTAAACTGACCATGGTTTATGTCACTCACGACCAACTGGAAGCACTGACTTTTGCTGACCAGGTCGTTGTCATGAACGAAGGTCAGGTTCTGCAGATCGGATCTCCTCAAGAGCTGTTTGAGTCTCCGCAACATACCTTTGTCGGCTACTTTATCGGCAGCCCTGGTATGAATTTTATCCCTTGTCAAATGGATAATGGCAACGCTCGGATTGCAAACTTAAAAATTCACGTCGGTGCCAGCAGTAAAAACCTGAAAGGGGACTTTGAGTTGGGTATCCGTCCTGAATTTCTTAAATTGCGTAAAAAACAAGAAAATGACACCCTTCCTGTGACAATCAGTGAAGTTGAGGATATGGGAACCAGCAAAATTGTCACGGTTAACTTAGCTGACCACACCCTTAAAGTGAAGGTTGAGGAAAATCGCGAGATAACATTTGACGAAGGCTTTTTGGAATTTCCACCTGAGTGGATCAGAATTTATGCTGACGGTGACTTAGTTGAAACTGGCATGGAAAAATCGCCTGACACCCTGGAGCTGACAGAATGAATAAATGGGAAGATAACAAAGCCTGGTTCATGGTCATTCCAGTCTTTCTGGTCGTGGCTATCTCCGCAATCATCCCCTTGATGACTGTGGTCAATTACTCACTTCAGGATATCTTTGGTCCCAATCAACGCGTTTTTGTCGGCCTTGAATGGTACAAGGATGCACTGACCGATCCACGACTGCACGCTGCACTCAAGCGCCAGTTGATGTTTTCTTCTCTGGTCTTGTTAATCGAGATCCCTCTCGGCATCTTGATTGCTTTGATGATGCCCAAAAAGGGTTGGGGAGCATCACTCAGTTTGGTTCTGGTTGCACTGCCACTGCTGATTCCATGGAATGTCATTGGCACCATCTGGATTATCTTCATGCGCCCGGACATCGGTCTTTTAGGTGCGGCCATCAACGGTTTTGGTATCCCCTTTGACCATACGGCCTCCGGATTAGATGCCTGGATAACGGTTATGATGATGGAGGTCTGGCACTGGACACCGTTGGTGGTGTTGTTGGCCTATGCCGGTTTGCAGGCTATTCAGGAAGCCTATTTCCAGGCCGCTCGCATCGACGGTGCTTCAGGCTGGGCTATTTTTCGTTACATTCAGCTTCCTAAGTTGCGTGGAGTCTTGACGATTGCCGTCCTGCTCCGCTTCATGGACAGTTTCCTGATCTATGCTGAACCTTTTGTTTTAACCGGTGGTGGACCCGGCAACTCGACAACATTCTTGTCGATTTACCTTGTCAAACTGGCAGTTGGTCAGTTTGATCTGGGTCCTGCAGCCGCTTTTTCAATCATCTATTTTCTGATTGCCCTGTTGTTCTGTTGGCTGTTCTATCAGGTACTACTGAAGATTGGAACAGGAGATAAATCATGAAATTCCAGAAGAGAACCATTGGTCTGATCATCTATTTTATTTTGCTGATGCTACCGATTTACTGGATGCTGAACATGTCGCTGCGAACCAATGCAGAGATTCTCAGCGTATTTTCCTTTTATCCTAAAAGTCCAACCTTGGCCAATTACATAAAAATCTTCACTGACCAGTCCTGGTACTCAGGCTATTTGAACAGCTTTTACTATGTCAGTATGAATGTTGCCATTTCGCTATTAACCGCACTTCCTGCCGCCTACGCATTTTCACGCTACAGCTTTCTCGGCGACAAACACCTGTTTTTCTGGCTGCTGACCAATCGCATGGCACCTCCAGCAGTCTTTTTACTACCATTTTTCCAACTTTACTCAACCTTTGGTCTGATCGATACATACTTTGCAGTGGCGCTCGCCCACTGCCTGTTTAACGTCCCGCTGGCGGTCTGGGTTCTGGAGGGCTTTATGTCGGGGATACCGCGCGAAATCGACGAGATGGCCTATATCGACGGCTATAGTTTCCCGCGTTTTTTTCTGACTATTTTTGTGCCGCTGATCCGCACAGGTATTGGCGTAACCGCATTTTTCTTATTCATGTTTTCCTGGGTTGAACTGCTCTTCGCCAGAACCTTGACAACCACAGCAGCCAAACCGATAGCCGCCATTATGACCCGAACGGTCAGCGCCTCTGGGCTTGACTGGGGTTTGCTGGCAGCAGCCGGGATTCTGACCATTGTGCCGGGAGCTCTGGTAATCTGGTTTGTCCGCAACCATCTGGCCAAGGGCTTTGCCCTCGGTCGGGTTTAACGGGGTAAAATTATGACCTTAGAGTGGATGGCATGGACCATGCCGACAGCTATTTTCTTTATCACCATTGCCTGCCTTCTGGTTGCTATGACGATCTGGCAGGCCAAGGCTCCCAGCAGTGAACGCAAAGGCTTTTTGCCAATCGCCACCACTCCCGGTGACCGCCTGTTCATTGGTTTGCTGAGCAGTGCCTTTATCAACCTCGCCTGGCTCGGGCTGACAAATTTTACCCTTTGGATATCTTTTATCATTGCATTGATCTGGATGATTGTGTTGATGCGCTGGGGATAGAAAAACCCTCTTTGTTCGGTGCCTAAGGCCTTAGCTCCAACAAAGAAACTCGAGAAACCGAGTATAACAACAAGGGGCCTAATGAAGGAGGAGAGAGATGATGACAAATGCAATCCGCAGGTTTAAACCAGGTGTGGGGCTCTTGCTTGGCCTCACCGCTGCACTACTGATGATCTTTGCAACATCAGCAGGTGCAGATATGGCAGCAGCCAAGAAATGGGTCGATAGCGAATTTCAGCCCTCAACCCTCTCAAAAGCTGAACAGATGAAAGAGATGGAATGGTTCATCAATGCAGCCAAACCTTTTAAAGGGATGAAGATCAAAGTTGTCTCCGAAACCATCCCGACCCATGAGTATGAATCCAAAGTATTAACCAAAGCATTTGAGGAAATCACCGGTATCAAGGTCGTTCATGACCTGATTCAGGAAGGTGATGTCATTGAGAAACTGCAGACCCAGTGGCAGTCAGGCAAGAATATCTACGATGCCTACATCAACGATTCTGACCTGATCGGTACCCACTGGCGTTATAATTTTGTCGTCAATCTGACCGACTGGATGGCCGGTGAAGGCAAAGATGTAACCCTGCCAACCCTCGACATTGATGATTTTATCGGCAAGTCCTTTACCACTGGGCCGGATGGTAAACTCTATCAACTCCCTGACCAGCAGTTCGCTAACCTCTATTGGTTCCGTTATGACTGGTTCAATCGTGCCGATTTTAAAAAACAATTCAAAGATCTTTATGGCTATGAACTTGGAGTGCCAGTCAACTGGTCGGCCTATGAAGATATTGCCGAATTTTTCAGCGATCATGTCAAGGAGATCGATGGAAAAGCCGTCTATGGTCACATGGATTATGGGAAAAAAGCCCCTGATCTCGGGTGGCGCTTTACCGATGCCTGGCTGTCAATGGCCGGTGCTGGTGACAAGGGCATTCCAAATGGTAAACCCGTTGATGAATGGGGAATCCGTGTCGATAAAAATGATCGTCCGGTAGGTGCCAGCGTCAGTCGCGGTGGAGCAACCAACGGTCCAGCAGCTAAATATTCTCTGCGCAAATATATGGAATGGCTACGTAAGTATGCTCCTCCAGGAGCACTTGGAATGGACTTCTACCAGTCTCTGCCAAGTTTGGCTAAAGGAAATGTCGCACAGCAGATCTTCTGGTACACCGCTTTTACCGCTTCGATGATTGAAAAAGGGACTCCGGTGGTTAATGCTGACGGCACACCAAAATGGCGCATGGCTCCATCACCACACGGTCCATACTGGGAAGAAGGGATGAAACTCGGTTATCAGGATTGTGGTTCCTGGACCCTGTTCAAAAGCACGCCTGTAGAGCGCCGCAAAGCCGCCTGGCTGTTTGCCCAGTTCGCTGTGTCCAAAACAGTTTCTCTGAAAAAGAGCCACGTGGGTCTGACCATCATCCGCGATAGCGACATCCGTGATGAGTCTTTCACCAAACGAGCACCACAACTAGGCGGGCTGGTTGAATTCTACCGTAGCCCGGCACGGGTTGCCTGGACTCCAACCGGCACCAATGTTCCTGACTATCCCAAACTGGCGCAACTCTGGTGGCAGAATATCGGTGAAGCCGTTGCCGGTGAAGTCACTGTCGACACAGCGATGGATAATCTTGCTCGGGAGCAGGATAAGGTCATGATCCGGATCGCGCGAAGTAAGGCTCAGGGAGACAAGGGACCACTCATGAACAAAGAACGCGATGAAGCCTACTGGCTGAATCAACCAGGTTCACCAAAAGCAAAATTGGCCAACGAAAAACCACAAGGTGAAACTGTCAATTACGATGACCTCATCAAAGCCTGGCGAGCAGGTAAAGTAAAATAGCCACAAAACCTTTATCACAGAGGTCAACACGAGAGGGAGCCAGGGGGACAATCCTTGGCTCCCGATTTATATCCACTCAGCCAAACACTGAGATGGAGGAGGCAACATGGGAAGACAACAAAACCTGGAAAAATTAAAAGATGGTAGTCTCTTTGATCTGATTATCATCGGTGGGGGTGCCACTGGTTGCGGAGTTGCCCTTGATGCAGCAACACGCGGTCTCAAAGTTGCTTTAATTGAAAAAAATGATTTTTCCGAAGGAACCAGCAGTCGCAGTACCAAGCTGGTTCATGGCGGAGTTCGCTACTTAGAGATGGCGGTCAAAACATTGGATCGGGTGCAGTATAACCTGGTCAAAGACGGATTACATGAACGCGGCTTATTACTCAAAAATGCCCGGCACTTGTCAAATCGCATCTCTTTCATTACACCTTTGTATAAATGGTTTGATGTTCCCTATGTTTTTGCCGGTCTGAAATTTTACGACATCCTCTCCGGCAAACAAAATATCGGCCACAGCCGTTTGCTGAGTCGCAAAGAAGCCCTCCGGCGCTTCCCGGGATTGAAATCTGAAGGGCTTAAAGCAGCGGTGCTCTACTATGACGGTCAGTTTCACGATGCCCGCATGGCACTCTCTCTGGCTCTGACAGCAGAACAAAAAGGTGCCACAATTGCCAATCACGTGGCTGTAACTGGTTTTTTGAAAGATGCTGGAAAAATATCCGGGGTCAAGTTAACTGATTCATTGAACGGTGACACTTGGGAGGTGAAAGCCAGAGGGGTTGTTAACGCCACAGGACCATTTGTCGATCAGATCAGAATGATGGATAATCCAGACGTTTCAAAGATCATCACGACCAGCACCGGTATCCATATTATTCTGGATAAGCGCTTTGCTCCACCCGATACCGGGCTGATGATCCCCGAGACTGAAGATGGCCGCGTCCTCTTTGTTCTCCCCTGGGAAGGACATGCACTGGTTGGCACCACCGATGAACCTGCCGAGGTGACTGAACACCCTCAACCCCTTGAACCAGAAATAAATTATTTACTCCGTCATGTGACCCGATACTTCAACCTGCAAGTCAGTCGATCTGATGTTAAAGCTGCCTGGTCAGGATTACGACCGCTGGTTTCCGATCCAAAAGCAGCTGACACTGCTAAGTTGGCTCGTGATCATGTTATTGAAGATAGTAACGCTGGTCTGTTGACAATCGCTGGGGGGAAATGGACGACTTATCGAAAAATGGCACTGGATACTGTCGATCATGCCTTAAAATTATTCCAACTGGCCGCCCCAAAACCAACTTGCCAGACCGAACAATTACCGATCCTTGGCAGCACCAACTATGATGAGGATGGCGACCAGAAGCTGATCGAAAAATATGGCTTCAGCGCCGATATTGCTGCTTATTTAAACCGGACTTACGGCGATCAGGCAGACCAGGTTGCCAAGCTGGTAGAAGAAGGTTACGGCGCACGACTGGTGGAAAACCACCCGGTTCTGGAAGCAGAAATTCTTTATGCTGCACGCTATGAACTTGCGGAACGGGTAATCGATATTCTGGCTCGGCGAACACCTTTAGCCTTGCTGGACACCAAAGCCGCCAAACAGGCAGTTCCCAGAACTATCGAGATCATGGCCACCGAGTTAGGCTGGGATCAGAATCACTGTGAAGAAGAACGAAAACTGACCGAAAAGAGACTTGCTAAGGCACTTTAACCGGGGGAAAGCAAGGGTTACAAATTACTTTTCAATTCCAACCCTTGCCTCTACTCCATTCTGGTAGTAATGCTTTATCCCCTTCATTTCGGTCACTAGGTCGGCCGCTTCTATAACCCTGGGATCAGCCTTTCTGCCGGTAATAACCAGCTCAACCCCGGCTGGTTTTTCATGAATAAAATCGAGAAGATCATCCACACTGAAAAGATTGTAATAGGTGGCAATATTGGCTTCATCAAGAATGATCAGCTGATATTCACCTGAGCACATCATTGTGCTGGCTTCTTTCAGACCATCACGCGCAGCCTTAATATCTTCAACATCTGGCTCTTTGTAGATAAAGCAATCTCTTCCATACTGCTTCAAAGTGATCAAATCCTCTAACTTGGATATCGAGTCAAGTTCACTGTATTTCATCCCTTTTACAAACTGGGCAATATAGACTTTAAGACCCGCTCCGGCAGCTCGCAAAGCAAGTCCCAGAGCTGCCGTTGTCTTTCCTTTACCATCACCGGTATAAACCTGAACGTATCCCTGCATTTTTCTTCCTATTCTGACTTTGTAGTAAACTCGGGACTGTCCCCAGGTTCATCGGGGGCTGTCCCAAGAGTTTGCGAGCCACGAAGAACCGCGGTGATCCGCACCGCAAAAGCCTGGGACAGCCCCCATGCGGGGACAGTTCCGGTTTTGCTGCCATCTATCCTTAAACGAGCGCTATTCCTGACACCTGCCCATCATCACCTATACTGAATTTACTAATATTTATTCAACCACCCGCGCCCGGACGACCTTTCCCTGCACATTTTTCAGATCAGCAAACGGGCCGATACCGGTTGCTAAAGTTTTTGACTGCTGCGGGGCAAGGCGGTCTGACAGCTGCAATTGAACAGTTCGAACTTTCCCCTGAGCATCTATGAATTGGACGATAAAACTGACACCAGCAACTGTTTGCCGGGTTCGGTTCTCAATTTGTACCAGCAGATAATGACTGCGATCACGCCCCAATCTCAGTCGCAGATATTTGTGTGGATTGTCTGGAAGGTCAAGTCGGATCAGTGAGCGATTAGCCTCTTTACCCGCATTGGAATTGGATCCTGCCGCTACCGAAAAATATTTTTTTGCCGCAATAACATCCCCCCCACTAAGAGATAGATTACCCAGAGCATTCATAGCAGGTGCGGTGGGGAGAAATGCGATACTTTTTTTAAGATCGACCTGAGCCTGAACAGTATTCCCTAATTTCAGCCGAGCCAATCCACGTTGCAGGTAATAATGGAAGTATGCATCATCATGCTGCAGAGCACGATCATAATTGGTGATAGCATCATGATAGCGTTGTTGTTTCAAGCGAATGTCACCACGCAGCGAATGAAACAGCGCTTCCCGTGGTTGCATCTTTAGCGCTTTATTTGCCAGGCTGAGAGCACGACCGATATTGCCGTCATGTAAGGCCTTGCGACCTTCATCAAAAGCCTCATAGGCGTCCCGATCCCGCAATAATGGCGCAATAGTTTTCTGGTAACGCTCACGACCAATCGCTCCCCCTTGTGGCAGGTTGGCGGCAGTGATGCGATTCGCGTCAACCCGTTCCTGTGATGGTGGATGGCTGGCAAACAACCCGCTGAGCCAGTTTGAGTTACCCCCCTCAGATAGGCGGACGAAGGTTTGTTGCAGTTTTATCGCTGCGTGCGGATCATAACCGGCTCTGGACATATAGGTCATTCCGTACAGATCTGCTTCCCGTTCAGCATCACGACTATATTTGTGGGTCAGTAACTGCACTGCAATCCCGGCACCGCCGATCGCCAACTGAGAATATTCACTGTTTTGTGATGCGATCCCTGCCGCAGTGATCGCACCCTGCAACATCATCCCACGCTCCATCCCTTTGGCACCGTGACGAGCAGCAGCGTGAACAATTTCATGGCTGAGAACAGCAGCAAGTTCGGCCTCACTTTCAAGCTCGACCAGCAAACCGCGATTGATTACAATCTTACCACCGGGCAGAGCCCAGGCGTTGGGAGTGGAATCGTTGATGACATTAAATTCATAGGGAAGTTTTCGATCACTCACAGCAGCCAGCCGTTGCCCCACCCGCTTCACGTAAGCAACAACCTCTGGAGAAGTTTTATAATCTCCCCCCTGCATCTGCCGGCTGGAAAGATATTGCTTGGTGCCAATACTGATTTCTGCTGATTCCGAAATAAATGCCAGCTCGTTCTTCCCGGTGACTGGATTAACCGCACAACCAGTCAGCCACAGCAGCATAATGAACCAGATCAACAATAATTTTTTCTCCATATTTTCTCCATTGTCTTTATAATCATGACTGAATCACCCTTCGAGATTACCATATTTTTTTACTTGAGATAAAAAAAGAGGTCTCCATGAAATATCTATGCTTATCATCCCTGCTTATTTTTTCTCTGCTGACAACCACCGTTATCGCACAACCAACAGAAGTGATCCTCTACCCTTCAGGAGCAACCATTTCCGAACGGCTGATTATACTGCAAGGGATAGACTCTGCAACATTACGGCTACCACATGTGGCAATCCCGGAATCCTTAAAGTTAGGAATTAAAGGAGCACCGCAGCAGAAGATCACCGGGATCGAATATGAGTCAGTCTTACCAGATTCCTCTGATTTCAAGGAACTTAAAGAATTGATTTCTCGACTTGAGCGAGAAATTGCCGCGCTTGATGACCAGATTCAATCACGAACTCTGGCACTTAATTATTGGAAAACCCAACAGGAGCTGCCACTAAAAACCCTTGCCGATGCACGAGAAATGGGGAAAATTATTCGCGATGAAAGCGCTCTTTTGCTCCAGGATACCACCCAACTGCGGCAGAAAAAAACCGAACTGACAAAACAACTTAAAGAGGCTCGCAATCAACTACAACAAAAAACCGGTAATAACCAGCGCAACTGGCGGGTTCAAGTCAGGCTGGCTCAAACGACTCAAACCAACCTCGAACTGACTTACTCTTACCGCGTCCATCGTGCTGGCTGGCAATCAAGTTACAGCTTAAATGCCCTTCCTGAGCAGAAAAATATTCAGTGGGCCTGGAGCGCAAAAATCATGCAGCAAACCGGCATTGACTGGAACGGGGTGAATTTAAAAATTGCCACTGCCGAACCGGTTTTCACCCTGACACCCCCGAAAATCAGAGCGTGGGAAATACGTGAAGAGCAAAGCCTAAAGATGCGCAGAAATCTTAAAGTGATGGCCATGCCCCAGAAAATGGCAATGGATGCAGTAGCAGAAGCTGTTGACGCAGCTCCCATGCCAGCCAGGGTTGAAGGACAATTATTCGATATTTACGATCTCGGGCGAGTCAATATCGACTCAGGAAAAGAGTCCCGTATCAAGATCAGGGAAGGTCACTGGAATGCCGCGTTCACCTATCTGACCAGACCATTGCTGTCCGAACAAGTTTTTCTGGAGGCAACTCTTGATCTGGGAGAGAATTTTCTTCCCCTGCCAACCGGGATGGCTTCAATTCAAGTGGATGGTGTCCACGTCGGCCAACGCAATTTCTCCTTGCATGAAAAGCAGGACGTCACCATGAGTTTCGGGAGTGATCCGAGTATCACTGTTGATGTCAAAACTGATCACGTTGCTGGAGAAAAAGGGCTGTTGGCAAAAAAACGAACCTACATCTGGAAATGGAACATCGAGCTAGTCAATCACAAAAACTTTCCTGTTGATCTCAAAGTAGAAGACTCCTATCCCCACTCTGGACACGAGAAGATTGTCTTGAAAGAGTTGTTTTCCCCACCCCTACCAACGCAGGAAAATGGCCAGCTCATCTGGAATATGACTCTTCCGCCACAGGGAACACAAAACCTTCAATACGGTTATCAAGTCACCTACCCGGAAGGTATGCCAGTCTCTTTGGGACGCTGAAAAACCCGTTACCCCGGATGGCGCTTGTTTAAGCAGTTTTGTAGTAATCTCGGAACTGTCCCCAGACCCATCAGGGGCTGTCCCAAGAGTTTACGAGTCATGAAACTGTAGCGGTTCAGTAAATCACTTCAAACACAAAAAAAGGCAACCAATCGGCTGCCCTCAAAATAGCAGCGGGGGGGACAGAATTTAACTCTGCCCCTCCCGCTTTTGTTTTTATTCTGTTTCTTTTAGTTCTTTGCCGCAGCAGTCTTGCGTGATCCTTCAACAGCAGCTTTGGTCATGCCGAACAGGGTCAATACTGCTGGAACCAGTTGAGCTACGATCAACAGAGCACAGAAGCCGACAAATAAGAGAACCAGGATGCCACTGTTATAAGTCTGAGTTGTATCAACAGCAAAAGCAGGTACGGCGAGCAGGCTCAGGGTCAGTGTGGACAGGATTGCTTTCATGATGTTCTCCTTTTAAAAGTTTAAGTTTATAGTTTGATTCGTTTTAGTTTTGTTTCAGTGAGTTGTCACTTCTTTGCTATCACGTCCGAACAGTCCCTTAAGGACTCCGATCAACATGATCGTTGCTGGAACCAGTTGGCAGACAATAATCAGAGCGAAGAAGCCGATGAACAAAGAGAGAAGTAACCCACCACCACTGGCACTGGTTGTTCCTGCGGCAAAAGCAGAAGAAGAAAAAGTAAACAGGGCGATTAAAGTATTGCGTAAGGTGTTTTTCATGATGTCCTCCATCTCTATGTTTGAATTGCTTTTTTGTTTCGCTAATGACCTGATATAGAGCAGTGTCCGTGCCAAGTTTGAAATAAAAACCACAAACAATCCATAACTAGCTGAAAATAAAGGATAAATAGTTTGTCTGCAGACAACAAACTCTGACATCAACATAGGCACATGTATAAACAGGACATACAGTTGGTGGGGAAATTTATCGGAGTCAAACTGCGGACAACAGTATAACTAGCTGAAATAAAAGGTAGATTTCAAAAACATATAAATTGTATATATTTTTCTTCCAGTAAATATTTTATTTATGCACAAGGCAGAACAGGTTTTTAAAGAAAAAACTAAACCGATCACGACCGCTGAACCATTGATCTATTACTCTAAAATCAGTAATATCGCACCTTCACAAAAAAACCTCCCCCTGATGAGTTTATATAGATGGAAGAAAAGACACCGATAGATCCGGTTGAATACCGACCCGCCTTAAAAAAAATCCGTCTCCGGAGGCTGATTCTATGGATTGTTATTCTCGCCTATCTACCGGCAATGATGTGGGCACTTGATTCCCCTGAATACAGAATCCGGGTCACAATTGTTTTTTCCACCTGGATTGTTCTTCTTATCATTGCTGTTGTTTTTGCCTGTATTGTTCGCTGTCCACGCTGTGGAGAATGTTTCCATACCCATGGCCCCACCTTTCTCCCCTTCCGTCGCTGCCTCCACTGTGCACTGCATGTTAATGCGGATAAAAGAGCTGCAGAAGCAGAACCTCCAAAAGCGAAATATGCAAAAAAATAAATAGATTTATTACAGCCTAAATCTTCAACGCTGCAGGTAAACTGTTGCCCTTCGCACGCAAACCAAGTAATCTTGGGATATTGTCACATATTATGCGGGTATTAAGGAGGTTAAAGTGGATGAAATAGATGAGATCAGCCCTGAGGAACTAAAACCTGGTCTCCAAAAAATCCGGCGGCGGCGATGGTTTTTCTGGATCATCATTATGGTTTATCTACCAGCTATGCTAATTGCTCTGCGTTGTCCACAACCCAACCAGGCGGTGGGAGTTGTCTTTGTCGTCTGGATTCTCCTTCTTATTGTTGCAGTAACGCTGATGGCATTGGTCAGATGTCCCCAATGTGGAAATTGCTTCCATATGAACGGTTTCATGTTCCGCCCGGTGCGACGGTGTTTCCATTGCAAATTGCATCTCACTACAGATAAGAAAAAATTGTCATTTTCTGATCTAGAGCAGAAAAACAACACCAAATTTTGATACAATTCTAGAGATTTTTCATATCGATGAAACTCTAAACAGTTGATGGTCAACGATATTCAGGGTTTCTGTCACAATCAAAGGGAGGCACTAAATGAGAGAGAGGTTTCTTACCATCCTGACCTGTGCTTTTTGCACATTGTTCCTGGTTGGAACGGTCATGGCGGGCGATATCTGTATCGACTGCCACAGCAAAATTTCACCTGGTCAGGTAAAAGACTGGCAATCCAGTAAACATGCTGACATGGGTATCACTTGCGAAGCCTGCCACGGTAATGCTCACAAGAATGCCGCTGACTACAAGAAAGCTGTTTTGCCCAGTGAACAAGTCTGTGCAGAATGCCACGCAGAGCAGTTTGAATCTTTCACCCATGGCAAACATAACATGAGCTGGAAAGTTTTAAACGCCATTCCAGCAACCCATTATGCCCCCGATGAGCTCATTGAAGGTGGCCGTGGATGCGGGGGCTGTCATAATATGGGTATCAGGTCAGAGGAAGAGAAAGCTGAACAACAAGCCAAAGGCTACCGTTACCAGAATAACTCTTGTGATGAGTGCCACACCCGTCACGCATTTTCTAAAAAAGAAGCGCAAAATCCAAAAGCCTGTCAAACCTGTCATATGGGTTATGACCATCCTCAGTGGGAAATGTGGTCCAGTTCCAAACATGGCGTTCGCTATTTTGCTAAAAAAGATGGCGACTTACCCGAAGGGGCTGCTGCGCCAACCTGTCAGACCTGTCACCTGCCTGATGGAACTCACGAAAACCACACTGCATGGGGCTTCCTCGGTGTCCGTCTGCCACTTCCCGAAGATCCTCAGGCTGCCGCCGACCGGGTAACGATCCTCAAGGCGCTTGGGGTTCTCAATCCTGAAACAGGGGAACCAACAGCTATTTTTGATGCAGTAAAAGCTCTTGATATGGCGCGTCTGGATCAAGCATCATGGCAAAAACTGCGCAACGAAATGCTTGACACCTGTACCCAGTGTCACTCTTACAAATACGCCAAAGAACAGCTCGATATGGGTGATGCCATCCTGACCAAGGCTGATCGGCTGATGGCAGAGGCGATTAAAACGGTAGCTGCGCTCTACAAAGAGGGGATCATCCAAAAGCCAGAAGGCTACCCCTTCAATTATCCATTCATCCTGGCACTGATGCATACCAATGGTGCCAACTGGGATGAGAACTTAGATGGATTTTCTTATATCGATCAAGTTCTATTGCAGATGTACTTCAAACATCGGATGCGCGCTTACCAGGCATTCTTCCATGTCAATCCAGACTACGCTTACTGGTACGGCTGGAACATGATGACCCAGGACTTGGGTGAGATTAAGCACCTGGCAAAACAAATGCGTGCTACTCATAATAAATAAGCGCATTGAGCGTGACTGAAAATAAAAAAGGCCGCTCCCGAAAGGGCGGCCTTTTTTACATTATTTTCTGAACATTCGGGGAACATGTACTCGTTATGTGTCCCGAATGGCGCTAGCTTAAAGTAGTATTGCAGTAAACTTGGGACTGTCCCCAGCACCATCGGGGGCTGTCCCGAAGTTTACGATCCACGAAGAACCACAGCAGTTTTCACCGCAAAAGCCTGGGACAGCCCCATGCGGGGACAGTCCCGTTTTTGCTTCTATCTCCCCGTAAACTAACGCCATTTCTACATCTCCCCAGAAGATGGATCAGCAGCTTACTCCGTGGGAGTCATCGCTTCAAGCGTCCCCTCGACCATCTCAGCAAACTGCTTAAGATTCGCGGCGGCAGACTCATCCAGTTCATTCCATGGAACTCGAATGCTATCATCTTCAGCGTCACCCCGGTTTAAATAAAAATGGGAGTCCAGTTCGATTTCTACTGTTACATTATCAGTTTTGATTGTAAGCATATAAGATAAGTCTCCATTTCAAATTATCTATACTCAAAAGAATCATCCCCTCTCCCTCGGGGAGAGGGTGGCGCGTCGGGTGAGGGGAAACACGGTTTGCAATCCCCCCTCATCCGCCCTTTCGGGCACCTTCTCCCGCAGGGAGAAGGGATAACAAGTAGGATTTGAAAAACTTTGACTAAAGTCCACAGTTTTTACAAACGTGAAGGAACAATAAATTTCCAAATTCTACAGTCCACAAAAGTAATTTAATCTATTTATCCCGGCTTGCTTTTTCTTCAATTCCAGACATACCAAACCGACGACTTAATTCAGCATATATTTTCTCCGGGGGCAGATCATAATAACCTAACAGGATCAACACATGGAAAAATAGATCGGCGACCTCATAAACAACCTCATCGGGATCCCCCCCTTTGCCAGCAACAGCAGTTTCAGTTGCTTCCTCACCTATTTTGCTGAGAATCTTGTCCAATCCCTTGTCAAATAACGATTTAACATACGACTGTTCGCCATCGCCCAGTTGTTTGCGCTCTTGAATGATCTGATAGACTGCATCCAGAATATCGTGCTCCGCATTTACTTTAATATTTTTTTTCTGTTTCATACCAATCTTTCACTCTGCTCTAAATTTCTTTTCATCCAACCTTCGGTTACCTTCTCCCCTTATGGAGAAGTGACAAATAGAAAAAAGTCCCGAATAGTGCCCGCTGGCTTAAGAAAATTTCCAGCAAAAACGGGACTGTCCCCGCATGGGGGCTGTCCCAGGCTTTTGCGGTGCGAACCGCCGCGGTTCTTCGTGGATCGTAAACTTCGGGACAGCCCCCGATGGTGCTGGGGACAGTCCCAAGTTTACTGCAAAACTGTTTAAACCAGCGCCATTCTAAAAAGCCACATCAAATCCGTGCAGGCACCCCATGGTCACGCAGATACTTTTTACATTCGGTGATCGTATATTCCTTGAAATGGAAAATTGATGCCGCCAAGGCGGCGCTAGCTCCTCCTTCCACCAACCCTTCACGGATATGCTCCAGATTTCCAACCCCACCGGAAGCAATCACCGGAATCTCCACCGCATCACTCACCGTCCGGGTTAGAGGGATATCATAACCATCCTTGGTGCCATCACAATCCATTGAAGTGAGTAAAATCTCGCCACAGCCTAATCTTTCCATCTGCTCTGCCCATGCTATGGCATCAATTCCAGTCGCTTTACGTCCTCCATGGGTGTAAACCTCCCATGCTCGTGGCTGAGAGCATGGAACTCTACGAGCATCAATCGCCACAACAATACACTGGCTACCGAACCGCTCTGCCGCTTTGCGGACAAATTCAGGATTCTGCACTGCTGCGGTATTAATCGAGACTTTATCGGCTCCAGCATTGAGCAAATTACGGATATCAGCAATCTCACGAACACCGCCCCCGACGGTCAGCGGCATAAAGACCCGCTCTGCAGTCTTGGCAACAACATCGAGAATAATACCGCGATTATCGCTGCTGGCAGTGATATCAAGAAACGTCAGTTCATCAGCCCCCTGATCGCTATACGCCTCAGCCGCTTCAACGGGATCTCCTGCGTCGCGCAAACCGACAAAATTAACCCCCTTAACCACCCGACCATCTTTGACATCGAGACAAGGGATAATACGTTTAGTCAACATTTAGTTTTCCTTCGAATATTCGATAAACATAGACACCGTAGGGGCGAATCTTGTATTCGCCCAGGCGATCACCGCTACGCTCCCTTGGTAAGCGCAACAGCTTCTCGCAGATCAATCGCACCGGAGTAGATCGCCTGACCGGTGATCACGCCGATAACACCAGAAGCCTCAATTTCAATCAGGCTGCGGATGTCATCCAGAGTCGACAAACCACCCGAAGCGATCACCGGAATCGTGATTGACTCCGCCAGAGCTTTGGTCGCTTCGATATTCGGTCCCTGCATCATGCCATCCCGAGCGATATCGGTATAAATGATCGCTTCAACACCAAAAGCTTCCATCTCTTTTGCCATTTCGGTGGCTTTTTTTTCGGTCACATCAGCCCAGCCTCGCACCGCCACCAAGCCATCTTTAGCATCGATCCCGACAACGATCTGCCCGGGAAATAGCCGACACGCCTCTTTGACCAGATCGGGTTTCTCTTTGGCAACAGTTCCAAGGATCACTCGATTTATCCCTAAATCAAGATACGCTTCAATCGTTTCCAGATCACGAATTCCACCACCCAGTTCGGAAGGAATATCAATTGCGTCAACAATCGATTTAATCGCCGATTTATTTTTTGGCACACCAGCAAAAGCACCATCCAGATCAACAATATGGAGATACTCTCCCCCCTGCTCCTGCCAGGTTATGGCCTGAGCAGCCGGATCATCATTGTAAACGGTATCTTTATCCATCAGCCCCTGCTCCAGCCGGACACAGCGACCCTCTTTGAGATCAATAGCAGGTAAAATAATCATTCTTTTGTAAATCCCTTTCAAGGAGTTCTGACAAAATGTGCTTGACTATAAATTTTATTGCCGCCCAGAGCAATCCCGGAATAACAATTTTCTATGGAGCAAAATCTTATGGCTACAAAGTATCAAGTGGGCTGACCACCCCGAGGGGGCCTTTATTGAGCACATGGGTATAAATCATAGTTGTTTTCACATCGGAATGACCAAGCAATTCCTGCACTGTGCGGATATCCTGACCCGCCTCAAGTAGATGGGTAGCAAAACAGTGGCGCAGCGTGTGGGGGGTGATACGTGTGGTGATTTCTGCTTGTGTGGCAGCGCGCCTGACTGCCCGCTGAATGCGAACTTCATGCAGATGGTGACGGCGAATCCGCCCGCTACGCGGATCAGTCGAAAACTTTGCTGCCGGAAAAACATACTGCCATTTCCATTCATAAGGAGCCGCTGGATATTTACGCGCCAGCGTTCCCGGCAACTCCACCTCGTGCTTTTGTTCCGCCTTGTCCTGTTCAAACAGCTCCCTGCGCCAGTCAAGCTGGGCACGCAGCTCGTCACGCAACAAAGCAGGGAAAGGAACCCGGCGATCCTTGTCACCCTTGCCTCCACGTACCGTAATTTCGTTACGGCCAAAAGAGACATCCTGCACCCGCAGTCGAAGGCACTCCATTATGCGCATCCCGGTACCATACAGCAACCGAATGATTGTCCCTTCAACCCCGTCAATATAACGAAATAGAAGTTGAACCTCCTCACGCGAACAGACCACCGGCAACCGTTTTCCCATCCTGGCACGCGGAAAATCGCTAAAATCTCCAACATCTTTCTGTAGAACTTTTTTATACAAAAAAACGATGGCATTGAGAGCTTGATTCTGGGTCGATGCTGCAACCCCCTCATTTAAAGCCAGATGACTTAAGAAAGCATGGATTTCCGGAGCATCCATATTGCTGGGTTTACGACCATGGTGATACGCAACAAAACGACGAGTCCACTGCCAGTAGCTCTGCTC
Source organism: Desulfuromusa sp. (assembly GCA_021647765.1). Taxonomy (GTDB): domain Bacteria; phylum Desulfobacterota; class Desulfuromonadia; order Desulfuromonadales; family Geopsychrobacteraceae; genus Desulfuromusa. The sequence goes on along the minus strand of JAKIUD010000047.1, from coordinate 3,940 downwards.
GGTTTTCAAGGCATAATGTTCCACCCGGAGGGCTTTTTTGACAGCATCACCAAGAGCAGACATATCGACACGTCGTTCAGGAGCATCGGGTTGCTGTAGTTCAGGCACCAAACCCGCAGGATCAACTTGCTGAGATTGTGGAACTGGCTGAGTTTGATTAGGAACCTCAGCAGAATTCAGATTCGGTTGACACATTGCATCAGCAAGGTCGCCCAAAGCGATCCCACGAAATTGTTCATAATAGAGAATCAATGCAGTTTCAGCCTGCCGCACCTGCCATTGTTTCATTGCTTTGTCTTTACGCAGATCAGCAAGAAATCGCTGCAGTTCAACCGCACCCATCGACCGTCTGGATTTTCCGGGATTGCAATTAAAAAAACGGCGTACCCAATGGACAAAAAAGGGACGCGCCTTTTCCGGAACCCCAGCCTCCTCAAGCACTTCAAAATAACCACTTGGCCAAAGGGGATCCTGATTAAATGGAGCAGGAGCTTTTCGATGAATCCGCTTTTGTCGTATAGTATGTTTTTCCATACTAAACATATTATCCAACAAAACCAAGTGATGCAACCCATATATTAATAACAAATACATGTTGCAATCAGCTACGCTCTAAGATAGATTCCAATGAGTCGATGTCGTAGAATAACTGTTAGAATGCTCAGTGGACAGCAGAGGAATATTTTAAAGGATAAAGAAAAAAGAGAGAGATATACCCCAATAGGTACCGGGCTGCCCCCCCTCCTGCTCTTCATGCTGCGCATGCAGCAGCCGCCTATTGGGTTAATCTCTCTTTAAGCCAGGATAATATAGCAGGACGAGAATAACGAACTTGACGACCTAAAAGAATACGACCCGGGAGATTGCCAGCCTTATCGAGACGATGAATGGTTGAGCGGGAGAGGTTGAGCCATTGCCCGAGTTGATCAATAGTCAGAAGCACAGGAACAGAAATAGTTTCAGCGGGTTCCTTGGAAGGTTGCGGGGGAGCATACAAAACGGTAGGTGCAGGGATGGGGGCGTGGATCTGCTCGGAGCCGCCGTCGCCACGCGCCCGACAATCCACCGCCCCCTGCTCGATTCCAGCAAGATCGAGCTTATTCTTATGGCGTTGTTTCTGAGCAGATGAAATAGATCTGCGTTTTTTGTCTTGTTTTCGAGTCATAATGGGTTACTTGTATCAGGATGTGTCAGGACGTGTCAAGAAGTTTCAGAAGAGGTCAGGATGTGTCAGAACGTGTCAGTGATTCCGGTTAAGCGGATCTGTGTTACAGTATCGATCCGCACGTGAAATATTCTAACAAAAGAATGAAGCAGACCAAAGATTCAGCAGTGGGAGAGATGATAGCGACAGAGAATAACGGTACCACCCTTCGTGGCTGCTTATTCTCACGTTATGTGTGGAAATAACCTGTAAGATTCATGAAATAGACGAATATTTTATGATGGTAACTATTCGATAAGAGATAATAAGGAAAATGAAGTGCATATTTGAATGTATCTTTGGTATGATAGAGTAAATAATCAACTTGTAGGAGAAATTATGTTTGGTTTAGGTGGACCGGAAGTCCTTATTGTATTAATCGTCTTCGTTGGATTTTTTTTGCCGTTTATTATCAATGCGAATCTAGCGAAAAGTAGAGGTAAGAGCGTTGTGTTAATGCTATTTTTAACCCTTATCTTTTCTTGGATTGTAACGCTTATTTTAGCATTTATGCCAAAAGTGCAGGATGATCGCCAATGAAATGTAGAATAATAATTTGGGGAATATTAGATGAGCCCTACAGTATTTAGAGAACGTGGATTTAGATTTTTCTTCTTCTCAAGAGAAGAAGAGCGTATGCATGTTCATGTCTTGTCTGAAGATGGAGAAGCAAAATTTTGGCTTGAACCTGAAATTGAACTTTCCCAAAATCACCATTATTCTCGAAAACAATTAAAAAGAATCGAGATACTTGTAGAGGAGCATTATAATGAGCTCACTAGCGCATGGAACAAACACTTTAGCCGTTGAAGTTACAAATATTACCACACATGGGATATGGCTCTTAGCTCATGATAAAGAATTATTTATGTCATATGAAGATTTTCCGTGGTTCAAAAATCAAACTGTTAAATCTATCATTACAGTGGAAGAACATTCTTTAGGGCATTTTTACTGGCCTGACATAGATGTTGATTTAACAGAAGAGATAATAAAACATCCCAAAAGATTTCCTCTAAAAGCAAAAATCACATAACAAAAAAAATGCACCCGACTGGCTCACACGCGCGAACTTCAGAGGTTATTCCAATATCTTGCTACGCATAAAGTTGGCATGTTAATCCAAGGCCAGCCGGTGATTTAGAACGTTAGGAGGATAAAAATGAAAATCGCTTTAGTAAATCCTAAGACTGATGTTTTTGAAATGAGAATGCTTTATGAAAGACATGAGAATATTGCTTTAGGATCAATAGCTTCAAATTTAGAAAGTCACGGTTACAGTGCTGAAATATTTGATCTTAGGGTTGATGATTTATCTCCTTGCGAAATAGCGAAGTTTATAGTCACTCGCAATTATCAAATAGTAGCTTTTAGCATTAATTTTGCAACCTTTCCTTCGGCTATAAATATATGCAGGGAAATTAAATTTTTAAACAAAGATATAGTTGTTATTGTAGGCGGAGAACATGTTTCTTATCAAGACAAAAAAATATTAGGTTTTTATGGACATTATATTGATTTTGTGATCAGGGGAGAATCAGAAGACACATTTGTAGATTTGTTAAAATATCTAGATAACAATAATAGCAATGGATGTAGTGTTCATGGAATTTCATATATTGATAAGAGAAAAAATATTTTTATCAGAAATGATAATCGAAAACCTATTGAAAATTTAGATGCCCTTCCTTTTGCTAATCGAACAATATCAAAAAAAGCAATCAAGAAAGGAAAATCTATTGAGATTGGTATATTAGCTCAACGTGGATGCCCTTTCCCATGTTCATTTTGCAATGGTAATAGATTTCTTTCAAATGAATATCCTATGATAATAAGACGTAGATCTCCAGCAAATGTAGTTGATGAGATGGAACTGCTACATCAGATAATATATAAAAATCGTTCTTTTTTGAGGTTTTACGATGCGACGTTCATTACCAGAGATAGCAAAAATAGACAATGGATTGAAACTTTTTGTGGTGAAATTGAAAGAAGAAACCTGAAGATTCCTTTTGATGTATTTATACGAGCTAACAGTTTTAATCTTAATGAATCAAATGATATTTCACTGATAAGTAGGTTGAAATCTATCGGCATGATAAGCACATACATTGGTTTAGAATCAGGCAGTGATTCAACATTGGAAAAATATAATAAAAAAGTTGATGTAAATGAATCTAAAACTATGTTTAATTTTTTTAAAAGCATAGGTATAAATGGCTCTACAAATGGCTGCATGACCTTCCAACAGGAATCAACAATTATAGACATAATCAAAACAGTTGAGTTTTTATATGAAATTCGCCTTTGCAGTTTTTGGAATTGCCTCACTAGGGCAGAAACCTTGCCTGGTATTAAATTAAACATAATAAATAGAAAAAGAGAGACCCCATGGGATGTATACAATTATTCCTTTTGTGATAAACATGTGGATAAATTGTATTCTATTCTTGACCAAATAAATAAATCTTTTCCTTCTGTAAGGATTGAAGATAGACTTATTCGTTTAATTAGTGGCAGAACGAAAAGCCATTTTTTCGCAGCTGGCCGGGATATTTAAGGAATCATTATCGTTAATTATCTTGATAACACTTCCTACTTGAGATCCAGTGACTTTAGCTGCGTGAAATCTTAAATTTTGGACGCACTACACCACTTGCCGGCGCTGGTGGCATGGGGTGTTACGCCGCTTTTTTCAGTTTCTTTTCCTGCGCCTCAAGCAATTCAATTTCCTGC
>JAKIUD010000046.1 GCA_021647765.1 Desulfuromusa sp. | reverse complement strand
CCAACCTGGCAGTTCCCAAATCCCTCAAGCAACTGCCTATTTTTGCAACAACAACAGGGCTCAGCTAACCCAGAGCCATTTGCTCGACAATTTTCTTGTGGGCTGTGCCACTATATGAAATATCCAGAGTCTCCTGGGATTTATCCAGCCTTTCAGAAAGGGTGACATTCCCTGATGGGAGAGATGTCGTTTTCAATCCCTCTATAAAACAGACTACAGATCGTCAACAAGAGACCTTTTTGACTGCCTCTGCTAAAAATATCTCCAAAAATAGAAATATGTTTTAGTTTTGGTTGACCTGAACGTAAAAGTAAGTAGAATAATAGATAAGGCAGGAAACAAAATTTTATCTGCCATTCCATCGCTAGTATGGAAATGTGGTTATTCTTAGTCTTACGTAAACGTGAAACTCAAACCATAGCCAGAGCTGTCATGATGAAAAAAACTGAGACTGCAAACCTTCCATATCGCTCAATTCCACAAATGTTACTGACCAATGCGGATAAATATTCAGATCGGCCCGCCATCAGCTTTAAAAGAGGAGGGGGCTACTTGACTCTGAGCTATCAGCAGCTCTATACCCGAGTTCTGATGACGGCACGTGGTTTACGCAAGGCGGGAATGCAGCCGGGCGATAAAGTGGCAATTTTTTCTGAAAACCGCGCTGGCTGGGTTATTGCCGATCTGGGAATTCAATCAGCGTTAGGCATCAGCGTCCCTATTTACGCAACCAACACCGGGGTTCAGGCGGCTTATGTTATCAATCACAGTGCCGTAAAGATTGTATTTGTTTCTGATCGGCTCCAATATGAAAAACTGCTTGCAGTTCGTGAGCAAATCCCCCAGGTTGAACTGGTCGTCTCTTTTGAGCGTTTTCTTGGTGAACGGCACCTGCCGGTTTATACCCTCTACCAGCTTTCGGAAGTCTCTTATCCAATCAAGGACGATGAGAAACAGCAGATCGAGAAACAGATTACCTCTATTAGTCCCGAGGATCTGATCACTGTAATTTACACTTCAGGAACCACAGGACAGCCTAAAGGGGTTATGCTGACCCAGCACAATATGGTGATTAATGCCTGGGATGGCATTCAACTTGCGGGTGAAGACAAGATGTCCGGGACATTTTTGAGCTTTCTCCCCTTGAGTCATGTTCTGGAGCGTACTGCAGGATACCATTCAGTTTTGATGGGCGGCGGACATATCGCCTTTGCCGAGGACGTCAACAAGGTTGTCGAAAATATTGTTGAGGTTAAACCGACAGCGATGATCAGTGTGCCGCGGTTGTTCGAAAAAATCTATTCGCGCATCTACGAAAGTATCCACCTGTTGAGCCCACTGAAGCGGCAGATGTTCCACCAGGCTATCGAAGTAGGTCGCGAGTATATTCATAAAAAGTACACTCTGCATCAGCCAACCGGGCTGCTTGGACTTAAATACAAAATTTACGACAAGCTGGTCTTCCGTAAAATTCGCAAGCGCTTCGGTGGAAATCTGAAAATGTTTATCTGTGGTGGCGCACCGCTGGACAAAACCATCAATGAATTCATGTGGATCATTGGTATTCCGGTTTTTGAAGGTTATGGTTTAACCGAAACCAGTCCGGCTGTCGCCTTGAACAGTTTGGATGAAAATCGCTTTGGTTCGGTGGGAAAAGCTCTGGGTGATACAGAATTCAAGCTGGCCGAAGATGGTGAGTTGCTAATCAAGGGATCAGCGGTTATGCGTGGTTATTATCGCGATGAAGAGGCTACCGCTGCAGCTTTTGTGGATGGTTGGTTTAAATCTGGCGATATTGCCCGGATTGATGAAGAGGGTTACGTTTATATCATCGATCGGAAAAAAGAAATTATCGTCACTGCCGGAGGTAAAAATATTGCCCCGCAGCCGTTGGAAAATTCACTCAAGCTGGATAAATATATCTCCCAGGCTTATATCCACGGCGACAGAAAACCCTTCCTGATCGCCCTGTTGACACCAAACATGGAAAGAGTGATTGAATTCGGTCATAGCCACCAGATCGACTATTTAGGGGTCGATGATCTGGTTGCTAATCATCTGGTACAACAACTATTTGCGGAGCGAATCGAACAATTTAACCAGAACCTTCCACCCTACCAGACAATCAAAAAATTTGTGGTTCTCCCACGTGAGTTTTCCACTGAAGGGGGGGAATTAACTCCCACAATGAAACTGAAGCGCAAGGTTATTTACGACATGTACAAAGAAAAGATAGAACAACTTTATCTGCACAATGGCAACGGCCAGAGCATTCGGCCACAATCGGAAAATGGAGGAACAAATGAGGCAGATTAATCGTGTTGCCGTACTTGGTGCTGGAGTTATGGGGGCGACAATCGCTGCCCATCTCGCCAATGCTGGTCTGGAAGTTTTATTGCTCGATATCATCCCGCGTGAACTGACTAGCGCAGAAAAAAAGCAAGGCTTAAAACTGGAACATCCCCAGGTGAGAAATCGGATTGCCAGTGCCGGGTTGAATGGTCTGCTGAAAATGAAGCCAGCTCCGTTCTACCTGAAGCAGTATGCGGAACAGATCGATATCGGCAATTTTGACGATGATCTGGTAAGGCTGAAGGATTGTGACTGGGTGATTGAAGTCGTCATCGAGCATATGCCGATCAAGAAAGACCTCTTGACCAAAGTGGTACCAAATCTGGCTGAAGGAGCAATCTTATCGACCAATACCAGCGGTTTGTCTGTCAATGAAATGGCCGAAATGCTGCCAGCAGAAATACGTAAAAACTTTTTGGCGACACACTTTTTCAACCCGCCACGCTATATGCGCTTACTGGAAATTGTTCCCAGTCAATCTACTGACCCTGAAATTGTGTCGGGTCTGGCCGATTTTATCAGCCGCCGTCTGGGGAAAGGGATCGTTTACGCGAAAGACACTCCCAACTTTATCGCCAACCGGATTGGGGTTTTCTCTATCTTCAATGGAGTGAAACACATGCTTGATCTGGAGATGACGGTTGAAGAGGTTGATAGTGTTGCCGGACCAGCCACCGCCAGACCAAGATCAGCCGCCTTCCGAACCAGTGATCTGGTTGGCATCGATACCCTGGTGCATATCTGCAAAAACACCTATGAATTGCTGCCTGAAGATGAAGGACGAGAGACGTTCAAGGTTCCGGAATTTATGGAGAAAATGGTTGAAAAAGGGCTCCATGGCAATAAAAGCAAAAAGGGTTTTTACAAAAAGGAGCAAATTGACGGAAAACGTCAAATTTATTACTACGATTACAACAGTGGCGAATTCAAACCTGCCGAAAAACCAAAGTTTGCGTCAGTGGTTGCGGTCAAAATGGTTGATGATCCGGCACAAAAAGTCAAAATGGTAGTCAATGGTCAGGACAAAGGAGCCAAATTCGCCTGGCGCTCATTACGTGACACATTGATTTATACCGTCAATCGTGTTCCCGAAATTGCTGATGATATTGTCAATATCGATAATGGGATGAGGTGGGGTTTCAACTGGGAAATCGGCCCCTTCGAGATGCTTGATGCGATTGGCGTGCAGAGTTTTGTTAAGCGGGCAGAAAAAGACGGTGTTGCCGTTCCCGAAAGCCTGAAGGCGGTAGAATCTTTCTACCGTTACAATGATGCCGGGCAGCAGGAATATTACGATCTTGTGGAAAAAACCTACCGGCCTGTGCCGCGCAAAGAAGGTCAGATTAATTTACAGATTCTCAAAAAAGCCGCTGGAGTTGTGGAAAAAACGTCTAACTGCTCACTGATTGATCTGGGCGATGGGGTTTTCGGTTTAGAATTCCACTCTAAAATGAATTCCATCAGTGCCGATATTCTTTCGATGACCCATAAAGCGATAAAACGTGCGGAAGAAGAAGGTCTCGGGCTGGTGATTGGCAACCAAGGGGCAAACTTTTCTGTTGGTGCTAATTTGATGTTGTTGGCCGTCGCCTTAGCTGAAGGAGCTTACGAGGATATCGACCTGAGCGTACGTGCTTTCCAGAAAGCAACTATGGCGGTGAAATATGCTAAGGTTCCGGTTGTTGCAGCACCCTTTGGAATGTCTCTGGGCGGTGGCTGTGAATTTTCCCTCCATGCCGATGCGCTGAACGCTTATGCAGAAACCTATATGGGTCTGGTAGAGATCGGAGTTGGATTAATTCCGGCGGGTGGCGGCACCAAAGAGATGTGTCTGCGCGCTGTTGAACTGTCCAGCCAGTTTGATACCGATGTCACTCCGTTTATTTTTAAGAACTTCCAGCAGATCGGGATGGCAAAAGTCTCCATGGGGGCAGCTGAACTGACCGGAATGGGCTATATGCGCAATGGCGACAGTATCAGCATGGATATTGATCGCCTGATTTCTGATGCTAAACAAAAAGTTCTGGCGCTGGCAACAAATTATCGCCCTCAAAGGCCAGCGGAAAATATCTCGGCACCGGGTCGTAGCATTGCTGCCAGCATCAAAAGCCAGCTTTGGAACATGAAGATGGGTGGTTTCGTCACCGAGTACGAAGCTGAAATGGGTGGAATCATTGCCGATGTCATTACCGGCGGAGATGTTCTTCCGGGAACCCCGATTTCGGAAGATTACCTGCTCCAGCTGGAACGGCAGGCTTTTTTGAAATTATGTGGCAATAAAAAAACCGCTGAGCGGGTTCAGCACATGCTGAAAAAAGGGAAACCGTTGCGGAATTAAAATAAATATTTGTAGGGGCGAATCTTGTATTCGCCCGGGCGATTCTGGGCGATCACCAGGATCGCCCCTACAAAAATAAGGAGAATAAATAATGAAAACAACTTATATACTTGCCGCTTACCGCACCCCTGGTTGCCGGGCTAAAAAAGGCAAATTTAAAGATATGCGCCCCGATGATCTAGCTGCAGCTGCTCTTGCCGGACTGATCGAGCGTACCAAAATTGATCCGATGAGGATTGATGATATTCTGCTGGGATGCGCGTTCCCTGAGGGAGAGCAGGGGATGAATGTCGCCCGTATCGCAGCATTGAAAGCAGGGGTTCCTTATCAGGTTCCGGCTATGACAGTGAATCGTTTCTGTTCCTCCGGGTTGCAGAGTATTGCCTTAGCAGCTGAGCGGATTATAGCTGGGTTTGCCGACTGTATTATTGCGGGGGGAACCGAATCAATGACCACGGTTCCCATGGGTGGAAATAAGTACAGTGCTAATCCTGGCTTAGTTGCTGAATGGCCCGAGTCCTTTGCTTCTATGGGGATTACCGCAGAACTGGTCGCCGACAAATATCAGGTCAGCCGTCAGGATCAGGATGTTTTTGCCGTTGGAAGCCATAAGAAGGCGGCGGCGGCAATCGCAGCGGGACGGTTCGCTGATGAAATCATCCCGGTTGAAGTTGAAAAAACCGCTATTGTTAAAGGGAAAGTTCAAAAAACTACTGAAATGGTTTTGATCGATGATGGTGTGCGTGCTGATACGACAGTTGAAGGTTTGGCCAAGCTCAAGCCCGCTTTTAAGCAAGGTGGATCAGTGACTGCTGGAACTTCATCACAGATGACCGATGGCGCAGCAGCAGCTTTGGTTGTTTCGGAAGAGTTTCTCAAAGAAATTGGTGGTGAACCTTTGGCTCGTTTTGTCGCTTTTGCGGTTAAGGGAGTGCCACCAGAAATTATGGGCATCGGGCCGATGGAAGCTATTCCAGCAGCTCTGAAACTGGCGGGACTGAAACAGAACGATCTTGATCTGATCGAGTTGAACGAAGCTTTTGCTGCGCAGTCCTTAGCGGTGATCAAAGAACTGGGATTAAATACCGATATCATCAATGTCAACGGTGGTGCTATCGCTCTCGGACATCCGCTCGGTTGTACCGGAGCGAAATTGACAGCAACTCTGCTGCACGAGATGCAACGCCGTGAACTACGTTACGGCATGGTTTCCATGTGTATTGGTGGGGGAATGGGTGCTGCAGGTATTTTTGAGAAAATGTAACTCGTAGGGGCGCTGCTTGCCGCGCCCCTACGAATCAGAATGCAATTTATCGATATTAGACGAGGTGAACATTATGGCTGGAAAAATTATGAAGGGTGGCGAATTTCTAATCGCTGAGAGCAATTGTCAGGACATTTTTACGCCGGAGGATTTTACCGACGAACAGCGGGCGATGGCCGAGACAACTGAGCAATTCGTTGAAAATGAGATCATGCCTCACCTTGATGAGATCGAAGCGCAGAACTTCGACTATGTAGTCGAAGGGATGCGCAAATGTGGGGAGTTAGGGCTGTTGATGATGGATGCCCCGGAAGAAGAAGGGGGATTGGAACTTGATAAGGCCAGCAGTATGCTGGTTGGAGAAAAAATCGCGACCAGCGGTTCCTTTTCTGTTGCTTTCGCAGCACATACCGGAATCGGTACCCTCCCCTTGATCTATTATGGAACCCCGGAGCAAAAAGAAAAATATCTGGGGAAAATTATTTCTGGTGAGTGGTGTTCCGCTTATTGCCTGACCGAACCGGGGTCGGGAAGTGATGCTCTGGGTGCACAGTCCAGCGCGACCCTCTCTGAAGATGGTAAATATTACATTCTCAACGGCACCAAGCAATACATCACCAACGGTAGCTTTGCCAAACTGTTCACTATTTTTGCCAAAGTTGATAAACAACATTTTACCGCCTTTCTGGTAGAGAAGAGTTTTGCTGGGTTGGTTGTTGGCAATGAAGAAAAAAAGATGGGGATTAAGGGGAGTTCCACCACCCAGATTATCCTTGATAATTGCAAAGTTCCAGTTGAAAATGTTCTGGGTGAAATCGGTAAAGGGCATAAAATTGCTTTTAATTCTCTGAATATCGGACGCTTTAAACTTGGAGCTGGAGTGATGGGTGCTTCAAAAATGGCACTGGAAGAAGGACTCCGCTATGCCAATGAACGCAAGCAGTTCAAACGTCAGATTTCTTCCTTCGGCGCAATTCAGGAAAAAATTGCTGATTTGACTGCCGCCATTTACGCCTCCGAATCATTGGTTTATCGGTTGGCCGGCTTGCTCGACGATAAGCTCGCAACGATCGACAAGGGTGTTGATGATTACTATGTCCAATACCTGAAAGGGATTGAGGAATACGCTCCAGAGTGTGGTATTTCTAAGGTTTTCTGTAGTGAAGTTCTGGCAAAAACGGTCGATGAAGTGGTGCAGATCCATGGTGGTTATGGATTCTGCAGTGAATATCCGGCAGAGCGTTACTATCGTGATGAGCGAATCAATCGGATCTTTGAAGGTACCAACGAAATCAACCGGTTGTTGACTTCGGGGATGATTCTTAAGCGGGCGATGAAAGGGGAGTTGCCGTTACAGGCGGAGTCGATGAAGGCATTTGAAGCGTTGATGACCCCCTCGTTCGAAGAAGTTGATGAGTCAATTCCCTTTATCGCTGAAAAAACTACCATACAGAATCTGAAAACTCTGTTCCTGATCCTCTCTGGTGCCGGTGTCCAGAAGTATATGGAGGAACTTGCGAACGAACAAGAGATTCTGATGGCAGCTGCGGATCTCGCTATCCAGATCTTTGCCATTGAAAGTTCAGTTCTACGAGCAGAAAAAATCATCGGGACACTGAGTGAAGCCAAGCAGGAACAATTAAAAGCGGCAGTTAAAGTCTTTACCTTTAATGCAAATGAGGTCGCTTCCAGTGCCGCTCGTAAGGGCGCTTACTTTGTGGAAGAGGGGGACACATTGACCATGATTCTTTCTGGAGTTCGGCGCTTTACTAAGTATGATGCCACTGGATTGCTGCAAGCAAAACGGACTCTGGCTGCTGCTGCCAGTGAAACGGAAAAGTATATTTTCTAACTGGATTAGCACTGACCTTGTAATCAATCTTTCTCCCCCGAGGGAGAAAGAGGGGGCTTTGTAGTAAACTTGGGACCGTCTCCAGACCTATCGGGGGCTGTCCCGTTTTTGCTGGAAACTTCCTTAAATTGGCGTTCGGGAACTACCACTGCATTTATTTTATATGTGGATTTCAGGATTTTATTTTGGATAATAACTTTTTATGACCCCAATTCAACACACCATAAATACCGAATATGCTGTCGGTCCAGTTCACTGCTACAGTGCCGAAATTGCTGGCGAACTGATCCTCTTTGACACGGGTCCTCCAACCGAAGAAGCCAAGCGGTATCTGCAGAAGAATGTGGATCTTGAACGTCTCAAACATGTCATTATTACCCATTGTCATATCGATCACTATGGGTTGGTGCGCTGGCTGGAACGTGAAACCACTGCCACAATCTATCTGCCTTTTCGCGATCATTTAAAAATTATCCGGCACGCAGAACGGCTGGAGTTGATGTACGATCTGATGCTACAGATTGGCTTTGAAGCCGCTTTTCTGGAGCGGTTTCGAGTTAATATGGAAGATGGTACGGTTTTCCCTCCTTTGCCGGAAAATTTTCAGATTATTGAAAAATCCCTCCCCGCACAGCTTGGTTTGACCACTCTTCCTTGTCCTGGTCATTCCCAAAGTGACATGGTGTTGATCGGTACAGACTGGGCTATTACTGGTGATGTTATGCTCCAGGGCATTTTCCAAACCCCACTATTTGATGTTGATTTACTCACTGGAGAACGCTTTTGCAACTATGCCGCTTACTGCGAAAGCCTGGTTAAACTGGTGACTTTACGCGATAAACAAATTCTACCCGGGCATCGGCAGACGATTGACAGTGTTGACAGTTGCCTCCTTTTTTATGTCGACAAGCTTCTCGAACGGGCAGCACGAATCAGTAAATTGCCGCTGGATATGACGGTTGCAGAAATTGTCACTAAACTGTTTAAAGACGACTCTAAGCATCCCTTTATCAGTTACTTAAAAGCCTCCGAAATTGTCTTTTTACGCGATTTCCTTGCTGAACCGGAACTTTTGCGGAAGGTGCTGATTGATATTGATCTGTTTTCACCGGTTGCGGATAAGTTTTCGCGTGCCATCGCCTGACTTTTGCGAGTCAATCTCGTAAGAAACAATAAGATGGCCAAGCCATCATAGAATAGGAAAAGTCAATGCTATCTGAGCGACTATTTGATCCCATTTCTATTGGCAATCTGGAATTGAAAAACCGGATTCTGATGCCGGCTATGCACCTGAATATGTGCCGTAAGTTTACCGTCACCGAACAGCTGATCAATTTTTATATTGAGCGGGCTAAGGGTGGTGTCGGCATGATCTGTGTTGGCTACGCGACAATTGATGAACTTTCCGGCCTCCCGGGAAATATTGGTGCTCATCAGGATGAGTTTATTCCCGGATTGAGGAAACTGGCAACAGCCATCAAAACTGAAGGTGCGGCTGCCTGCGTTCAGCTCAATCATGCCGGGCGGTATAATTTTTCTCTATTTCTTGGTGGCAAAAAACCGGTAGCACCGTCACCTATTCCCTCAAGGATGACTAAAGAAACTCCTCGCGAGCTGGAGGAGGAAGAGATCCACACAATAATTCAGCGCTTTGCTGATGCTGCTGGGCGAGTCAAAACTGCAGGGTTCGATGCAGTGGAAATTCTCGCTGGAACCGGTTATCTGATCAGCGAATTTTTATCCCCACTGACCAATCAGCGTCAAGATTGCTATGGCGGCAGTTTAGAAAATCGGATGCGCTTTGGCTTGGAGATTGTTCGAGCAGTCAAGGTGGCAACCGGGGATGATTTTCCCCTGCTGGTGAGGATCAATGGCAACGACTTTATGCCGGGCGGAATCGGCCGAGCCGAATTAAAAACTTTTGCGGTTAAGTTAGTTGAAGCTGGTGCTGACGCCCTCAGTATTAATGTTGGCTGGCATGAAGCTGACGTTCCGCAGATTGTTACGAAAGTGCCACGCGGTGTTTTTGCCTATCTTGCCCGGGACATCCGTAACGAAGTCAACGTTCCCGTAATCGCCAGCCACCGGATCAATGATCCTGGCGTGGCACGCCATCTGCTTGGAAGTGGTTTCTGCGATATGGTTGCTATGGGTCGGGCTCTGATTGCTGATCCACAACTGCCAAATAAAGCCCACGAGCATCGGGAAAACCAGATCACTCATTGTGTTGCTTGTGCCCAAGGTTGTTTTGATAATCTATTTAAAATGAAATCGGTGGAATGTCTTTGTAATCCCCGCGTGGGAAAAGAAGCTGAAACGGCTCTAAAATTAACCGATCATCCCCGCAAAGTGTTGGTGGTAGGTGGTGGCGCTGCTGGGATGAGTGCTGCAATTGCTGCTGCCGAGCAGGGTCATCAGGTTGTTCTTCACGAACAGAATCTGAATTTGGGTGGGCAGCTTCATCTGGCGGGAGCCCCTCCGGGACGGAAAGAATTTACCGTTCTTGCGGAAGATCTGCAACGTCAGCTAGTAGATTTAAAAGTGCGGATTGTCCTTAATTCAACGGTTGATAAGCAACTTTTGAGTGTGCATAAACCGGATGCCCTGATCCTGGCAACAGGTGGAATACCCATTCTTCCAAATATCCCTGGCAATGACCTGCCGCATGTTGTCCAGGCTTGGGATGTTCTGTCTGGAAAAGTGCGAACTGAGCAGCGGGTCGTCATTGTTGGCGGCGGTTCTGTCGGAATTGAAACGGCTCTGCTCCTGGTTGAACAGGGGACTTTGTCAGGTGAGGAGTTGAAGTTTTTGCTCATCCATCAGACAGAATCAATAGAAGAACTTTATCGCCTTGCAACGACAGGAAACAAACAAGTCACTTTAATCGAAATCATTGATAAACTGGGAACAAATTTTGGCAAATCAACCCGTTGGAGCATGCTACAAGATATCAAACGCTCTGTAATCAATACCCGCACCGAAGCCAAAGTATTGGAAATAACCTCCTCTGGGGTTATTATTGAGCAAGCGGGTCAGCGCCAGGAAGTTCCCGCAGAGACAGTTATTCTCGCAGTGGGAACCAAGGCTTATAATCCATTGCAGAAAATTGCTGCAGAGCAGCATATTTCCTGCCAGGTTGTTGGCGATGCAAAAACCCCTGCAATGGTTTTTGACGCAATTCACCACGGATTCAAAGCAGGTCGAAGTATTCTTTAGAGAATGGATTGAATAATGAGTGATGAAATGGAGTTGATAACAACTTCACAGAACGGTGGAATTTTACAGATTGGTATTCAACGTCCAGAAAAATTGAATGCCTTGACGTTGGCAATGTACGACGCCTTGACCGCAGCTCTGGAATCTGCTGAGCAGGACAATCAGGTTCGAGTGATATTGATTCACGGCACCGAGAACAGCTTTACCAGCGGCAATGACCTGAGTGATTTTGCCAAGAATCCACCAGCAGGGGAAAAGAGTCCGGTTTTCCGTTTTCTGCGAACAATCAGTCAGGCTAAAAAACCGTTGATTGCAATGGTCAGTGGTTCCGCCGTTGGAATAGGCACAACCCTGCTACTCCATTGTGATTTGGTTTATTGTGATGAAACAGCTAAATTCAGACTCCCTTTCGTCAACCTTGGCCTCTGCCCGGAAGCGGCGTCCAGCTATCTTCTGCCAAAATTGGTTGGCTATCTGAAAGCTTCGGAGCTGTTGTTACTCGGCGAAGCGATCAGTGCTGAAGAAGCCGCAAAACTTGGGCTGGTCAACCAAGTTTTTCCATCTGTCGATTTATACAATCGAGTTATTACTAAAGTGGAACAATTGGTTGCACAACCCCCAGCGTCGGCTCGTTTGACAAAGGCTCTGCTGAAAGAAAATCAAGCTCAGAAGGTTGCTGAAGTGATGAGCAAAGAGGGGAATTTGTTTCTTCGACAATTGGCCAGCCCAGAAGCTCAAGAAGCAATCAACGCCTTTATTGAAAAGCGAAAAGCCGATTTTTCACAATTTTCTTAAGTTGTCTTACAATAAAGCAGGGGGGTAAAAATATGCTCCTCTTCAATCAACACGCTTATCAGTGCGAACATGCCGATGAAAAGTCCCGTCAACTGGTAGAAAAAACCAGCACTTTTTTGAGAAAAAGGGTTTGCAGCAGATCAAAGCAGACGATAGTCTGGTATGACGATTTTCGCGATTTTGTCAAACAGGAAAAAGTATTCGCTACCATGCTTACTCTTCAGGGAAATATCGCTGGAATGCTTTCAGTGACATTTCTATATCGGGGAGAGTGTGGTTTTCAAAGGTGATGGTTGGAGAGATATCAGTTGTTTTTAGCCATTCAAACAGGGTTGAAAAGGGAACATAGCCTTGGCCGATAGCAAGATGTTCATCTCGTTCTCCATGATTATCATGCAGGTGCATGTGTTTTAGGTAGGGAGCTATTTCATTTAACCAGTGCAGCAGTTTCCCCGTCCCAAAAATATTCCAATGGCCGATATCAAATACGTGTCCCATGTGGGGAGAATTTATCATGGAGAACAGGCGGACAAAGATATCCGGGGTGGTTGCATAAATATTTTCAATACAGATGGTGCAATCAATTTCCGCGGCGTGTGCCAGAAAGTCCGGCCAGAAAGTCCGATTGTTTTCAAGCCAGAGGGCGAGTTCTTTTTCATCACTGCCATAGGTCAGGCCGGGATGAAAAACAATCCGCCGGGCGTGTAGTTTTTCAGCCAACTGCAATGATTTATCCGCTATTATCCGGGATGCATTACGAATCCGTCTTCTGCTACTACCGGGGTTAAAATTATTGAAAGGTGCGTGCAGCGTTGTGCTGAGTCCTTGTTCTTGTAGCTGATCAGCACAATGACCAAGCTGATCGAAATCGAGTTTTTCCAATAAAACTTCCTGACAGGCAACCTCGGGTTGCAACTTTCTATTGAGTAGAAAAGGGAGCCGTGCCGGAAGCAGGTGAGCCGGAATATAGATATAGAGAGATGATGAGTTCATAGGTTTTTATTTGCGGCAATAAGTTCCAGTTTTTTAATATCGGGCGATTCGCCTAAAGCGATCAGAATATGACCCGCTTCGATGATCGTATTGGCCTCAGGGTTAAAAATCATCTGTTCGTCATGCTTGATACCAATAATGATTAATTTGAGCTCCTTGCGAAGTCCCGATTGACTCAGGGCTTTACCAACCAGGTGGGATTCAGGGGTAACGGGAATTTCTTCCATCTGCAGAGCAATATTTTTCCGACCGGTGGCAATATCGATAAAATCAACCACTGAAGGGCGTAAAATTGCCTGAGCCATCCTTGAGGCACCAATGGTATATGGTGAAACAACCTTATTGGCTCCAGCACGCATAAGTTTGACTTCAGCACCTTCTTCACTGGCACGAGCCATGATAAATAGCTTTGGATTCATGCCGCGAGCCGTCAGGATGATAAAGACATTGGCGGCATCAGAAGTGACTGCAGTTACCAACCCTTTTGCCTGATGGATGCCAGCTCGCTGCAGTACCTCATCTTGAGTGGCATCTCCCTGGATAAACAGGTACCCCTCGTTCTCAATATGTTGACACCGTTCAGCATCATTTTCTACGACAATAAACGGCAGCGGGTTAGCTGCAAACTCACGACTGATCCGACGACCAATGCGACCGTAGCCACAGATAATATAATGCCCATGCAGGCGGCTGATCTTTTTTTGCACTTTTTTTCTCCCCAATAGTTGGTAAAGCTGCCCCTCCACCATAAATTGAATCATCGAGCCAATCGTGTAGGCAATGGTTCCAACTCCGAATATTATCAGAATGATGGTAAATACCTGTCCTTGATACGAGAGGCCGTGAACTTCGCCATATCCAACGGTTGTCAGAGTAATAATTGTCATGTAAAGCGCTTCAAATGCACTCCAATCCTCGATAAGGGCATATCCGAGGGTTCCCCCGCCAATCAGAATGGCTAACGAGATCAGGGAAAATATGACTTTTTTTAATGGATCCATTTGTGCTCCTGCTGTATTGCTCTGATGATAGCCATCTAGCGGGAAAAAAACAAGAAATCAGCAGGATATATCATACCGATTTAGTCGATAAATAAAGATTGACAACAACTGTATACAGTATACAATTCAATAAATTTTGTAAGGGAGTATTGTTTTGAGAACCAAACCAATTGAACGGCATCAAACTTTGCGGGAAAAAATTCTGGAAACAATCCGCGAAGCAATTCTTAAGGGAGATCTTAAGCCGGGGGAAAAGGTGGCAGAACCAGAGCTGGCAGAACGTTTTGGTATCAGCCGAACACCGATCCGTGAGGCTTTTCGCCAGTTGGAATCTGAAGGGTTCTTGACTGTTGTTCCACGCAAAGGGGCTGTTGTGGCAGCACTTTCCGAGCGTGATGTCCAGGAGTACTATGCGGTCAAGAGTATTCTTGAAGGGTATGCAGCAGAACTTGCAGCAAAGAATCTATCAGAGAAAGAACTGACCAAGCTGGAAGCGATAAATAAACGGCTCAAGCAGCTGGCGAGTGCTGGTGACGTGAAAACATTTTATAAAATCCATCACGAATTTCACGATACTTTTCTAAAGGCCGCAGATAACAATAAACTGTATGATCTGATTAAGCAGTTGGGGATGAAGTTCAGCCGCTTGCGGATGGCATCGCTCTCAGTCGAAGGTCGGATGGCTATCTCTGTTGCCGAGCATGAAAAACTCCTTGATGCGTTTCGCCATCATGATGGGAAAGCCGCTGAAGCTCTAGTAAAAAAGACTGCTGCTATTGGTGGAAATCTATTGCTCGAAAGCATGGCTCACGAACGAGGGGAACCAACCAGTAAGTCATTACTTAATGAAAATATTGACGCATTCTAAAGAGTACAATGCTCAGATTTAAAATAATAAAAGCCCTCCAGAGTTTTCTTGGGGGCTTTGTTGTTTGCACTTCAAAAATACCTGGGAGTGTCCGGTTTATGTTTTCATGGTTAAAAGTAACTGTACTTAGTCCGAATGTGTAAGTTCAAGGGAATTTCCCGCAAAATCGAGACTGCCCCCGCATGGGGGCTGTCCCAGACTTTTGTGGTACAAATCACCGCAGTTCTTTGTGGCTCCTAAACTCTTGGGACAGCCCCGAGTTCACTGCAATACTGCTTAAATTAGCACCATTTCCCCATAGCCCAAGACAGTCCATTCTGATCACACAGGAATATTCCTGTTCGACAGGAATAAGCTCCCCTAGCGCAGAACGCTAATCATGAGAACAAACTGTAACCTGTTGTTATTCCATGTGTTTATTTTTTTATCAGAGTTGGCATGGCTGATGCTGTATCTAAACAGCAACAACGCAAGATCAAACGAATTTATGGAGGAAATGATGGGATACTCTAAAGTCGATACGCTTCAAAATACAAAATCAAATAGTGAATCCAATATTCAAAATCAGAGTTTGATAAGTTTTGTGATCTTTCTCCTCATCAGCATCTGTGCTTTTACTTTTAGAGACTTTAACTTATTTGAGTCAGCTTCCGAGCCAATTCGCCAAATTCTTGGTTATCCGCCACCAGCCTATCTGATCAGTGTTGCTCTGGCGGTATATTGTTTCTCTTCAGCCATTCTGACCTTGACTGCTATTGCTAACGATACTCAACCGACCCCAAAATGGAATCATCTCGGTTATCGTTCGGTTTTCTTTGTTTTCTATTGTTTTTCTGGCGCTATTGCCGCTAACTTCCTCCCGGTTTTACTGGTTGGATTAGGCCTCTACGGACTGGATCAAGGTCACATCTGGCTCCACGATGCCAAAGAAAGTCACCAAAGCAAAGGGCTGTTGGGAAAATCCTGAGCAACTGAACTAAAAGTGGTGGGTAAAGATTGGGTTTAGGAGAATCCGATGAATAAAAAAATGAGCTTCAGACTAATTACTCTTTCCATGGCTTTGATGATGACAGCCAGTTTTATGCTTTGTGATCTTGGCTTGCAGATAGCACCACTCTCTAAATTTTTTAGCGTTTTCTTTGTTGCCATTATTGTTCTCCAGAGTATCCCGGCTGGATTGTCGTTGACCAACAAAGTTAAGGGTGTATTGGCTGAAAGACGATTAGCGTCAATCGGAGAGATATTAACCAGAAATGGAGTTACTGATATGAAAATGAGAAAAATATTGATAGCAGATCGAGATAAAGCCGCACGGAAACAACTGGCAGCCTTTTTTGAAAATTCACACTATGAAGTTGAAACGACCGCTTCTGCTGCCTATGCCATCGCAAAAATTGTGCAAAAAAATGAACCTATTGTGATTCTTGGCGATTCATTTGAAGAAAAAATAGCCTCAGTCGATGTCATTGCTTTAATGCGTAAATGTAACAAAAACCTTCGTATTATCCTGGTGTCGGACGACAGCTCTCTCGAAACTTTAAAGCGGATTCGCGAAGATGGAATTTTCTATCATGCCTTGAAACCACATAGTCAGGAAGATAACGAAGAACTACGTTCCGCAGTGGAGTGTGCTATTGACACTTTGCATCCAGCAATGAGCTGATTAAAGTGCGAATATATAAATATAAAAGGAGTCTATCATGAAAAAAATTACTCAACTTGGTCTTGTGGGGATCGTCTTTTTAGCCACTCTCGTACCTGCTTTTGCTGAAACAGGAGCAAGAGAAGACAACAGCATGATGTTGGTCTACCTGTTTTTGGGTGTCTGTGGCTTGATTATTTTTCTCCAGCTTATTCCCGTTTTTGCTTTGGGTTTTGGCATAATCAAAGGATTTTTTAGTGGAAAAAAGAAAGATACAAAGCCCCTTACACACTGAGTTCTGATTGGTTTGAACGCTTACGGGGAAGACATATATTCTTATTTTCAAAATTGCTAAAGAGCTGAATTAAAAAGGGTCGGACAACGTGGAATGGCACTAATTTAAGTAAATTTTCAGCAAAACGGGACTGTCCTCGCACGGGGGCTGTCCCAGGCTTTTGCAGTGCGAACCGCCGTGGTTCTTCGTGGCTCGTAATCTTCGGGACAGCTCTGAGATTACTACAAAGTTGCTTAACCGGCACTATTCCGGGCGAAGCATCTCTTTTTTTGCGTTTTGTGGTTTTTTCTGTTATTAATTTACTTTCAGGAGTACTGTTTTTCCGGGATTTTTTGGCGGCTGTTAATATCGGTTTAAATCATGTGTTTTGTCTGTCAGATAAAAAAGTAAGGTTCTCTTTTCAGGATCTTTCTATTGTTTATTCTTGAACTTGGTTGTTCAAGGAGGTTTCTCTCTGAATTTCTGCCAAAGGGTAAGTACATGAAAATGGATCGCAGTATCAATTATCTATGGAGTCTTTTATTCCTAATGGTTCTTGCTGTGCCGCTGTCAGCGAGTGCAATGGAGATGGACGATTGTCTCGGTTGCCATGGTGATGCGGACGAGGTGGGTGATGAGTTGTTTATCGATGCGGATAAATTTATTCCGACTGTGCATGCTGAAATGGGCTGTGTCACTTGTCACGAATCTGTAACTGATGAGCATCCCGATGATGGTGAAGCGGTTTCAAAATCAGACTGTCTTGATTGTCACGAGGAGCTTGGAAGCCAGTATATGGCGACTGAGCACGCAGAATATGCTGTTTGTAGCGATTGCCATGATCCCCACCAGGTTCACGGTATCGAAGCAGTGTCCGGTCCCACGATGAATCAGCAGTGCAGTCAGTGCCATGAAGATACTGATGTTATGGATAGCCATGCGGAGTGGTTGCCACAGGCAAGTTTGCATATCAGAAAACTCCCCTGTATTACCTGTCATACCTCGGCAGAGGGCTATGAAATTGTTTTGAATATCACCCAGAAACAGAAGAAGGCAGAAGGGCTGAAAGGTTACCGGTTTTCCAGTTATGCTGATTTAAAAGAGATCAGTGGGGAAAAAGAGATTCAAAGTATCATTGATATTGACGGTGACAACAATATCTCTCTTGCCGAATTACGTACTTTCAATCGGAACCCCGCCTACAAGAATTTCCACCTGAGTGGAACCATGGTTCCCAGTGAAATATCTCATGACTTAACCACACTGGATAACCGCTATGACTGTACTTTTTGTCATGCCTCCGGCCCGGGCAGTATTCAGACCAGCTTTCTGGCTTTGCCGACAGAAGACGGATATTATCGACGGATGACCGTTGAAAAAGGTGCAATGCTTGACACACTATATGGCACGCCCAATTTTTACATGACTGGAAGTACCCGCAGCCCAGTGATGAATATTATTGGTTTAATCATTATCTGTGGCGGTTTTATCATGCCGATTGGCCATGGGACGCTACGTTTCTTAACCCGTAAAAATAGAAAACATTAAGGGGATTAATCATGGCTGAAGAACATCAAAATCAAATATATTTACAACCGATACCGGTTCGGATCTGGCACTGGCTGAATGCTTTTGGAATTATCACTTTGACAGTTTCTGGTGCACAAATTCGTTTTCCTGATTATATTCACTGGCTTGGTAGCTATAAGTCAGCGATTTATCTGCATAATACCGCCGGTTTTGTGGTAGCAATCTCCTTCTCTCTGTGGTTCTTTTATTATACTTTTGTCGCTCGAACGATGGCGAATCTGTATGTTCCAAAGGTCGATGATTTTAAGAGCGGTATCATGCGGCAGGTAAAGTTCTATTTTTTGACTTATTTTCTTGGTTGGGAGAATCCGCATCATCCAACGCCCGATAGCAAGTTCAACCCGATGCAGAAATCTGTTTATTTGGCGATTATGTTTGTGTTGATGCCGTTAGTCAGTCTATCGGGGATTTTCTTGACCAACGTAGACCCGCTACGTAGCTTGATCGTTATGATTGGTGGTCTTAAACTTCTGGCTGGGCTCCACTTTTTATTAGCTTGTTGTCTGGTTGCTTTTATCCCGACCCACGTTTATCTGGCAACCTTGGGACGTACCCCGACAGATCATATTAAAACCATGTGGACAGGTTGGGAAGATGAAGGGGAAGGACATACAGAAGAACCGGAAAAAAGTAACTCTACCGCCAGTTCTTGATTCTTTCTGAATAAAATGCAAGAGGTTTCTTTCTCATCTCAAGCGGGCAGGTTCTGATAAGAATCTGCCCGCTTTTTATATCGTCTTCTCTCAAAATAAACCACACAATATCAATATGTTACACTTTAAAAAAACATCATCTGGCAGTACGTTTGCGTTGTTTATATTATAATGGTCATTTTCTGTACCCCTCCGGGAGATGGGGATAACCCCAATACCGGATAAAGTTCCTGTAATTTTGCTTCTGCCACAGTTGCGGAGGGTGCGGCCATCGGGTTGCTTGCATGTTGCGGATGAATGATCAACGACATTGTGCTTTTCCCAGAACAACCCACACCCCAGTCTCTGCAAGCTTCTTCAGATCGACAACTCGAACAACAACAGATTTTTCTTTAAAGCCGTTCTTTTCAATGATCTCACAAGCATGATTTGCGTACTCGTCATAGTGATTCCCATGATTGAAAACACCAATCTTCAACAGTGATTCTGTTTCCCATATTGCATCCATAGCATCCGGTTCATCTTCACTCTGAAATATTTTGACAACATTGTCATATTCCGGACCGAAACTCTCTGTCAAGGCAAAGCAAGTTGTGGCAACTAGCAACAGCAGAAGAATGATAAAAACCCTTTTCATGATCTAACCTTTTCGTTTGGTTGAATGGATGACAAAAGCCCCCATCTTACGACGGGGGCTTTGTCCTTCTTAGCTAGCGGTGATGTTTAGAGAGGACCACTACTCATAACGGTACTCAGATCTTCAATTTTATTGTTCTTGATCCGCCAGTTATAGATATCTTGCATATCTTTCATAACCTGGAAAATCTGGAAGAATCCATGCCAATGGGCATAGTCGGGGCCATTCATGGCAGCACCCTGTCGAGCACGACGACCGGTATGGTGCCAGAGATAATACATCAATTCCTGATATCCATCTTTCCAGGCATCCTTCTTGAGCAGCCCTTTGGCAGCCAGATCTTTTTTCATTTTGACTGCTTCATCCCAGTAGACATTGTACAGTGCAACAGCACTGTCGAGAGTTTGCATGGTTGCTTCAGTATGGGAAGGTCCATGACAATTGATACAAACTTTACGCATCAACTTGTCACCTTTTTCACCATCACCACGAACGCCACTACGGAGTTCACTGCGCTTGTGCATCAGATCCCACTTCAGACGATCGTTGACATTGTGAGTTGTTTCAAGCTCACCGATTCCTGACATATGGCACGTGGCGCAGGTTGGTGCTGTATAGTCGCCTGGTTGCCAGGTTCCTGGTGCACTGTCCCATTCCCACTCATCACCGTGAGCAGCATAGATTTGACCGTGTTTTGATTCAGTGTAGATTTCGATATCTGGATGGTCTGGACCAAGGTGGCAGCTTGCGCAAGCTTCGGGCTTACGGGCTTCGGCAACTGAAAACTTATGCCGGGTATGGCATACGGTACAGGTTCCAACTGAGCCGTCGGGATACAAAGTGCCAACACCCGCAGGCCAGGTGCTCTTGATGGGTTTATTGTCTGGACCAACTTCAACAACTGATCCATGACACATATTGCAACCCGAGGTTCTGGAGGCATGATTGACCAGGGTTCCCTCTTTAACACCGAGGAATCCAGCACCCTCATTTACAATTTGCAGTGCAACCAGTTTGCCGCCGGCTTTATTTTTATCATAAACAGCAGCTCGCGACAGATCGGCGTGGCCACTTTTGAGGAACTCATCAACCTCAGTTGGGTGACAGCGGGCACAGGTTTTTGAAGAAACCATGGGTGAGATCATAATGTTGGTTCCTTTGAGCCCTGAACACTGACTTGCCATTGGAGAGGTTGCCTCAACAACGTGGCAGTCATAGCAGGAAATACCAGCATGAGCCATCTTGCCAAGTTTCCAGTCTTCGATAATTCCGGGAGTCTTTTTGGCGTGGCATTCGATACATTTTGCCGCTTCTTCGGTGTAGCCCCGCTTGATCTCTATCTTGCGCGGTGCCAGATTCGGGGTATCGGCGGCAACCGCCATCCCGACCCAGACAAACAGGCATGCCAGGCAGAATAATCCAATTTTTCCATAAAAATGTTTCACGTTAACCTCCTTTTTCCTTTTTGTTTAGTTATTTTCCGCTGCATAAAAGTCTTTGACTGTTTTCAGCATGTCTTTATGACCAACATGCATATGACATTCAGTGCACATTTTGTTTGCATCACCCCTTAAATAGGCACGGTGAGCGGTCAGGCCACCTTTTGATATTCCCGGGGGGGTCAGATTGTTGTGACAACGGTGGCAGGCACTGTCAAAAGTGAATTCGTGACGATTCTCCTCAGCATTTGCGGCCCAATCAAAACTTTTCCCATCAATTGTAAAATTTTGAATAACATCATTGGTTCCAGTAATTGCCTTGGTGACAAGATAATTCACAAATCCTTCATGTGGCAGGTGGCAGTCAACACATTGTGCTGTAAATCCCTGCGGGTTTTTGCCTCCATGGACAGAGGCTTGCCATGATGTTCTAAATGGTTCCATAACATGACATTTGGCACAGAATACATCCGTGTTGGTTGATTCCACCATAAAACCGGAAGCCAGAACCAAAAGTACCGCACAGACAACACCAAAAACCACTCCAAGCATCCACATTTTTTTTGCTGTAGATATCTTTGGCTTTGGGGCTCCTTTACTCGACATTCAATCACCTCCTTACTCAATTGTGGCAGTTTTTAATTCATTTCGAGGAAATTTCCCTATCTAAAAAATGGCTACAGGAGTAACTAATATCAGAAATTAGCCGAATATCAAGAACTTATCCTGACGTTTGGATATGCAACGGGTATGCCGCAATAAAGACTATATTTTACAGTGACATATTGGAATTTGAATGTTGATTTTGTTACCAGAAGGTAGCTTTCTCTCGGCCTCTTGTGTTACCGTTTGGTAGCAGTGTCGCTGAATATCTAACTTCCTATGATTAATAAGGGTTTCCCCTTTTATGCAGTTAAAAGCCAAACTTATTCTTTTGATCAGCCTGGTGATTTGCGTCTCTTATGGAATCACCTTTTATCGAACTTCCAGCTTTCAGGAAAATCTGGTTGTCGAGCAGGCCACCCGGCAGGCAAAAATGCTTTTTAACCAGATTCGCCTGACCCGGCAATGGGTTTCAGATCATAATGGACTGTTCTTCGTAAAAGCCCCCGGAGTGGAAAGCAATCCTTTTCTTGAACAGGGTGAGATTCAGGACAGTCAGGGCAACTGGCTGGTCAAACGCAATCCCGCGATGGTGACCCGGGAGCTGTCGGTCTATGCGGCAAGAGAGGGGATGGGGCAGTTCAATGTTACCAGTCTGAAACCGGTGAACTCAGATAACGCACCAGATAGCTTTGAACGGCGTAGTTTGGAAAAGTTTGCTGCCGGGGCTGTTGAGGCGATTGAGATCGAACAAATTGAGGGGAATTACCGTTTGCGTTACATGGCTCCACTGAGAGTCGATTTTCAATGTCTGAGTTGCCACGACAAACAGGGTTACGCACTCGGTGATATCCGCGGTGGCATGAACGTCACCGTACCAATGAATTGGGCCTATGCAGAAATAAATGCCAACAACTGGATGTTGTTGGGTATCGCCCTGGCGACAATTATCATTGTATCACTCAGTATTTACCTGCTGTTTAATTTGTTGGTGGCTAAACGCTTGAAACAGTTGGCCAGAACCATGGATCGGTACCCGGAGAAATCTTTTGATGATCATTGGCCAAATACAGAGATCAATGATGAAATCGGAATTTTAAATAAGCATTTTCGGGAACTTTGTGACCGATTCGAAACCTCCCAGCAAGAACTGGACAGAGCCCGTGAGCAAGTTTTTCAGAATGAAAAACAAGCAGCTTTGGGGCGGCTGGTTGCTGGCATCTCCCATGAAATTAATAACCCTCTCGGGGGTATGCAGAACTGTATTCAGACTATGCAGAAAAATATGGATCAACCTGAGCTCCAGCAGCGTTACCTCGTGTTGTTGGCTCAAGGGGTTGAGCGGATAAAAAAGACCGTACAACAGTTATTGAATATCGGTAGAAAAGAACCGCTTGAAGTTAAAGATGGTGATATTGATCAGGTTATTCGTGAATGTTCAGAGCTTGCCTGCATGGGACAAAGACATATCAAGATTGATTTGCAGCTTAAAGTTGATCAGATTGTGACTACCGGAATTGAAGCGTTACGTCAGGTAATAGTAAATTTGGTCGGTAATGCGGTTCAGGCAATCGGGAAGCAAGATGGGGTCATTAGGGTTTGTAGTTGCTTAGAAGATAACACTATACAGATTACAATAACCGATAACGGTTCAGGTATAAATCCCGATCATCTAGATAAAATTTTTGAACCCTTTTTCACCACCAAAGAGGTCGGTGCAGGAACCGGTCTGGGATTATCAGTCTCGCATTCATTGATCAAACGTTTAGGTGGGGAAATTAAGGTAGAAAACTGTTCCGGTGGCGGGTGTTGTTTCAGTTTAAAGGTACCAATATTAATAGCGGAAACATGATTTTAAAATTGAGGAAACTATATGAAAGCGCGAATTCTGGTTGTTGAAGATGAAGACATTATGCGTATCACTGTGCTTGATCATCTACGCCATCAAGGGTGGCAGGTAGATGAAGCAACAAATGGAAATGATGCCTTAGCTCTGGTCAAGAAGAACAGCTACGATCTGATCATTTCCGATATTCGGTTACCGGGCATAAATGGAGAAAAACTCCTGATCGAGGTTAAGCACCACACGCCACGTACCGAAGTTATCCTGATGACAGCTCATGGCAGCACTGAGGATGCGGTTCATTGTTTGAAAAAAGGTGCTGCCGACTATATTTTGAAACCCTTTGATTTGGACGATTTGACCTTCAGGGTTCAGCGTCTTTTGAATATTCTGATCATTAAAGCACGGTGTGTTTCTTTAGAAAACTGTTGCGGTCATCGTCAACCGTTGATTGGTTCCAGTCCCCCCATGCAACGGCTGCTTAAATTGATCAGTCAAGTTTCACAATCTGTGGCAACGGTTCTGATTCAGGGGGAAAGCGGTACCGGTAAAGAACTGGTTGCAGCGGCGATCCATTATGAAAGCAATCGGGCAGATAAGCCATATGTCCGGGTCAATTGTGCAGCGATTCCCGCAGGTCTTCTGGAGTCGGAGCTATTTGGTCACGAAAAAGGTGCTTTTACCGGTGCGGAACAGACCTCTATCGGTAAATTTGAATTGGCCAATCAAGGGACTATCCTGCTTGATGAAATCGGCGAAATGCCGCTTAATTTGCAAGTCAAACTGCTGCGGGTTTTACAAGAACATGAAATTGAACGGGTCGGTGGAAAAGCCCCTATTCCGCTTGATGTCAGGGTTCTATGTGCTACATCCAGAACCTTGACTGAAGAAATTAAGAAAGGGAAGTTTCGTGAAGACCTCTATTATCGTCTTCAGGTTATCCCCGTGTCGGTTCCAACATTAAGAGAAAGAAAAGAGGATATTCCGCTATTGAGTGATTTCTTTCTGCAACAATTTGGACAAGAAAGAGGGCTGAAATTCACCCTTTCTCCAGAAGCGTCTCAAGCACTGAATAATTATCCGTTCGCCGGTAATGTAAGAGAGCTACGAAATATTCTGGAACGGGTGACGGTTCTGGCTCCTGCCCCTAAAATTCAGCTCTGGGATTTGCCGATTGAAATCCGTGGGGTCACGGATGACTCGACAGAAAAAGGTGAGATTAATCTTGCTGCCTCTGTTGCTGTTGCGGAGAAAAAGTGTATCAGAAAAGCCTTGAGGAAAACTGCTGGGAATAAAACTGAAGCCGCTGAGATTCTTGGTATCAGCCGTAAAAATCTTTGGGAGAAGACGAAGCTTTATCAGTTGTGAGCTGCAAATTGCAATAGATGCGGATTTTTTATGAAGGAAAGTTTTACAATTAAATCATTTGCCTATTGTGTGATCAACAGCTTCTTGCGGATAAAGATCAGTCAGTTTCTTGAAAATACTTTCCAATCGCTGACGATATGCAAGACCCCATAATTCTTCTTGAAAAGAAGATAAAAATGCTCCTCGATATATGGCGAAGGTTTTCTTTACTGCCTCTTGCCCTCCCCCCCAGTTTGAATTTAATGCCTGATTAGCCAGGCGTTCAAACTGCCAGCTGTCTACCCAGCAGTAACAAGGATTCAACGATAGATGATTTGTCGTCTGGATAAGGGCATCTTTTATCCCTATTAACTTGCGCAGTCGGTGCAGTGTTATTTTCAGGGCGGCAAGTTGTTCATCACCATTGCTGTCCGGCCAAAAAATATCAACTAACTGAGATTTTCTTACCTGTCTTCCTCCCAGTGCGATCAATGCTCTTAGCAGCATGATCGGTTTGCCTCCTGCCAAGGATGCTGCGTCCAGTTTTTTCCCGTGACAGACTACTGAAAAACGCCCCAGGGTATAGATTTTTAATGGCCATGGCCAGTTGGCAAGGTGGAGAGGAGGATGCTCGGGGGCAAGATTCCAGTGTGCAATAAATTTTTGGACAAAATCTACTTCAATCTCCTCTTCCAGAGCAGTAACTGCAAGAGTTTCCATCATTTGAGGAAGAAAAAAGAAGAAGGTCAGATAGTTATTTTGTCTGGCTAGAGAGAAAGCTTGTTGCAGATGTTCTCGTGCATGTTTCTGATTGTTTTCACGCAGGTACATATAAGCAAGGCCAAGGTGGGCTTGACAGATAAACCAGGGATTTCCAGGGATGGTCGCCAAAGAAAGAACCTGATCAAACCGGGAGAGAGCTTTTGAGTGCTCTTCTTGATAAACGGCAACCAGAGCTGATCCATACAGGCACCAGAGAGTATAGGATGGCATACCGATGGCTTTTGCCATTTTCAACGCTGTTTCCTGATGTCGATCCGCTGCGATCAAATCATCTTTCAGCAGAGCCTCCAGGGTCTTGACTACAAAAAAATAGCTTCGTTCCAGTAGCCGAGCCTGTTCGATATTTTTTTCCACTTTCTGCAGATAATAAGTTGCTTTCTGGTGTTCTCCACAATTCAGGCAACAACCAGCACCTAGAACCAGGAAATGTGTTTCCCAGACACGGATCCCGGTTTTATCCATCATCTGTAATGATGAATCGATAACCTGAACACATTTATCTGCTTCAGCCATGATGAGAAAATACTGTGCTTCCATGGCCTTAATGGCTGATAATTGAAGTTTCGAACCTATTTGGTCTGTATGCGCATAAATATTGTCAAGGGTGGCTCGAGCTTCAGTAAAGCGACCAGTCCACAGATAGTAGCCCATGTTTAACACCCAAAAAAATAAACCTCGCAATATCAACTAGTTCCACGTCAAAAAAACATCGTCTGGCACTACATTATCGTTTATCCACATTGAATGATAGATTTCTGTATTCCTCCAG
>JAKIUD010000045.1 GCA_021647765.1 Desulfuromusa sp. | reverse complement strand
AAGACCCCCTTAGCAACCCTCAAAACCAAACCGATATATTTGCTTTACATGTAGTACGGCCGGGCTAGTTCAACCACAGGATAAGATCGCGACTCGTGCCTCGCGCTATCTATCCTTATTCGTTATGGGGTTTTGTTTTTAAAAATTGGATTATTGGATAAATACCAATGGTGAAATGTCAAACCTTGCGCTTAATTCCTTTACCTGCCTGATATTTAAACTTCTTTTTCCCTTCAACACTTCAGAAACAACTCCCTGACTGCCAATTTCAGGAAGCTCCGATTGGGTTAAATTATGTTCTGACATTAAATAACGCAATGATTCAGCCGGATTGCCGTGTATTAGTGGAAAATTATTATTTTCGTAAGTTTCAATTAAATTTCCAATTGATTCCATTAGTGATGCCAAAGGATGTTTTTCGTTTTCACCTATTTCATCAATCAGGTCATCAAGCAATAACACAAGATTCTCATATTCATTATTTGAATGTGGAACGGAAAAAATATTCTTTATTGATGGCCACACGCTAGCAATGTTTTCAAGTTGAGGCTCCATTTAACCCTCCTTCCATTTATTTTTATCGTACTCACGATGAGTCAAAACATAGCGAATATATACTTTTTGGCTGTTGTAGTGGATTGCCGCAATTAGCCTAACCTTGTTTCCTCCAATGTTAAATACCGTCAAGGCATTCACATGGTCAGCACTGGGGAAAATAGCTCTTAATTCAGCAAAACTACCACAGCTTGAATGTTTTACTATTCGGTACCAAGATTCTAATGCTGTCGCGCAACTAGGGTGCTGTTGGGCGAAATCTAAAATTCGTTTTCTGGTAATTATGTGCATAGAGACATGGTATCTCAATAAGAGATTATGTCAAGCTCAATTTGAGATATCATGTTTGGATTTTTGGGTACATAACGTTTTGGATAACCGGCGGCGACGCGAATTTAAGTGACCAACCGCAATTTGGTTTTGCTTTTTCAAGCTTGCTGACAAGCATTTTCCGTCGTGTTTATTGGATTGTTGAACGAAGCCGCTAGCGCGGCGGAAAAATCAAAGTCACATAAAATCAAACGGTTACGGTAAATTCCATAAAGTGTCCAATGCCGGGCACTGATAATCACAAGGAGTTTACCATGAATGTGACTGAACAACGCCGCTTTGACCAACGGTATCAACGCCACCTGCGAATGTTGAAACTTCAGGGCTTAAGCGACAAGACCATCGATGTTTATGCGCGGGCGGTGCGTCGGGTTGTGAAACATTTTGACTGCTGTCCAGACCGGTTGACCCCGGATCAGCTGGAGGTCTACTTCGGTTTGCTGGTTGATTCGCACTCCTGGAGCACGGTCAAGGTCGATCGCAATGGCCTGCAATTCTTCTGGCGGCATGTGCTCAAGCATGACTGGCGCTGGGTCAACATCATCAAGCCGCCGAAGATTAAGACTATCCCGGATGTGCTGACCGTTGCCGAGGTTGATCGGTTGATCGGCGCCGCGCAGAAAACGATGAAGTTGCTGGTTTCGGCCTGCGGGATTAAAAAATCTCAATCCACTCCCTGCGGCACAGTTTTGCCGCCCAGCTGCTTGAACGCGGCTTAAGTCTGCGCCATATCCAGGTATTGCTTGGCCATTCCAGTCCTGTCACCACCGCCCGTTACGCCCATATGACCGAGCTGACGGAAAAAGATTCCGCGACCACTATCAATCAGCTGATCGATTCCCTGCGGATTGACCTGGGAGGTGATCATGGATCTGATCGCTATCGTTGAGCTGTTTCAAGATAGGTTGCTCCCCTCTCATCTGAACGCTCTGCGAGCAATTTTACGCTGTCGCACTCCCGATTCAGGTGAACTTCATGTCCGCTGTACCGAGTGCGGCCAGAGCGAATGGCGACCGCTCTTCTGCGGCCACCGCAGCTGTCCGGGGTGCCAGAACCATGAAGCGAGTCAGTGGCTTGATCGACAACAGGCCAAGCTGTTGCCGGTGTCCTACTTTATGGCGACTTTTACCTTACCCTATGAATTCCGGTCCCTGGTCTGGAAGTTTCAGTCAAAGATCTACGCGATTCTGTTCGATTGCGAGCAGGTCGGCAAGGGATTACCGCCTTCCGGCGACCACGGTTGCAGTCAGGTTAACGGTAAAAAACCCGGCACCGCATTGCGCCAGCCCAAATAGAGGAGGATCGGCAGTTTTTATGATCAGCACGGCGATCAGAATTTAGCCTCATCCGCAGGTGAAGGTTCCCGCACGCCTGCAAGAAAGTGCAAAAAGACCCCCTTAGCAACCCTCAAAACCAAACCGATATATTTGCTTTACATGTAGTACGGCCGGGCTAGTTCAACCACAGGATAAGATCGCGACTCGTGCCTCGCGCTATCTATCCTTATTCGTTATGTTCTTGTTTTTATTATGATTTTACTGCAATAGCTACGCCTGTTGTCACCATGACAAAGCCTGCCGTTCGATTTAAGTATTTGATTGATTTTGCTTCTGAAAAATGTTGCCGGGTCGAACTGGCCAGATAGGCATAACCAGCAAGAACAAAAAACAAAACTGATGTCACGACACTACCAACAATGACAATATCGGTGATGCTCAACCTTGATAAGTTGAGGAACGTTGGCAAGAAGCCGCAATAAAATAGAATTACTTTTGGATTTGATAGCGTGATCAATAGGCCGCTTGCAAAATTGCCAGACCAATGTTGTTTTCTTTGTTTTGTTTCAATTTTATTTTCAGTTGTTTTTGAGCACCAGATTTTCAACCCGAGCCAGACAAGATATGCGCCACCTGCTATTTTGACGAAGATGAATAATTCGCCCATTGCGTGCGCAACCACCGAAAGTCCAAAGATCGCAAACCCAAGATAAATAATGTCGCCAACCACAATGCCTGCAATGACCCCAAGGGCTGGTTTAAAACCAGACACAAGTGCGCGTGCGACGGTGGCAAAAACACCGGGGCCTGGACTTGCTGCCAAGATCAGCATTGCTGCCGCCAGGCTAAATATTGAGATTGGGTTCATATGTTTTATTCATTTTCTGAACGTTTGAGTTAACCAGGAGGCGCGTCTTTTGCGCCGATCTGGTTTAACGATTTGTGTACGCCCAGCATGGGCATGAACTCATGGGGCGAAAGTCCCCTGTTGGAAGATCACCGTCAGAAAACCATGTTGTGCTAACGTTTTGAATAACCGGCGGCGACGCGAACTTGCGTGAACCGCCGAAACTATTCGGATTAAAAGGCAAACGTGTATTCCGTCCGGTTTATTTTAGTGTTATGTATTCTTCTTGAGGAATCAGAAGTTTAGTCGATAGAATCGTTGTCTCCCTTTCCATCGTTTCGAAACAGAATTAAAGCCAAGTTGCTCATATATTTTGGTGGAAGCTACATTGTTTTCATTTGTATCTAGGCACACCGATTTGCAATTACTTTCTTTTATTTTTTGTAGCGCAAATTGAATTAATTTTTTGCCTACGCCTCTCTTACGAGCGATTGGAAAAACAAATAAGTCTTCAATTGTTGAGTCGATACCTGATGCCCACATTGAAAAGCGAGAACGCTGCAAAACATAACCAATTGGTTGTTCGTCTTCGATTGCAATATAGAATTTCGCATCATCGGAAGAAAGAAGGCGAGAAATTCCTGATTTGAATTGATCGTCTGTTGGCATGTCTCTTTCGAGATGATTCCTGAATGCGATTGCCATTTCTGCAATTTGATCACTGTCTTCAGGAGTCGCAATTCTTATTTCCATTAAAGTTCCCCACTTGTATTAACTTTATGCAAAATTATTTTATATGCGATCACTGGTGGCTAATTTAATACCCAGCCACACGAATAAAGCCCCAAGTCCTCGATCCATCCATCGAGATACGCGTGTGTTGTTATTAAGATAGCTTGTTAATTTACCACCAACGATAATCAAAGGCGGCTCTACGAAAGCGGCTACTATAATAATAAGAGAACCGTGAAGGAACAACTGAGCACTGACTGGACCTGCCCCTGCTTCAACAAATTGCGGAAGAAATGCCAGAAAGAAAATGGCCACTTTGGGATTTAATACTGCGACCAGTACACCTTGCTGAAATATTTTTTTCAAGCTTTTTGGGGAAACCTGACCTTTGACAGACAAATTAGTGCCTTTAGACCGTAATGCTTGTATGCCAAGAAAAATAAGATAAGCAGCACCGATCCATTTAACCGCAGTAAAAGCTACAGCGGAAGTGGCTAAAATAGCAGACAAACCCAGAGCGGCAAAAATGACATGAATAAATGCACCAGTCCAAATACCAAACATAGCTAAAAAGCCTGACTGCACTCCTCTTTTTGCTGTTTGGGCGAGAATAAAAGCCATATCCGGGCCAGGAGACAGGTTCAACAGAACTGCAGCTGTAAGAAATGTCACCCAATGGGCGATAGAATAATCGAACATTATTTTATTAAGTCCATTATTTGAAACAGTTATCTAGCCTATTTTGCATTGCATAACATTGTTGATATGTGGAAAAATTTCCACATATCACGTTCTATAGAATGGACAATATTCCACTTATCGGGATATTATCCGGCAAACATAGAAATTGATTTCCATGTTTGCCTAATTCAATATTTTCCACTTATTGAGACATTATGGGGGTAATTATGGAAAATGTCCCGCAGTTTCATCCCAATCCTGATTTCAAATTAATGGATCAGGTGCGTGAAACATTACGTTATTTTCACTATGCTTATCGTACAGAACAATCCTATTGTCAATGGATTGTTCGTTATATCCGCTATTGTGGCGGCACAACTCATCCCGCTAAACTTGGCGCTGCCGATATCGAGCGGTTTCTCTCTTCTCTTGTTATTGAAGACAAAGTTTCTGCGGCAACACAGAAACAAGCGCTCAACGCCCTGATTTTTCTCTACAATAAAGTGCTCAATATTCCTGTTGATGACAAAATTGCCCCGGTGCGCTCCAAAAAAGGGAAACGACTGCCGACAGTACTGACCAAGGAGGAAGCGACCTGCCTGTTACGCGCAATGCAGGGGGCACACGCCTTGATGGCCAAACTTCTTTACGGTTCGGGGCTACGATTGATGGAATGTGTGCGCTTACGTATTCAGAACGTAGATTTCGGGCAGAACCACCTTTACATCCGCGATGGCAAAGGGGGGAGGGATCGCATCAGTCTGTTACCGCAAGATCTGAGCGCAGAACTGCGCAATCAGATAGAACGCGTTAAGCTATTGCATCAACAGGATGTTGCCGAAGGCTTTGGTTCGGTCTATCTACCTGACGCACTTGATAAAAAATATCCTAATGCCGCCAAAGAGCTTGGCTGGCAATACATTTTTCCTGCGCGCAATCGCTCTGTCGATCCCCGCTCTGGTGAAGTTCAGCGTCATCATGTCATGGAATCTGGTTTGCAAAAGGCGGTTAAGACAGCGGTGCGCAAAGCAGGGATAACTAAACGTGCCAGTTGCCATACGTTACGCCACAGTTTTGCCACTCATCTTTTGGAGAATGGTTGTAATATCCGGGTCGTGCAAGAACTGATGGGTCACCGCGATGTTAAGACGACGGAAATTTACACCCATGTTATGCAAAAAGATCTAAAAGCGGTGCTAAGCCCCTTGGATAGCCTTAGCCTTTAAACTGGATTGATAGATAGCTCCAATTCTGGAACAATGCAGGGCTCAGCTTTATGCAGATGTGCTGGGAAAATGAAATTTGCATTTGATAGCTGGGATCTTCCCCTCATCCGACCTACGGCCACCTTCTCTCTCATGGAGAAGGATTGAATCAGGACAATATATTTTTATGGAACAAGAGATTCAACAAAATATCCGCAACGCCACTGTCCACAGTTTTATTGATGGCGTCACTGCAAGCCAGCAGACAGTTGAAGTCCTTGGTTTGCATGGATCGGCAGATGCTTACCTGCTGGCACAGCTTCTCAAATCCAGTTCTAAACTGCTGGTGATCCTTTGCGCTGAGCTGGAACCGGCACGCCAATTGGTGGCGGAACTGCAATTCTTTCATCCTCGGCCAGACGATATCGCCCTGCTCCCCCATTGGGAACTGAACCCTTACGATCCCCTGACCCCACATCCAGAACTTGAAGCGATCAGAATGACGACCCTTGCAGCGCTAAATCAAGGGAAACTCAAAGCGTTGGTACTACCGGTTCGCTCGCTGATGCAGAAGGTGATCCCCCGCCAGATTTTGCACAATATCTCTCTGGAACTGCTGGTCGAAGAGGAATATGAACGCAAGCAACTGCTCAATTCACTGACCCAACTTGGCTATCAACCCGTTCCGCTGGTTGAAGAACGTGGGAGTTTTGCGGTGCGGGGAGACATTATCGATTTGTTTCCACCCGATGCGAAACAGCCGATCCGACTCGATTTTTACGGTGACTTTATAGAGAAGATGCGCCCTTTTGATCCGACCAGTCAGCGTTCCGGAGATGTGACTCTAAAAGGCCTAACCCTGATCCCATCCAGGGAGATGATTCTTCACGGTGCGTTTTTGGAAACATTGGGGCAGAATCTTAAAGAACGTTGCGATGAGCTGTCAATCCCGCGAACCGACCGTGAAGCGATCATGACGGAACTGCGGGAGGGGATCCTTTCTCCGGGACGGGCATTTCTCCTCCCGTTTAACTACCCGGAACTTGATCCTCTGCAACAATATCTCGATAACCAACGTCTGATTCTGATCGATCCCCCTGCCATTGAGCAGGAGATTGACCAGTTTCATTGTGATATCCGCGATGGAGAAGCACGGATGCTGGAGCAGGGGCTTCCCCACGCCCGCCGCCAATCCCTCTATCTTGAGCCAGACCAGCTGCAACCACTGCTACAAAATCACTTACGGATTGAAATATCACGCTTGCAGGTGATCCAGTTCGATGATGAGCGGCTACGTTACCATTTCAGTTGCCAGAGCAATGGTTCCCTGCGGGCAAAACCAGACTCAGCTCACGATGGCCTTGAACCGCTTTTAGAACGCCTGCAGCACACCAAAAAAGAACACGGGAAAACCCTGCTGGTCTGTCATCAACAGAGTCAAGCCGAACGGTTACAAGAACTCCTCGCAGCACATGGGGTTGATCTCGATATCGATCTACATCTAAAGCTGTCCGATTTGACCGCAGAAATACCAAAATTAACTGTTGGTGAATTAAATGAAGGTTTTTTTCTTCCCGGTGAGAAGCTGAATATTATCAGCGAAGAAGAAATCTTTGGTCGCCGCAGCCATCGACAGAAAAAAACTGGTCGCCAGCGCGCGCGACAGTTAATGACCCGTTTGGCAGAGTTAAAAAATGGTGATTTCATTGTGCATACCAACCATGGAATCGGTCGCTACCTTGGATTAACTCACCTGCAAACCGGAAACGTTGAAGGTGACTTTTTAAACCTTCAATATGCTGGAAACGACAAGCTTTATCTCCCTATTGAGCGGATTGAAAAGGTTCAGAAATATATAGGGGGCGAAGGCTATGTCCCAAAACTGGATAAAATGGGTGGGCAGAGTTGGGAAAAAGCTCATCTCAAAGCCCGTGCTGCCGTTGAAGAGTTGGCGCGACAACTACTGGAACTTTATGCAAAACGGGAACTCCGCCAGGGCTTTGCCTATTCTCCTCCAGATCAATTGTTCCGTGAATTTGAAGCGACCTTTCCTCATGAAGAGACACTGGATCAACAACAGGCAATTGACGACATTCTGGAGGATATGCAATCAACCAAACCGATGGATCGCCTGATCTGTGGTGATGTCGGTTACGGAAAAACTGAAGTTGCCCTGCGTGCCGCAGTCAAGGCGGTATTGGACAGCAAACAGGTTGCCGTTCTGGTACCAACTACGGTTCTGGCAAGCCAGCATTTGGAAAGTTTTCAGCAGCGGCTCCACGATTTTCCCATCCGGGTCGAAATGGTTTCACGCTTCCGCTCTACAGCCGAAAATCGAAAAACCCTGGAAGCTGCGGCAGCGGGAAAAATTGATATTTTGATTGGGACGCACCGGTTGCTGCAACGGGATGTCCGGTTTAAAGATCTGGGTTTATTGGTTGTTGACGAAGAGCAGCGCTTTGGGGTCAGCCACAAGGAGAAACTGAAACAGTTGCGGGCTGAGGTTGATATCCTCACCCTGACCGCCACCCCGATTCCTCGTACTCTCCATATGAGTATGACCGGGATGCGCGATCTGTCAGTGATTGAAACTGCTCCGGTTGATCGCCTGGCAATCCGTACTTATGTGACCCGTTTTGATGATGAACTAATCCGTCAGGCGATCTTGCGTGAACTGCGCCGGGGAGGTCAAGTCTACTTTGTCCATAACCGGGTACAGACCATTGATGCCATGGCAGAACAGTTACGCCAGTTGATTCCTGAAGCGACTGTTGCTGTCGGTCACGGGCAGATGGCGGAAAAAGAACTGGAACAAGTGATGCTCGATTTTATCGCTGGAAAAAGTAACTTGCTGGTCGCTTCAACCATCATCGAAAACGGGCTGGATATTCCCCGTGCCAACACAATTATTGTGAATCGAGCTGATCGTTTTGGCCTGTCGCAACTCTACCAGTTACGAGGGCGGGTTGGCCGCAGTGACCGCCGTGCCTATGCTTACCTGCTGATCCCAGGAGAGGCGGCCTTGACCCGTGATGCGCGAGAACGGCTACGAATTTTACAGGAACTCACCGAGTTAGGGGCTGGTTTCCGGATTGCCAGCCATGATCTGGAACTGCGTGGTGCCGGTGATCTGCTCGGTGGTAAACAGTCGGGCCCGATTGCAGCCATAGGCTTTGAACTCTATACCGAACTACTTGAAGAAACCATCGATCGTCTTCGTGGTAAAGAGCGTGAAGAGCGAGTTGATCCGGAAATCCGTCTTGGACTGTCAGCCTTTCTAGCAGAAAAATATCTCCCCGACCCTAATCAACGGCTACAGTTCTATCAACGGATGGCCGGAGCTGAAAATGAAGAAGAACTGTTTGATCTGGTCGAGGAACTACGCGATCGGTATGGCGAACCTCCGCATGCGGGAGAGATTCTGATTGCCACCATGCGGCTACGGATTCTGTTGAAAAAACTCTGTATTGAATTATTGGAATATGACAATAAGCGACTCAGTTTATTGTTTCATTCCTCGACAAAAGTTTCTCCCAACCTGATCCGCCAACTGGTCACTGAGCAACCGGATAAATATCGCCTGGGAGCCGATTTCAAGCTCAGCATTGAGCTGGGTCGTTTACCCCCTGGAGAGCTGCTGGTCAGGGTAAGAAAAGAACTACAACAGTTTTTCTGACCATGATAACCTTGCTGGCATCGTAAAAAATCCAACCTCCGGTGTTACTGCGACTTTTCAGGATCTCGACATACATATGTATGCCTTCGCCCCCGAAAAAACACTCCGCCTTGGTGGTTGAAATTTTTGCGTTACCATATTCCTCCCTTTCATTCAGAGAGAAATATGGTAACGCCTGACATATAAGGATTTTGGTATCTTTTCCGTTATATTAACCAGAGTGTTGACCCTGTTTGTTTTGTTGTTGCTGTTATCCTGTCAACAGCAACAACAGGAGCAGCAACCCCTCCCTCCATTATTGGAAGTGGGACAACGGCAATTGACCCTGCAACAATTTGAGCGGGAGATGAAGAACACCTACCCCGACATTTCCGGTCTGACCGATTCAGAACAGCTACTGCTCCAAGGGCAACTTCTCAAACAACTGATTGAGCGCGAGTTGATTCTTGGAGAGGCAAGCCGCTTAAATGTCCAACTGACACCAGACGAACTGGATGCCGCTATGGCGGAGGTGCGTGGTGGCTACAGTAAAGAGGAATTCACCAAAGTTCTGGCGCAGACGGATAATACCCCGGAGAGTTGGATTGCAGCTTTAAAGCTGCACTTATTAACGACCAAAGTGAGTGCGGCAGCACTGGTCTCCCAGGTGCAGGTAAGTGACAAAGAGACCGAAAGCTACTATAAAAACCATCGGGAGGAATTTCGCCGACCGGTTGAAATACGTGCCCGGCAAATGCTCTTTAAAACTCGCGCTGAAGCAGTTAAAATTCTGAAGTTGCTCAAGAGTGGTGGTGATTTTGCCAGCTTGGCGCGGAAATACTCACAGTCACCGGATCGGGAAAATGGTGGAGCCCTGGGTTATTTTTCTGCTGGTCAATTACCCATTGAATTCGATAAGGTGTTGTTCAAACTTCCAGTTCGACAAGTCAGCGATCCAGTTGAAAGTCCTTATGGCTTCCATCTTTTTCTGGTTGAACGAAAACGCAAAGCGGGGCTGCGCCCCTACGCAGCAGTTAAAGATGAAATCGTGGCAAAACTCTATCAGCAGAAAGAAGAAGTTGCCTTTCATCTCTGGCTGGAGAATTTAAAGAAAACAACGGTAACAAGGATCAACTGGGAGCTACTTCAACCAGAATCTAAAAAGTGATAATCTAGGGAGGCCGTCCCAGACTTTTGCGGTGCGAACCACCGCAGTTCTTCGTGGCTCGTAACTTCGGGACAGGCTCCTGATATGTATATACTCTGGCCTTCTTCTGATTTTTTATAAAAAAATCAAATAATAAGTTTCTTTATCTATAAGGATTTATTTTTATGAAACGTATTCTTTTTTGTCTGTTTTTCTCTCTGCTTCTGGCAGTCACACCAGTCACGGCAAAAACCCTCAGTAAGATTGCCGCTGTTGTCAATGATGAAATGATCAGCACATTTCAACTGGATAAAGCTGTAGTTGCTGCTCTGGCGCAAAATCCCAACAAAAATCAGCTGACCCCCGCTCAGTTCGATCAGATGAAGGTTCAGATTCTCAACAGAATGATCAATGACAAACTCCTGGAGCAGCGAACTAAAGAGCTGGGTCTGAAGGTTTCTGATCCAGAATTGAACAGTGCTATTGAAGATGTGCAACGTAAAAATGGATTGACCGCCGAAACCCTGGAAAAAGCCCTGACAGCACAGGGACTGACCATGTCAGGATATCGGGACAAAATCAAAAAAGAAATTCTCCGTTATAAATTATTGAGCCGTGAAGTCAATTATAAGGTTCTGGTCACCAGTAGCGAGGTTCGAGACTACTTTGACAAACATATTGACGAATACACCGTTGAACCAAAAATCCAAGTCAACCGGATCAGCTTTAAAATCCCCACTGGCAAGGCAGAGAAAATGGCTGAATTTAATAAGCGGGTCGATACCAGCCGTAAGCTGCTCTTAAATGGAGAAGAGTTTAATAAAGTGCTTGAAGCTCAAGGCGACTCTGCCAGCGGCGGCGATATGGGCGAGCTGGTCGAAGCAGATATGGCGAAGCCCTTGCAGTCGGCTCTTGCTGGACTAGAGCCTGGAGACGTCAGTGAGCCAGTTGAGATAAATGGGAAGATCCACATCTTTCAAGTAACCAAACGAATCGGTGACGACAGTGATCCCTTTAGCCGTGTCAAAGGTGAAATTGAAGAGAAACTGAAACGAGAGAAAACCGATGCCCGTTTTGAAGAATGGCAAAAAGAGCTGCGCGACAACGCTCACATCGAAATACGGATTTAACTTCACGGGGGAAAACGTAACTATTCAGCAAAACCGGGACTGTCCCTGTATGGGGGCTGTCCCAGGCTTTTGCGGCGCGACCCGATGCAGTTTCAAAACCGTAAAACCATTTCCACACCAGAGCTTGTTTCTCTATTCAAACTTCCGCTATACTGCCCCATTACACAAATTGAAAAGCGAGATTTCTGAAAATGCAGCCACTCCTTCTCACCATGGGCGATCCAACTGGGATCGGCCCCGAATTAATCATTAAAACTCTGCTGGATCAATCATCTGAGCAAATCAATCGACCTATTCAAATCGTTGGGGATGTTGGTGTTCTCTGTCGAGCTGGAAAAATCTTTGCTCGGGAAGGAACTTCCGAGCAGTTGAAAGATGGTCTTTATTCGCTTCATTTTGGGGATAAACGGTTGACAGTCCACTCCTGCTCAGAGCTGGATCTAACCTCAGTTCACTACGGGCAGCCAGATACTAGCTGTGGCAAAGCGATGGTAGATTATGTTGAATATGCCATCGCCCGCTGTCTCGATAAATCTGCCGCTGGTATCGTGACTTGCCCGATCAACAAGGCTGCGATTAACGCCGCTGGATACCATTTTCCCGGTCATACAGAATTGCTTGCGCAACGGTGTGGAATTGAGAAGGTTGTGATGATGCTGGCGGGTGAGCGTTTAAAGGTCTGCCTGGTGACCACCCACCTCGCCTACCGGGATGTCCCGGCAAAATTGAGTCATGAGGAGATTCTGCAGACAATTCGAATCACGGCAAAAGCGTTTCGGCAGCAGTTTGGCATCCAGCAGCCACACCTGGCTGTTCTGGCGTTGAACCCCCATGCCAGCGAACATGGTCTGTTTGGTGATGAAGAGGAGAAAATCATCACCCCGGTAATTACAGCAGCCCAGACCGAAGGGATTGCTGCCGATGGCCCGCACAGTGCAGATACGTTGTTTCATTTTGCTGCAAAAGGGGCTTACGACGCGGTAATCTGCATGTACCACGATCAAGGGTTGATCCCCCTCAAATTGCTCCATTTTGATGATGCAGTCAATGTCACCCTGGGATTGCCGATTGTCAGAACCAGTGTTGATCACGGTACTGCCTATGATTTAGCCGGAACGGGTACAGCGAATACCGCCAGCTTGATTGCTGCTTTGAAGATGGCGGCACAGATGGCATCATCGTAAAAATAAAAGCTTCAACGCTGAGACGGAGAGAAGCAGATGAGAGTTTAAAACTGAAAACATTTTAAGGCTTAATCCCGAAAAGTGCTAGTTTAAGGATAGATGGCAGCAA
This sequence comes from Desulfuromusa sp., assembly GCA_021647765.1. Lineage (GTDB taxonomy): Bacteria > Desulfobacterota > Desulfuromonadia > Desulfuromonadales > Geopsychrobacteraceae > Desulfuromusa. Next base: position 13,862 of record JAKIUD010000045.1, on the reverse strand, counting down.
ATCCGGGACTGTCCCCGCATGGGGGCTGTCCCAGGCTTTTGCGGTGCGAACCGCCACAGTTCCATGGCTCGTAAACTCTTTGGACAGCCCCCGATAGAGCTGGGGACAGTCCCGAGATTACTACAAAATTGCTTAAACTTAGTGCCATTCGGTTTAATCCCTAAAAGATCTTCTTTGAACCTTGGCGTCTTGGTGGCTAATTTTGGTTTTATAATTTTCTTAGCCTATCTCTCCGCCTCTCCGTTAAAAAAATTACATTCTTGTCTCTTATTAACTATCGAAAACAGAAATGACTATGATTGATAAAATCAAAATTCGCGGCGCTCGCGAACATAATCTGAAAAATATTGATATCGACATCCCCCGCGATCAGCTGGTGGTAATCACCGGGGTTTCCGGTTCCGGCAAAAGCACTCTGGCATTTGACACCATCTATGCAGAAGGACAACGTCGCTACGTTGAAAGTCTGTCTGCCTACGCACGTCAATTTCTCGAACAGATGGAAAAACCCGATGTCGATCAGATTGATGGCCTCTCTCCGGCAATCTCGATTGAACAGAAAACCACCTCAAAAAATCCCCGCTCAACGGTTGGTACGGTCACTGAAATTTATGATTATTTGCGACTTCTCTACGCCCGGGTTGGACAAATCCTCTGTCATCGCTGCGGCAACCCGATCCGTTCACAGACGGTTGAACAGATGGTCGATCAAGTGATGTTGTTTCCAGAAAAAACCAGACTCATGGTGATGGCTCCGATTGTCCGCAGTCGTAAGGGGGAATATCGAAAAGAGCTAGCTCAGTTACAGGCAGACGGTTTTGTCCGTATCCGGGTGGACGGTGAGATGTGTGAGCTGGGGGACACAATTAAACTGGATAAGCAGAAGAAACACACTTTGGAAGTTGTTGTTGACCGTCTGGTCATGAAGGATGGAATTGAATCGCGCCTGGCTGACTCAATCGAAACGGCTCTACGCTTAGCCGATGGAATGGTGCGAATTGAAATCCCGGAGGGGGAAAGTAAACTGTTTTCGGCAAACTATGCCTGTATCGATTGTGGCCTTTCGTATCCAGAAGTTTCGCCACGAATGTTTTCCTTTAATAATCCCCACGGTGCCTGTCCCGACTGCAGTGGCCTTGGCACCAAGATGTATTTTGATCACGAGCAGGTGGTACCAAATCCCGAATTTTCTTTACGCGATGGTGCAATTGTTCCTTGGGATAGCCGCACCGGTTACTATTATCAAGCGTTACTTGAAGCCCTTTCCATCCATTACCAGTTTGATATCCGCAGCCCCTTTGCCAAACTGCCGGAACGGCTGCAAAATATTATTCTCTACGGCTCCGGAGAAGAAAATGTGCAGTTTTTTTATGATCAGGGTGAGCGACGCCATTTCTATGAGAAACCCTTTGAGGGGGTGATTCCCAATCTGCAACGCCGTTACCATGAAACCGATTCAGATACAGTCAGAGATAATCTGGAACGGTTCATGAGCATCGTCCCCTGTCCGACCTGCGAGGGGGGTAGATTACGTCCCGAAGCGCTGCATATTACCGTTGGAGAAAAAAACATCCAGCAGGTGACCGATATGTCAATTGCCGATGCGGAGGCGTTCTTTCGCAATCTGGTTCTGTCTGACAAAGATATGGAAATCGCTCGACGCGTTCTCAACGAGATTCGGGAACGACTCTCCTTTCTCTCCCATGTCGGCCTTGATTATTTGACTTTAAGTCGGAGCGCCGGAACCTTGAGTGGCGGGGAGGGGCAACGGATCCGTCTGGCGACACAAATCGGTTCTTCCTTGACCGGGGTTCTCTATATTCTTGATGAACCCTCCATTGGCTTGCATCAACGCGACAATCAACGGTTACTGATCACTTTGAAGCGGCTGCGTGATCTGGGAAATAGTGTTCTGGTGGTAGAACATGACGAAGAAACGATTACTGCCGCCGACCATGTTATCGATATGGGTCCCGCAGCTGGAATCCATGGCGGCCAGGTTGTCGCACAAGGAACTCCACAGCAGATTCTGGAAAATCCTGACTCTCTCACCGGTGATTTTCTTTCCGGTAAACGGTGCATCACGGTTCCGACGGAGCGCCGTTCAACGAAGCGTTGGTTGGAAATTATCGGCGCTCGAGCCAATAATCTGCAGGAAATCGATGTCAAAATCCCCCTTGGGGTTCTCACCTGCATCACCGGGGTCTCCGGATCAGGGAAATCCTCCCTGATTATTGAAACTCTCTACAAAGCTCTGGCACAAAAGCTGAACCGCGCGCGTGAAAAATCTGGTTTGGTGAGAGAGATCCGTGGAATGGAGTTGCTCGACAAGGTCATCGATATTGATCAATCACCAATCGGACGAACACCACGCTCCAACCCGGCCACGTATACCGGTGTTTTTACCGATATACGGGATCTGTTTGCCCAGTTGCCGGAAGCAAAAATTCGCGGTTACAAGCCGGGACGATTCTCCTTTAACGTTAAGGGTGGTCGTTGCGAAGCTTGTAGCGGCGACGGCATCATCAAAATTGAAATGCACTTTTTACCTGATGTTTATGTTCAATGCGAAGTCTGCAAAGGCGCTCGCTACAATCGCGAGACGCTGGAAGTAAAATACAAGGGGAAGAGTATTGCCGAAGTTCTCGACATGACGGTTAACCAGGCCAGCCGTTTTCTTGAAAATATTCCCAGGATCAGTAGCAAGCTGCAGACAGTGCGCGATGTCGGTCTCGGCTATATCAAATTGGGACAAAGCGCTACAACACTTTCCGGTGGCGAAGCACAGCGGGTCAAGCTATCCCGCGAACTTAGTAAGCGAGCAACCGGAAAGACCATCTATATCCTAGATGAACCAACCACCGGGTTGCATTTTGCCGATATCCACAAACTGCTTGAGGTGCTTAATCGGCTGGTTGAAACCGGAAATACGGTGGTGGTTATTGAACACAACCTTGATGTTATAAAAACCGCTGACTACATTATTGATCTTGGTCCGGAAGGGGGAGCTCTGGGAGGAAACATCGTTGCTGCAGGAACACCAGAGCAGGTTGCTCAATCACCAGAGTCCTATACTGGAAATTTCTTGAAAACTTACCTGGATACAGCAAAGGGAAAGAAATAATCGACCCTGCTATTCAACGCAAAATCTGCATATCCAGACAAATTATGTCGCTAAAATAAGAGCTTAAGCTTTTTTCTAACATGTCGAAAGGAGAATATATATTCATTGGAGAAGAGCTATACCTTCAATATCAGATAGCTTATTTTTTATAAGTCCCGGGGGAGGAAAACCCGTAACTGCCCGTGATAAAAGGCACAAGCATTGCAACATAAGGAATTGCCAGTAAGTTGGTTCAGTAAAAAGGAGTACCCAAATGAAAAGTAAACTATTCACCCTTTTTGTGCTGGTTGCATTTCTCAGCGCATGTGCACCCCACCAGGCACTGATCCAATCTGAGCCTCCGGGAGCTATGGTCACGATTAACGGAATGGAGATCGGAGCAACTCCAGTTCAATATGACTATACTCTCAGTACTGGTCGTCAGCACCAGGTTCAAATTTCCTATCAAGGTTATGAACAAGTTGATCTGACGATTAAAGCTGACAAAACGGACTCTGGAGCCATGAAGCGTTGGCTGATGGCTGGTGTTGTCTGGAGCCCACTCTGGATTGGAACTATTTTTACCAAAAAATTAAAAGAAAGTTACCTGTTTGTGATGAAGCGGAATAATCCTCAGATGACAGCAATGCTTGACTAAAATGGACTATGTCAAACTTTGATTGCAGACTTACTGGCAATCAAAAAGCCAGCCTCAACAGGCTGGCTTTTTGATTTTTTACGTGGCCGGTTATCCATTGAGCAGGACAATATCCCGGATTAAACTACGATTAACCAGATAGGAAATTCCCCCGGAGAAGAGGGGGAAAAAATCGTTGCCGCCATTGATATAATCGGTCAACCTGACACTATGGTTTGGCATATCAATCCTAAGGACTCCCTGGAGGGTTTCATTGCCGGGAAAGCTAATTTTTACCTGCCGTTCAGTGTGTTCAATTTCCTTTTGCAAAAGAATTTCACAACGTAGATGACTGATTAGCTTTTTCTGGATCAAATGGAACTCCCCACTGCTGCTATGCATTGGTAAAAATGGATTTTTTTCCATCAGCAGATCAAGAACCGTCTGTTCCCCCGAATGAAGCATTGCGTATTGAGCCAGATGAACCCGACCGTCGAAGATAACACCATCTGTCATAAACAGACTGACCTGTTCCTCCCGTTTTTCTACCCGAAGACTATCTGACATTGGCAACTCCTGAATAAAAATAGCACTTTATTGCGAAAGATGGTGACCAAACATGATGGTCTCGCAAAAAGTAGTTAGATGGCTAAGTTATCAACCGTAAACCCAACGGGGTAAAAATAAAACCAAATCGGGCCAGAAGGTCAAGACCATCAGAATTGCGACCTGAATCAGGAGAAATGGGAGAACCGCTCTTGACACATAAAGCAGATCACGGTTAACCGTTGCTCCAGAGATATACAAACTCACCCCAAGGGGCGGGGTGCAGTAGCCAATGCCCAGATTAATAGTCATCAGCAGACCAAAGTGCATGGTGTTGATACCAAATTTGCTGAGCAATGGCAAAAAGATCGGGGTCAGAATCAGGGTTGCAGAAATAATATCCATAAACATCCCGATAATCAGTAACAGGATATTGACCGCCAGTAAAAACACCCACGGAGAGGAAATACTGCTGACAACGGCAGTGGCAATCTTGTTGGGAATCTGCTCAAAGGTCAAATACTCGCCAAAAACAGAAGCGCCAGCAACGATAATCAATAAGGTTGCTGAAGTGACTGCCGATGAAACAACCACCCGCTTCACATCCAGCAGCTTCATGTCACGGTGGATACAGATTTCGACAAAAAATGCATAAAAACAAGCGACTACAGCAGCTTCATTAGCGGTGAACATCCCTGAATAAATACCACCAAAGATCAGTACCGGCAGAAACAGTGCCCAGATGCTCTCCCTGATGACAGTCCAAGCTTCCTTCGGACTTGGTCTGTTCATCGTTTTCAGCCCTTTTTTCTTACAGACAAAATAGGCATAGATACTCATGGCGACCATAATCATCATTCCCGGGACAAATCCGGTTAAAAACAGTGCCTCCAGAGGATCGTTACTGACCATGGCATAAAGGATCATCGAAATCGACGGCGGGATAACCACCCCGAGGATCGGAGCTGTTGTCATGATTCCTACCGAAAACTGCTCGTCGTAGTCATTCTCCATCAGAGCTGGAATCATGAATCCACCGATCGCCACGACTGTCGCAACAGTTGATCCTGAAATTGCACCAAAGAAGCCGCAAGCAAGAATTCCAGCCATCGCCAATCCACCAGGAAGAAAACCGACTAAAACATTGGCAGTTCTGATCAACTTCTCAACAATACTCCCTGTGGTCATGATGTTTCCGCACAAGACAAAGAACATCACCACAACCAGGGCAAATTTATCCATGCTGCGATAGAGAACTTCGATGACAATCTGTGCATCAATCCCAAGAAGGTAAACAAGGCCAAAGGTGCCGGTAAAAAACAGCGCCATAAAGACCGGGATGGTCGAAGCGAGACAACCAAGCAGCAGAGCAAGAATCAGCAGGTAACTGGTATCCATAATTATTGTTCCCCAGTCACATCTTGCTTGCTGCGCCAGTCTTCAACCATAACCACCAGGGTGCGCAAAAACATCATCACCCCCATGACCGGCAGGACAGCGTAAAAATACCATTCGGGTATCTGCAAGGTGGTCGTCCGGGCATACTCATCCTGAAACATCATCAGCGTCATCTTCCAGCCGAGATTGATCATAATTACGGAAAAAAACAGCACCGCCAGATGAGAGAACAAGGTCAGAGGTTTCTTCAAGACGGGAAATATCTGTGGTAGAGCATCGATGCGAATCAACGAACGACTGCGGATTGCCGCAACACAGCCAATATAGGTAGAGAAAAAGATAACCTTGCGAACCACCTCATCCGACCAGTAGAGGCTGATATTATCAGTTGCTTTACGCAGAATGACATTGGCCATTGCTGTCAACAAAGCGACACAAACAGCAATGAACAGTGACCAGTCTTCAACAAAAAGGAACCCACGGTCGATTGCTCTAAAGGCTTTTTTCAACATACTAACTCTTTTCTTCTCTGAATAGACACACTAACTATTAGCAAAACCGGGACAGTCCCCGCATGGGGCTGTCCCAGGCTTTTGCGGTGCGAACGACCGCAGTTCCATGGCTCGTAAACTCTTGGGACAGTCCCGAGATTACTACAAAATTGCTTAAACTGCTGCCATTTGAGGTTGTCTCGGTTTTTTGCAATGCTATCAAATAATAAGGCCGGGGAGGCAATCTCCCCGGCCTCTTAAACCGTGTGATTATACAGATTCAGCTATCAACTGCCAAGTTTTGCTCGAACCTTGGCCAAATAATCGGATCCGATTTTATCTCCCCATTTTTTCAGAACCGGTTCCGCAAGTTTTTTCAGTTCATTGATTTCCCCATCAGACAACTGATAGAACTGAACTCCCGCCTCTTTTGCTTTGGCAACCTGAACGTCATGTTGCTTACGAGTCGCCGCACGTGTGGCAGCACTCTCTTCAGTAATAACACTCAGGAAGGTTGCACGTAAATCAGCTGGAAGCTTATCAAGCCAACGCTTATTAATCAGGTGAACAAATAACCCTTGAGCATAGTTCAACTCGGTAAAGGACTTGGCAATAGTGAATTTTTTGGTGATGTTACAAACGATCGCCGTGTGATCAAGCCCGGAAATAACTCCGGTCTGCAGAGCCTGGGGCACATCCGGCCAAGGCATGACAGTAAATTTAAGTCCCCATGCTTTGTAGACATCCATATTAACTGGAGCCTGGGCAATACGGAAATTCACCCCTTTAGCCGCAGCTAAAGAATCCACCGGAGTTGTTGTTGCCCAGCCATAGGGGCCATAACCGGTAACATCAGCCACATAAATCCCCCGGGAAAGAGCCCCTTCTGCAAATGGTTTCCAGAGTTCCGGATCATTACGAAAAGTATCCAGTTTATCAAAGGTATCAATGACATAAGGGAGATTAACGATTCCAAGACGATCCGCCACATTTGCGGCGGCAACAGAAGAACTGAGCATCCCCTGAACAGCACCAAGCTTCAGTTTACTGATGACATCCTTCTCTCCACCCAGCTGTGCCAAGGGACGGAAATCAACATAGATCTGTCCGTTCGTTTTCTCCCAAACCTTGTCGCGAATCCGATACCCGGCCGCAACACCTTCAATGACCGGGTGAGAAATGTTTGAAAGGATGTAGGTATACTTTGCACCACTCGGATCAAACGCTGGCTTCCAAGCCGCCAATGGATCTTTTTTATCTCCTGCCATAGCGGTAACTGGCAGACACAACGTTGCTAATAGCAGTAAAGTCAAAAACTTTCTCATCTAAAACCTCCTCGGTAGGGTAAAATGGCAGTTCGTGTTTCGTTATCACAAAAAAAAGTTAAATATTAACAAAATCAACTACTTATAGATAAAGATAGCTTTTTTGGTTTACCCTGGTCAAGTTTTAATCTCCAATTTCGGAACAAAAAAGCCAGGATGATAGTTCATCCCGGCTTTTTTGTTTATTCAATTTAATGCCCTAACAAAGCTGGCTAATCTATCAATTCTTAAGCGCTTCCCGTACCTTATTCAAATAATCCAAGCCGATTTTCTCTCCCCACTTTTGGACAACTGGTTCAGCCAACTTCACCAGCTTCGCTTTTTCTGTGGCAGAAAGGTCATAAAACACAACCCCGTTGGCTTTGGCAGCGGCAATCTGGTCTCGCTGTTGCTGCTCCGTCAAAGCACGAACTTTCCGGCTTTCTTCTTTAATGACTCGACGCAAAAGCTGCTGCAAATCTTCTGGCAAGCTGTTAAACCAGCGTTTATTGATCAGGTGAATGTACAGCCCCTGAGCATAACCAATATTGGTGTAACTTTTAGCAACAGTGAATTTTTTGGTGATATTACAGACGATTGGAGTATGATCAAGGCCGCTGATCACCCCGGTTTGCAAGGCTTGTGGTACATCCGGCCAGGGCATGACGGTAAACTGAATCCCCCAAGCCTTATAGAGATCAACATTAACTGGTGCCTGGGCAATCCGAAATAACTGCTTGCGGGCGTCAGCTAAAGTTTTAACCGGAGTCCTGGTTGCCCAACCATAGCTGCCATAGCCGGTAAAGTCGGCAACAATGATCCCTTTTGCCTCGGCATCCAACCCGTATTCACGAAATAGTTCCTCGTTCTGCCGAAATTTTTCCAGAGAGGCAAAGCTATCGATTAAAAAAGGAAGGTTGACGATTCCGAGCCGGGGTGAAACATTAGGTGCCAGAACAGAAGAGCAGAGCATTCCTTGGACTGCACCCAATTTCAGCTTACGCAAAACGTCTTTTTCACCACCCAGCTGCGAAATTGGCCGGAAATCAACGTATAACCGACCATTACTCTCCTTCCAGATACGGTCACGAATCCGGTAGCCAACGGTCGCCCCTTCAATGGCTGGATGACCTACGGTTGACAATAGATATGTATATTCTGCTCCACTGTGATCAAATTTTGGCTGCCAGGCAGCTAATGGATCCGCGGCAAACAAGGAAACAGGGGACAACATCAACATCATCAGGATAAGAAACAGACCCAAGACAACCCGCTGCATAATCTTCCTCCTCAAATAATTAAAAGTGAACAAAGAGTAGAACACAATTTCATCACTGGCTCAACATCTGATCACATAATCGTCGATCCCTCTTTTCCTCTCTCGATGTCTAGTGTATGCTCGAAAAAATTCCTGAAATCCTTATTAGCGAGTGATCAAATAGACCTGTCAACCAATTTTGGAGGTTCAACGTGTTCTCAAGTAAATATCGTGTTCATGTTTTTCTTGCAGTTATAGCATTAGTAATTATTATTTATCCCAGCCTCAGTCATAAACCTGATCAGCAGCGGATTGATGCTTCAACTCTTGCGGCAACCCACTTTCTCGATTTGGTCGATTCTGGACAGTATGAACAAAGCTGGGAGGCTTGTGCCGCTTATTTGAAGAATGAAGTTTCACAGCAAGACTGGGTCACTCGCCTTTCTGCCGTTCGTTCTGTCTCAGGAAAGTTGCTGGATCGAAAACAAAAAGATTATGTTTATACCAAAGATGCCGGGCAGGGTATCCCGAACGGAGAATACATGGTTTACCACTTCGATTCACAATTTCAGAACAAGGATCATCTTACTGAAACCATCACTGTTATGCTTGAACAGGATGACACCTGGCGGGTTGCCGGTTATTTTATTGAATAGTCATATGCAGATCAATTACAAATCAATTGGAACCCTCTACAGCCCGCACAAAAGTATTGCGGATATGCCCATTCAGCCTTCCGGTGCCGATGGTGTGACAGGAACGATTTCGCTCGAATCACAATATCTTGAAGGGTTAAAAGATCTGGACGGTTTTTCCCATATTTACGTCATCTATCATTTCCATCAAGCCGGGGTAGAACAACTCACTGTGACCCCATTTATGGACAGCAACAGCCATGGGATCTTTGCTACCCGTGCCCCCCGCCGACCCAACTCAATCGGGCTGTCAGTGCTTAAACTCAACAATATCATTGGCAATCTGCTCCAGGTTGAAAATGTTGATATCCTCAACGAAACTCCAATCCTGGACATTAAACCTTACGTGCCCGATTTTGACCACATCCAGGTAGAGAAAATCGGCTGGCTTGATCGCGCTAAAGGTGGGGTTAAAAAGCAGCGTTCAGATAATCGCTTTGCTTGAGTTTTTTCGTAGCTTGGTTTACTGATATCGACAGAATATTCAGATTTGTTATCCAATAATCTGATCCAACTGCTGATACACATTCCGCCCGCCCTCTAAACAAAGATCCTTAGATTAATTTTCTGCCATAACAGCAGAACCATTTGACATAGATTAAAAAATATTATAGATTGCAAATCAATAGAATATTTTAACCTTTAAGGTTCCATATGCCCCAACTCAGCTATGAACAACTACGACAAAAAATACTTTCCCCCGAGGAGGATTTACGTGGTGCCGATTTCAATGGCGCCGACCTGCGTAATCTGGATCTTTCGGATCGGGATTTGAGTGAAATTCAGCTATTCGGAGCAGATCTACGTGGTACAAACCTGCAGAATAGTAATCTTGAAGGTGCGGAGCTTTCTACCGCCAATCTTGAAGGGGCGGTGTTGGATGGAGCAAACTGCAAACGAGCCGGTTTCGGCAGAGCAAACCTGAGCCACACAAGCATGTTCAAGACCAATCTTGAACATGCCACCCTAACGCAAGCAAACCTGGAGCATGCAAATCTGAGCTGTGCCAATTTGAACCATGCCAGAATGCGTGAAGCCAGCCTGATCGCCACTGATCTAACTGAAACTGACCTCCGTTTTGCAGAATTATCTCTATCCAACATTCGTAAAGCTAACTTCAGCAATGCCGATTTACGTCATGCCCGGTTGAGGATGATGCGGCAATTCAAATTGGCCAATTGGATTGGTGTCGACATCCGTGATGTCAATTTTTCTGGTGCTTACTTAATGCGTCGGGAAATTATTGATCAAAATTTTATCAAAGAGTTCCGCTCCTACAACCGCATATCCAGTATTCTTTATTATCCCTGGCTCTGGACCTGTGATTGCGGTCGCAGTATGTTCCGTTGGTGTTGTTGTATTGGTGTTTTGCTCTTTATCTTTTGTTTTTTGTATAGTTTGGTCAGTATCGATTACGGACTTTATCCAACCAAATTATCCCCTTTTTACTTCAGTGTTGTCACTATGACCACTCTTGGTTTTGGAGATGTGGTTCCCAGCAGTATTGGCGGGCAGATTGTTGCCATGCTCGAAGTTTCAACTGGCTACGTCATGCTCGGTGGTTTACTTTCGATTTTCTCTAACAAACTTGCACGACGCGGAGAATAGAAGAATCTATGGCTTTTTTATTTGGTAAAAAGAAAAAAAAAGCTGCGGATCTGGCGGATTTGGATATTCCCAGTTTTTCGGCAGCAGTGATCAATCTGCTTGGAAAGTTACGCAATCCTGAAATCAGTATTAACGAACTTGCTGCAGAACTGGAGCTAGACCCCGGTCTGCACATCCGGGTTCTTAAAATGGTTAACTCCTCCGCCTTCGGTTTGTCCCGCAAAGTCAGTAGTATCAAACATGCGGTTAACCTGCTGGGTCGTGGACGTCTGGAATCTTTGGTTCTTTCTGTTACAGTAAAAAACCGTCTTGCTGCCAGTCCGCAAGCGGCATGGTTTGATATGCGGGAATTCTGGAAAACCGCCTCCCGCCAAGCAGCTATTGCGCGAATATTGGCAACCACCCTTCACCCAGATACCCAAAGTGATGTCTTCACTATTGGTTTGCTACAAAATATGGCCATTCCAGTATTGGCGAATCGTGAGGGCGATCGCTATCGCACCCTCTATCAACACTGGCAGACTGAAGAGATTGACTTGGCAGAACAGGAGCGACAGCTATTCGGTACAGACCATGCTATTCTTGGCGCGCAGATGGCTGAACACTGGGGTTTTCCCGATTCTCTGATTGCAGGGATTGGAGAACATCATGAATATGAAAACCAGGCAATCCCCCTATCAGTTAGAATTGCTGCTTTGATGAAAGAAAACCAGGGAGAGGATATTGCTGAATCTCTCTCACTGCAAGCTGCAGAATTATTTAATCTTAAATATAAACAGCTCCTCCCGCTGATTGAAGATGCTCTGGAACAAAGCACTGAGCTCTCTGAAGCCCTGAGCTGACCCCTTTTGCAATTTATCGATTGATCCCAGATCGATATTTGCATATAACAGCAGCATGAAGACCAAGCATGAAGAGTCATATAAACCTCAACCAGCCCCACCCATCTGCCCTGTCGGTAAAACCGATTGCGCAATTATCAGTGAAGTTGCAGAATTACGTCAGATTTTAACCGAGTTAGCCAAGCTGGTTCGTACCGACACTCTCACTGGCATCGCCAACTATCATTATTTTGTCCAGGCTCTGGAACAGGAAATCGAACGAACCCAACGCAGTGGTCAGCCGACGTCCCTGATTATGCTCGATATCGACTTCTTCAAGAGGGTTAATGATCACTGGGGCCATGAGATTGGCAACCAGGCATTAATCCATCTTGCTCGGTTATTGCAAAAAATCGTACGGAAATTAGATATCCCTTGCCGTTATGGTGGAGAGGAATTTGCCATTATTCTCCCCGATACCAACCTGGCAGCCTGCCTGCCGGTTGCAGAACGGATCAGGGAAGGAATCGAAAAATCCCCTTTGGATGTTGCCGGACAGCCATTACGGATAACTGTCAGCCTGGGCATCTCAACCTACAGGGGAGAACAGGAAATTACCGTGAAAAAATTGGTACAACAAGCTGATCAGTACCTCTATCAAGCAAAAGAAAACGGACGTAATCGCGTCTGTCACGCCGAACTGCCGAGTGTTGATCTTGTCACTACAGAAGAAAAACAAGCACTGTCTGACCTCTTCGGCAGTGGAACTATAAAAAAGGATTGATTATGAAAATTGTTGTTCTGGACGGCTACACCCTTAATCCTGGAGACCTCGATTGGGCTTCATTAAAAGAATTGGGAACCTGTGTTATTCATCCACGTACCAGTATTGAACAAATTGTCGATAGCGCCCGTGATGCAGAGATTATACTGACCAATAAAACCGTTATTTCTGCTGATACTTTAGCTCTGCTACCAAAACTTCAATATATTGGCGTGCTTGCTACCGGGGTTAATATTATTGATCTGGAATCTGCCAAACAACGTCATATTGTTGTCACAAATGTTCCCGGTTACAGCACCGGATCAGTCGTGCAGATGGTCTTTGCCCTGCTGCTGGAGATGACCCAACAAGTTGGCCATCATGCGTGGATGGTTCGTCAAGGAGAATGGGTGAGATGCCCTGACTTCAGCTTCAGGGATCGGCCTTTAACTGAACTGACGGGCAAAACTCTGGGGGTTGTGGGCTACGGGAAGATTGGCCAACAAGTGGCACAAATTGCAAAAGCTTTTGGTATGCAGGTACTGATCCAGACTGCTCACCCGGAGAAATACCAGCAAAAAACAGAATTTGCATTTGTTGATATCGACAGGTTGTTTTCGGATTCCGATGTCATCAGCCTTAATTGCCCCCTCACAGAAGAAACCGAGAATCTGGTTAACACGGCTCGTTTGGCACGCGTCAAACAAGGAGCATTATTGATCAATACCGGTCGTGGCCAGCTCATCAATGAAGAGGCAGTTGTCGAAGCGCTTGAAGATGGCTATCTGGGAGGCTATGCCACCGATGTTCTCTCTCAGGAGCCACCGGCTGAAGACAACCCTTTACTCTCTGCACCAAACTGCTTTATAACTCCTCATATCGCCTGGGCAACTGTCGAGGCACGGCAACGCTTGCTCGAGATTGTTGTTGAAAATATAGTTGCCTTTCAGAAGGGTAATCCACAAAACCGGGTTGCCTGATATTTCAGAGAGAAAGGCTCTTTGTGGAAAGACAAAGAACCCTTCTCTCTGTGCATAAATAAAATATTTACTGGAAGAAAAATATATACAATTTATATGTTTTTGAAATCTACCTTTTATTTCAGCTAGTTATACTGTTGTCCGCAGTTTGACCCCGATAAATTCCCCCACCAACTGTATGTCCTGTTTATACATGTGCCTATGTTGATGTCAGAGTTTGTTGTCTGCAGACAAACTATTTATCCTTTATTTTCAGCT
>JAKIUD010000044.1 GCA_021647765.1 Desulfuromusa sp. | reverse complement strand
CACTCCAGCAACTTGTGCACGCCGCTTCGCGTCATGAACAAGTCACTGGAGTCGGACTGCGGCATTTCCGCTTGTGCAAGTAAACTTGCAACGCAAAAATACCTTCGCCGCTCAGCTCCGCCGATTAGGCTTTAAAAGGTATCACGAAAGCATCCCTATGAATGAATTCTTAAAAACTGAATATGAGCAATGTCTTTCCCTCATAAAATACTATGATGAAAGGCATCATGCGCTTGTTAAATATGCATCTGGATTGAGTGGTGCAATTCCCTCTCTGTTGTTAGCTATTTATCAACTCGGCGATAACACAAATCAATATTTCTGGCAATTCACATTGATTATTTCATTTCTAACAGCATTAGGATTGCTATCGATATTTACAGTTTTAATACAAACAAGATTGTACTTTATTTATCCTGTCAGGCAGGTCAATTCAATACGTAGGTATAGTTTAAAAGAGTTAAATGATAGCGAATTTAAAAATCAAATGTACTTGAATACTTCATTTAATGCTTTTAAGTGGTCAAGCTCACATACACTTCTAAATTTATTTATCGCAATGCAGGTTGGTGTGTTTGCTGGTCTTAGCATGTACTCATATATGGTTTCAAAAAGCATAGAGGAATGCATCATTAGCACCTCTTTAGGTTTAGGTCTCTTAACGGCCTTAATATTGTTTGGCTCATCAGCCTTGTATTTATTTCAAAATAGTAAATATCATCCTGATAAAAGCATTCATAAGGAGGATGATTAATGACTTTAAAGATTTATATTCACAATGTAGGGCATGGACATGCAGTTCATGCTTTTACACCAAATGGTCAGTCAATAGTTATAGACTTAGGCTGTTCTGACAATTTTTCACCTCTGGACTGGCTTAGGGGAGAGACAGATACTATAGATAGTCTCGTAATTACGCATCCCCATGGAGACCATATAGATGAAATTCAAAAACTAGAAGAATTCAATGTACGCCAAATTTGGCGGCCCAAGTGGCTATCTGAAGAAGATGTAAGAAAAGCAAATCAAAATAGTTACTCTGAAAAACTAGATTACTATTTTGATATTTCTAATAACCGATTTAATCATCCAATTAAAGACGAAGAGTTGGTTGGTAATCCTGATGTGAGTGCCGGAGTTACAATAACAAAACATGCCTCACGTGATTGCGGAACATCAAATATTAATAATCATAGTGGCGTTGTAGTATTTGAGTATCATGGTGTAAAAGTAGTTATCCCTGGTGATAACGAACCTACGTCATGGAAAGCTCTTCTAGAGCAAAACAAATTTGTTGAATCAGTACAGGGAGCACACCTTTTTTTAGCAAGCCATCATGGACGAGAGTCTGGTTTATACCCAGATCTTTTTAAAACCATTTCCCCGAAATTATGTGTAGTCAGTGATGGTCGAGTTCAAGATACTGACGCGACATCAAGATATTCAGCATATGCATCAGGATGGCCTGTGTTTAGCAAATCAGAAGGTGAATCTAAGGAAAGATATTGCTTGACGACAAGAACGGATGGTTATGTGGAAATTGAAATTGGTCAGAATGATGATGGCAGCCCATTTTTGTCAGTACGAAAGTCATGAAAAAGCCTAACAAAAGCATACACGCGGACTGCCAAAAGCGGCGCGGCTTTCGCTTCGCTACAGCCACACCACTTTTGTCAGCCGGTGATGCGAGGCGTTCAAGCCGCTGCGCGGCTTGAATCGGCGGAGCTGAGTACACTCCAGCAACTTGTGCACGCCGCTTCGCGTCATGAACAAGTCACTGGAGTCGGACTGCGGCATTTCCGCTTGTGCAAGTAAACTTGCAACGCAAAAATACCTTCGCCGCTCAGCTCCGCCGATTATGTGTCTAAGAGGCTCCCTGCTATAAATGGAGAATTATAAATTATGAAGTTTAATCTCGTGAGAGAAATCAGGGAATTGAAGAATCAACTTTCATATTCCAAACGATACGGGTTCTTTTTCGGCGCAGGAACATCATGTGCGCTAGGCGTACCAAATATAGCTTCATTAACTACCAAGGTAGAGAGTAGCCTAGCAGGTGACTTTAAAACTAAATTCAAAACAATAAAAGATGACCTGATATCTACATATCCAGAGAAGACCATCAATATCGAAGACATCCTAAACCAACTAAGGCAAATAAGGTCAATTACAGGAGGTAAAGACGAAAAGAGTTATTTGAATGTGACTGGAAAGTCTGCAACCGACCTAGATGAAAAGATTTGCAAAATAATCTATTCTGTTATTAGTGATGCAGAAGCAACAGCGGATTTATCAAATACTAAGAAATTCTTTGCTTGGCTAAACATGCAAAATCAAAATTATTCAACCGAGTTATTTACAACCAATTATGATTTGATTATTGAAAAATCCCTCGAGGAAATTAAATCACCCTACTTTGATGGTTTTGTTGGTTCCTACGAGCCATTTTTTTGGCAGGAAAGTATAGAAAGATTTGTTGGTAGTTCAGATCTAACTCATAACTGGCTCCGTTTGTGGAAGTTACATGGGTCTCTAAATTGGTTCTGGAAAGAAAACAGTTTGGCAGATTCGTATAATATTATCCGTAGTGGTAAAATTATAAATATTGAGAATATTAACAATGAACTTGTTATTTACCCATCTAAAGAAAAGTACGATTCATCAAAAAAGCAACCGTTCGTTGCGTATTTTGATAGGTTAAAGAATGTTCTATTAAATGGTGAGCTTCTGTTTGTCTTTTCGGGATATTCTTTTTCTGATCAGCACATAAACGAAATAATTTTCAACTCTCTTAGGCAAAATAATCGACTTTTTGTATTAGTGTTTTTCTATCAAGATGCAGAAGTAGATGACCTTTATAAAGTATCTTCATCCTATCTTAACCTGACAGTATTCGGCCCCACAAAAGCAATAATAAATGGAACTATAGGTGAGTGGGAATACTGTGATAGTGATTTAAAAGAAAATGAAGTACCCAATGGTTATTGGGATAATACTGAAAATAAAATGACGCTTGGTGACTATAGTCAACTTGTTAATTTCCTTGTTATTAATTCAGGAAAAAAAGATAATATCGAGGAAGTTGCCAATGGAAAATGATGTTACCTATCTTGGAAAGGTGATACGAGTTGATTCGAGCACTGTTGAGGTAGAAGTATCAGATGATATCCCTTCATCTGCACCAATAATAAGTGGTCGTTTATACAAAATAGGAC
This sequence comes from Desulfuromusa sp., assembly GCA_021647765.1. Classification (GTDB taxonomy): domain Bacteria; phylum Desulfobacterota; class Desulfuromonadia; order Desulfuromonadales; family Geopsychrobacteraceae; genus Desulfuromusa. Next base: position 23,549 of record JAKIUD010000044.1, on the reverse strand, counting down.
AAATTGGTACTTTTGTGAAAATGCCAATGGGAAATATTACTACATATGGGATTGTATCTTCAGTCAGTAATACTCAAAGTAAGCAAGAGGACACTGAAACCAAAATAATTATTGGATCGCGATTTCTAAGCGTACAGCTTGTGGGTGAAAAAATAGGTGATGATGATTTTGAGAAAGGAATAGGAACCTATCCTACAATTAATGATGAGGTTCATCTGGTTGTCGAAAAAGACTTATTTGATATTTATGGTGAAAAGAACGAAGGATCGATTGAAATTGGTAAGCATTCCTCCTCTGATAATTTAAGTGTTTATGTTGATATTCACAAGTTAGTGTTACGCCATTGTGCTGTATTAGGCTCAACCGGAAGTGGAAAGTCGAATACAACAGTTAGTATTCTCAAAGCAATATTAGACGATTATCTAAGTTCCAGAGTTATTCTAGTAGATCCTCATGGTGAATATGCTTCTGCTTTTCCAAGTGCAAAAGTCTTTAAGATAAATGATGCAACAACTCCGTTACATGTCCCCTTCTGGCTAATGAATTTTGATGAACTAGCATATTTTCTTGTCGGAGCTAAACCAACTGAAGACCAGAGGCCAGAGCATCGATTATTACGAGAATGGATAACAAAATACAAAAAAGAGAATTATCATCTCAAATCTGGTGATGTGAACCCAGATTTCATTACGGCAGATTCACCAATTCCATTCAGTGCTCGAAAGCTCTGGTACGATATGAATTGGTGGCTAAATGCTACGTTTACTGAATCGACTAAAGACAAACAAACCATAGATAACCCAGAATTAATTAAAGAGGGTGATTATGAGCAATTGAAAGCCACAGAATTTAAGCCTTACCCGATGGGCACTGCCGCGCCATACAAATCAAAACATCAAGATTTTTATTCATATGAAAAAAAACTACTATCGCGCCTCAAGGATTCAAGATTTGATTTCATGTTCAATCCTGGTGACTATAAAGATAATTCATCATCGAAGGATTTGCACGATTTGCTGAATGATTGGATTGGTAGTAATTGCAAATTGGCTATACTTGATCTTAGTGGGATACCATTTGAGGTCTTAGATATTACGATAGGATTAATTACAAGATTTGTTTATGACAGTATGTTTTGGGGGCGAAATGAACCATACACGGGTAAAAACAGACCACTACTTCTTGCTTATGAAGAAGCTCATACTTATTTAAACAAGAACGACAATAATAGTTATTCAAAAAGTGCAGTAGAACGGATCTTCAAGGAGGGGAGAAAATTTGGTGTAGGTGCATTAGTTATATCTCAACGACCTTCCGAAATTTCAGAAACTATTTTGGCACAAATTGGAACCCTTATAGCTCTGAGGTTAACTAACTCTGGAGATCAGTCCATTGTTAAATCTTCATCGCCAGATAATTTAAATAGTCTAATTGACTTATTACCCTCATTGCGCATTGGTGAAGCTGTTATTGTTGGTGAATCAATTAGGATACCTTCGAGAATTAGAATAAAACTAAATAATCCACGGCCTACCAGTGAAGATCCGAAACTGGTGGAATGCTGGAAAAAAGCACACACAGCCTCTGATGAAAATTACAAACCAGTTGTTACAAAAATAAGAGAACAACGATTAGGGAGTACAAATGAATAGAACAATCATAGAATCATCGATGATCCGTAGCATTGGGCATGATGCGGACAATGCTACGCTTGAAGTTGAATTCAATAGTGGAGCAATATGGCAATATTACGATTTTCCAGAATCAATTTGGTATGAGTTTGAAGGGGCTGGTTCAAAGGGTAAATTCTTTCATCGAGAGATAAAGAATCAATATTCTGAGTCACAAGTCGGTTAACAACACATAACAAGGTGAATTCAGCGGATTGCCAAAAGCGTCACTTATTTTGCTTACGCAAAAACGCGCCACTTTTGGCAACCGCTGATTCACGACGTTCAAGCCGCTGCGCGGCTTGAATCGGCGGAGCTGAGTACACTCCAGCAACTTGTGCACGCCGCTTCGCGTCATGAACAAGTCACTGGAGTCGGACTGCGGCATTTCCGCTTGTGCAAGTAAACTTGCAACGCAAAAATACCTTCGCCGCTCAGCTCCGCCGATTAGGCTGGACAAAGATGAGGAGATACAAATGAAAGCTGAATTTACAGCAATTATTGAAAAGGCCCCAGAAGGTGGTTATTGGGCGATTTGTCCGGAAATACCAGGCGCAAATGGTCAAGGTGAAACAGTAGAAGAAGCAAAAAACAATCTGAAGGACGCCATTGAATTAATTTTGGAAGATCGAAGGGAAGATGTTCTTCGCGGTTTGCCTGATGATGTGATTCGAGACAAGGTAGAGGTTGCATGAAGCGTCGTGATCTGGAACGGAAGCTCAGGATTGCGGGTTGCTATTTGAAAAGAGAAGGTGGCTCGCATTCGCTCTGGATAAACCCAAAGAATGGGGTTGTAGAAGCAGTGCCACGGCATAAGGAAATAAAAGAGCCAGTGGCAAGAAAAATTCTCAAGAATCTTGGGGCGGTATAAATGCCTAACGAATAAGGTTAGATTGTGTGAGGAACGAACCACAATCTGAACCGTTTGTTGAACAAGCCCGGTGTCATCTATAAGCGTCAATAGGGGTCGCATCTCAACTATCAACTATTTTCCTTTGAATCTGCTCAATCATCTCACGTAAGGTTTTATTCCTTTCTGCCTTCATTGAACAACGCTTACCGCACATGGAGATCGCAAAACCTGAAATGCGTGTCGGCTCAATTTAAAAAGAAAAACCAGACCTCGGTGGTTCACGCAAGGTCACGTCGCCACCGGTTGTCAAAACATTGGGCAAACACATTGACATACCATTTTCAACATGTATACTGTAAATAGTATGTGGGAAATATATGAACATCGCAGTGTAGTAAAACAACTGAATTCAGCCCCAGTTGATGTGCTCAAAAAATATGAGAAGTGGAAAGATATTGTTTCGTTATCTGGGCCACATGGGTTGCGTAAGCTTAAAGGGTTGCACGACGAACCCCTCTCCGGCAAATGGAATGGGTACCGGTCGTCCAGACTCAACCTACAATACAGGGTTATTTACAAAGTTGAGAAGGAGCAATTGTACATTCAGGTAGAAAAAGTCACTCCTCACGACTATCGGAGGAAATAACATGAAAAATTACATCAAAGCACAAAAACAAATTGAAGTTACAGTTGGTGAGTCCTTAAAAATTATTCGCGAATTTCAGGAGCTGAGTCAAAATCAGTTAGCTGAAATTACCAGCATCCCCCAATCGACAATATCAGCCATCGAAAATAATCGGATCAAACTTGGAGTTGAAAGAGCAAAGGTATTTGCAAGAGCACTTCATTGCCATCCAGCAGTTTTAGTGTTTCCAGGTTGGGATATGCAACATGAATCAGCGGCATAAAAAGCCCAAAGAATAAGGTTAGATTGTGTGAGGAACGAACCACAATCTGAACCGTTGGTTGAACAAGCCCGGTGCTAGTCATCTATAGAAAATATCTTTTTGAGATCCGACCCGGTTCAGGTCAATAATTGATGGTGCTGAAGGAAGTGGCAGATTGAAGTGGTCTCTTGGTGCTAAAAACAGAGATTTTCTGACTGTTTTAGCGTCAAACGCTTATATTTTACACGCAGGTATCCATAGCCGCCCGATGGCGGTTTTTCAGTCTCCTTATGCTGTTTGCGGTTACATAACCTGGTCTACGCTAAGTCGTAACGGTTGGACTAACATCTGTTTGACCTCCGCAACCAAGATCTGCGTGCGAATAATTCTCATTTTTGCCCCGCACCGAGGACAGATAATCCCCGGTCTCTCCCTCTTCTTCACCCGTCGTGGCTTAAATCTACAAATCAGTTGCAATAGCAAAATAGCCCGCTTACTGCACGGATGCAAAAAACCATAGCTACGCACCCAGCGAAACCCTTTGGGTAAAATATGCTGCAAGAACAACCAGAGAAACTCCTCACCCGGAACCGTTCTGGTTTGCACTTTTTTGGTCTTCGATTCCGTATATTTAAAAGTCACCATCCCATTCTCGCAAGCCAAAATATCCTCCTCCCGGATGACCCCTTTATAGAGATAGCGCCCCAGATAGATCAGCGCCTTAGAACCATTGCCGACACTCTTGCAATCCACCACCCATTTTTTCGGGCAATCCATCGGCACCTGCAGTTTGTTCTCAACCAGCACCTGTGAGCCGTTCTGACAAACTCATATTGATCCATCGAGAGCAATTCCTTTCCTCCTTTTAGAATGCAGGGCATAAAGCTCTATTCTAATCGGAGAAGCTATACTCAGGGTGGTCAATTTTCGGTTAGCACAACCCCTGTTTACTGGTCAATTTTAGGTTAGCATTACTATAAGTTGCTGATTTGTAAAAGAATTACTTTTTCATTGACAGAGGTGATATAGAATGTCCCGCCACACTCCGAACAAGAATAACTGTGCAAATGCGCAGTTGGAAAAAGAGACTTCCCCTCTGGTCTTTATTGATAAAGGTTGGTATATGAATGACTGCCGTAATGACTTTTTGAAACGGTCTCTATTTTAAGGTACCTGTCATGTTGACCAGCACCCTACATACAAAAGGGGTCACACAATTTTTTGTGTTGATCTATCTAGTGCTTAGCTTTAGTACTGCGAATGCATCTTTTTGGTGCCAGGGGACGGAAAACTCTTTTCGCCTGGAGTCGAATCCTGTCGGCAAGTGTTGGACTGCTTGTTCCCCTGTGGATGACGAACTTCGGTATAGCGAAGAAACCACCAAGACAGGGGTGTTTTTGTCTGTGGCAGAGGATGTCTGTTTTGATTTTCCCGTTTGTTCTTCGGTACTCACCCCCCCAAATCGAAATAGTCCGGCAAGTAAATTTTCTGCAACTGATATTGATCAGATTAATCTCTTTTTCATTCCTTCCCACAGCTTAGGGGCGGCACGTTTTGCCAACCCGACACTTACTTTCCCGTTGTTACCTCCTCAGGCTTTGACGGCTCTGCGGACAGTTGTTCTGCTGCATTAATCTCCGCTCTTTTCTGACAGTCCAAATATAGTTCCATTCACGCATAAAAATCAGCTGGAAAATGAGCCTCTAAATCAGGGCGGCAATAAAAGCAATTATATCCTCAGTTGAAAAGGAAAAGACGGATCAGGGTTGGTTACGTGGCCACTATATTAACGGAATGCATTCTGTTGATGGGAGTCAAATAACTGCTGGATACTCCACTCCGCCGATTTTTTACTGGAAGTTTGCATGGCATTCCAACCGAATAGGTAGATACCCATTATGAAAAAAGAAACAATTTTACTTATTGTCGTGGCTTTGGCTGTTGGCACTTTAGGTGGCATTATTTTTACCAACGCAAAAAATAATAATACATCCGACAACCAGACAGTCTCTTCTGTTCCTAATATTAACTATCAACAGAATATCAAAAATCTTGAAGCTATTCTTGTCAAGGAACCGAATAACCACAATGCTTTGGTTCAATTGGGTCATAACTATTTTGATTCAAACCAGCCGATGAAGGCCATAGAAATCTACGATAAAGCGCTCAAAATCAAAGGCAATGATCCTGATGTGTTGACCGATCAGGGAGTTATGTACCGTTGGCTTGGCTGGTTCGATAAGGCGATTGGCAATTTTGAAAAGGCCAACGAATTGAATCCGCGTCATGTTCAATCGTTGTACAACCTCGGTATCGTGTATCGTGACGATCTGGGGGATCAGATAAAAGCCAAAGATGCCTGGGTCAGATATCTAGCGATAGCCCCGGCGGGGCAAAATTCTGATCGGGTCAGGACAATGATCGATCATATGGAAAATGGACATTAGCTGTCGAAATCAATATGCAGTCAGACTGCAAAACTGTTCCAGCGGCAATGATTGGATCGGTTGTTTTTAACCAGCAACTATTAATTTATGCATAACTAAGTACACAATTTAGATAGCATAATACTTAAATGTAGAATTAATACTGTTGCAGAGAAAGGAAAAAGGCTCTATATGCGTCGACTGGCGTTAATTATTGTTTTACTCGTGTTGGCAGGCGGTGCTGTCTACATCTATACCAATATGCCTGAAACTGTATCCATTGTTGCTGGCGATATTGCCCCTGATTTTCAGCTTGAGGATCTGGATGGCAACCTGGTCTCTCTTTCAAGCTTGCGCGGCAAGGTTGTCATGGTGAATTTCTGGGCGACATGGTGTCCGCCGTGTATTGAAGAGATGCCTTCGATGGAGCGGCTCAATGAAGCCATGGCGGGTGACGATTTTGTCATGCTGGCAATCAATACAGAAAGCACTGGCCGAACCGTTGTGCCGGCTTTTCTAAAAAAGACTCCCTATACGTTTCCCATTCTCTACGATGATAAAGCGGTCGTGCAGCAACTCTACGGAGTCTATAAGTTTCCAGAATCTTATATTATTCGCAAAGATGGAACGATTGACCAAAAGGTCATCGGTCCCCTCGATTGGTCCAGAATAAAAGTGATTGCCTATTTCAAGAGCCTAACCAAAGGATAAAGACATTGCTTCAAGAAACAGTTGACATAACCTATTGGATTGCGTTTACCGCCGGGATTTTGTCCTTTGCCTCGCCCTGTGTGTTACCGTTGATTCCATCGTATCTGACCTACATAACCGGCCTGTCTTTCAGTCAACTTGATGAAACACAACCTAGCGCCAAAGTCCGCATAACGGTTTTGCTCCACTCCCTTTGTTTTGTTCTGGGATTTTCCGTTATCTTTATTCTGCTCGGAGCAATTGCCGGCATCGCTTCTGCGCAAATCCAGGCTTTCCTGCGTGAAGGCCTCGAATGGGTTGCGAAAATTGGCGGGTTGCTGATTCTCCTGTTTGGCGTGCATATGACCGGCCTGTTTCATTTCGGTGCGCTGCTCGGCGATAAAAGGGTTCATCTGCGCGAAAAACCTAGCGGTTTTTTCGGCACTTTCGTGGTTGGTATTGCCTTTGCGGCCGGCTGGACTCCCTGCATCGGCCCAATTCTCGCGTCGATTCTGATGGTCGCGGCTTCTTCTGGCCAAGTCAGCGAAGGCGTCAGTTTACTGACTCTCTATTCTTTGGGGCTGGGTCTTCCTTTCTTACTCTCAGGGCTGCTCTTTCACCAGTTTCTGAGCGCTTTCAAGCGGTTCCGGAAGCATATTCGTCTGGTTGAAATCGGCACTGGCGTTATGCTGATTGCGGTCGGCATCATGCTGATGTTCGAGCTGCTGGGACCAATCACCATGTTTTTATACCAGTGGGTTCCTGTACGAGGATAGTTTCTGGATGGAAAGCCACTTTTCGGCGATTTCAGGATAAATCATCGCCCGATTTTGGAGAATTTAGATATGTCTCAATCTGACCAAGCAACTAAAACAAACTGGAATCTTCTTTTCCTGTGCTGGCTTTTAGTCAGCGTCTCAACCACGATAAGCATCTTTTTTAGCTCTGTTCTGGAGTATGAGCCCTGCGTCCTGTGCTGGTATCAGCGAATCTGCTTGTTTCCTTTAATCCTGATTTTTGCAGCAGGCCTTTTTCCCGCTTTTGACAAAAGCGTTATCAAGTTTGCTCTGCCCCTTAGCATCGCGGGCGGCTTAACAGCCCTTTACCACAGCCTGCTCTATGTGGGATTTATTCCCGAGAATATTCAGCCCTGCTCAAAGGGCGTCTCATGCACAGAAAAATACTTCGAATTGTTTGGTTTTGTCTCAATCCCGATGCTTTCATTTCTGGCATTTTCAACCCTAATAACCCTTTTAATCATACTGAAGAGGAGAACGTCTAGATGAAGTATGCACTGCTTGGATCCGTATGTCTTATCCTGGTTTTAGCCTTTGTGTTTGGCAGCAATTACTATAAAGAGCAACAGTCAAAAAAGTATGGTTTTATGGCCGAAGAAAATGCCGAACTTTTCGTTAGAGACCATTCAGCGACGCTTGGCAGCGAGGATGCGAAAGTCTACATTGTTGAGTTTATGGATCCGGCCTGTGAAACCTGCGCCGCCTTTGCTCCCTTTGTTAAGCAGATCATGGCCGCTAATCCCGGCAAAATCAAACTGGTCATTCGCTATGCACCTTTTCATGATGGTGCCGACAACTTTGTCAAGATTCTTGAAGCCGCCAGAATGCAGGGGAAATACTGGGAGACCTTGGATGTTATGTTTAAATCGCAGAATGTTTGGGCCAGCCACCATAACTATCAGCCGGAAAGATTGTGGGAAGTTCTCCCCAGGGCAGGAGTGGATATCGAACAAATCAAGAAAGATATGCACGACCCGGCTATCGCAAAAATCATTGAGCAGGACATAGCCGATGTAAAAGCACTTAATGTGCAGAAAACTCCCGGTTACTTTGTCAATGGAAAACCTCTTCAGGTTTTTGGTTACCGGCAATTACAGCAATTAATTCAATCTGAACTCGATGCAAAATACCCGAACTGATTCGGGGGAGAACTGTTTGTAATAGTAGTTTTCACGTCAAAAGCAAATGAAAAGCCTCAGCCCGCGTAAACCAGCTGAGGCTTTTTTGTGAGTTGTTGATTAAAGAATAACTTACACAGGCTCAGTATTGCAAAAAACAGGATTTCGCTTTTGTAAAGAAATTTCTGATTAATCAGGCTCGGTCAACAAAAGTAGTAAGTTTAGATGGTGTCCACCATCCACCCGTAGCCGTGATTGAAAAGATCAATACCGTAAAAAAGGGGTGCTCCCAGCAAGAAGCACCCCTTTCAGTTTTTCGGCTATTTAATTCTCAGGATCCGTATGAATGTAATCCGGAAAGAACCAGATTAACGCCAAGATAGCAGAACAACGTAGCTGCAAAGCCAATAACCGACAACCAGGCCGCGCGTCGCCCAACCCAGCCGCGGGTGAATCGAGCATGGAGGAATGCTGCGTAGAGGAACCAGACAATCAGGCTCCAGGTCTCTTTTGGATCCCAGCTCCAGTAGGTTCCCCAGGCATAGTAGGCCCATGCGGCGCCGGTGATAATCCCGAGTGTCAACAATGGAAAACCGATCATGATCGCTTTGTAGTTCATGTCATCCAGAACCTTGGTTGGTGGGAACAGGCCAAGGACTTCCCCCATCGGTTTATCTCCCTGATGTTTTTCTTCTTTGCCTATTTTGATCAGGTACATGATTGATACCCCGAAGGCAAAGGCAAATCCAGCATAGCCCAGGAAACAGGTGATAACATGGTAGGTCAGCCAGTTACTTTGTAACGCAGGAACGAGAGGGTCAATACCGGCATGTAAGCTCATCTGTGCCCAGAGCATGCTGAACAAAGCAATAGGTAAAACAAAGGCGCCAATCGTGCGTTGTTTGTATTTCCAGTCCATCAACAGATAAATCAATAGAATTGACCAGGCAAAAAAGACCACCGACTCGTACAGGTTGGTCATGGGCGCACGCCCATCCTGACCCAGAATTTGGTACGATTCATACCAACGTAGGCCTAATGCTGTTGTCTGGATCAAAAAACCGACCAGCGAAGTTAAAGTTGCCATCAGCGCAACCTTATTGTTTTTTGTTGCGATGTAGGCAAAGAACAGAACCATTGCAGCAAAATAGGCAATGGTGGTTAGATTAAATAATTGTCCACTATTCATCAGTTATCCCTCCTTCTTTTGGGATTCGTTTTTGGCAGATGCTTCGATCTTTTGCTGTAGATCGTCAAAGGCCAGAGAAAAGCCAGGTTGGTTACGGTGTGCATTTCCTGCAATTAGAACTTTGGTTTTTTCACCATTCTCTTCAAGGGAGACCCAGATTCGTTTATGAGAGAAGAAGAAGGCAGTTAATGAACCGAAAACAATCAGGAAACAGCCTGCCCAGACAACATTGACACCAGGATCTTTGGTCACCTGAAGCCCCGTATATTGTGGTTGTTCAAAACCAAGCAGGACAAAGTTAAAAATACCACCACGTTTGACATCAAGTTGTGGGTGGTTTTGCCAGACGACAAACGGAGCTCCATTTTTGCCATCAGGAGTGTTGACGTATAGCTGCATCGCCGGGCCAAAATTTCGATCATTTTCGGTAAAATTGGTGACGGCAAAAGAGTAGCCACCTGGTAGTTGAACATGTTTCCCCTGATGGGCTTTAACCTCTATGGTTTCGCCTGTCTTATTGTCGGTAACTTTAACTTTGAAGAAAGCACTTCCGGCAGAACCATAACTGGACTGGTAGAATTTAATTCCTTTGTAAGTCAACGGGTCGTTGACTTCAATTCGCTTATGTATAATTTCCTGGCCGTTCTCAAGGATAACCAGGTCGCTGGTGTAGTCTTTGGGGCGATTACTGTTCGGGTAGTAGCTGACATCAAAATCATCACAACGCACCGTAAATCCAAGGTCGATAGTTTCTGTACCATTACGGGTCAGAACCTGATCCACAGAACTCCCTTCGACAATATTGACATAGGCCTTGTACCCCCAGACATTGCCGATGATTGCTCCAGCCATGATAATCAGGATTGACAGGTGGGTGATGTAGGCTCCAAAACGGGAGTAAATTCCTTTTTGTGCAAATAGATAGAGTTTTCCATCTTTTTCGGAAAGGGTTGTTTTTGCAAACTCTTTTGTCAGCAGGGTTGAAATCTGCTCTGCAACTTGTTGTTTTGACCCGTTACAACTGAACTCAGCCCGATTAGCTGATCCTTTGAATATTCCTGGACTGGCAACCAGAGTTGGCTCCCTGACGAACTTCCAGGCTCGTGGAAAGTTCTTTATAGAACAGCAAATCAAGTTGACACTGAACAGAGCCAGAATGCCGATAAACCAGGTTGAATGGTACATATCAATGAATTGCAGCTTTTTAAACAATTCATAATTGGCTTGACCATATTCGCGGATATAATCAGCTGCCGAACCATTCTGCAGGATAATAGTTCCGATAATGGAAGTCAGAGCAAGTAACAGGACAAGAATGATGGCCAGTTTCAGGGAACAAAGAAAGTCCCACAGACTATCAGTCAAAGTTTTTTTTGTTTCAGCCAAAGTAAAGTCTCCTTATAACAGAGAATAGATGACAGAATTGGTCATTATAGCCAGTGATCCTGGCTGACGTCAATCGATTTGATAACGAAGGATTTTAATTCAGAAGAACAACAGTACGGAGACTATGAAGGGACTGGAGAGGTGTTTGGGATATCCTTGCCAGAGAGGCAAATTGTGGCAAAAAAATATATTTAGTTAAAAACGGTGTGCCAGCCTTTGGTTGAGGGATCAGGGAACGTGATTCATGAGCCAGAGAATGAGAATCTTTAAGTTGATTGTGATATCCCGGGCTACCCAGATCGTGTTTCTGAGGGGTTGCTTGGTGGCATACTTCAAATTGACAGCAAGGGGGGAGCTCCTGCTGATCAACCACCAAATGACAACTGTCAACCCTGATTTCGAAATTGTAACTTTGATTCCCTGGCAACAGACAAGCAAGGGCAGATTGTACCCCACCACAAAGAAGCAGAAGCACTGCTAATAAAAAAATCAGTCGAAAGTTGCTGTTGGAGTTACGTTCAGTCACCGTTAGCCTTCACATATGACAGAGTCTGATCTGATAAAACGGGTCATTGTAGCTTGGATATCAATTTATCCGCAAGCTGAATACCGTTTTTATCTCCGGTGAAAAAATCCCCCTCAATCCAGAATGGCGCTAGTTTAAGGAAAATTCCAGCAAAAACGGGACTGTCCCCGCATGGGGACTGTCCCAGGTTTTTGCGGCACAAACCGCCACAGTTATTCGTGGTTCGTAAACTTCGGCTCTTATTTTTGGACAGGCTCCTAGAGATCAACCGCTTTAAGCTGCTCCAATATCTTTTTTTGTTTAGGGGTCAGATTTTTGGGGACGACAACCTCAATAATCGCATATAAATCTCCAGCTGGATTTTTCCCTGAGGCTGCGACACCATACCCCCGTAACCTGATCTTTTGACCTGGCTGCATTCCAGCTGGAACCTTGACTCTTTTGGGGGTATCGAGAGTTGGAACTTCAATCGAAGTTCCCAGACAAATACCGCTGTAAGGGATTTCCGCTCTGACCAGAAGATCACGACCATCACGTGAAAATATTGGATCTGGTTCAATATCGATCTGCAGATACAGGTCTCCAGATGAGCCACCGGTAGGATGAGATCCTCCCTTGCCCGCCACGCGCAATTTGCTCCCTTTTTCTATCCCTGGTGGAATCCGTACTTTGATCTGCTCAACCTTGCCATCGTTGTGATAATCAATCCGCCTTTCACCTCCTTGCACCGCCAGCCTGAACGGGATGCTGATCTGCATCGAATAGTCCTGGCCCTTGGCTGGGGGTCTTTGAGTTCGTCCCCGCGTGCCACCACCAAACAGTTGACTGAAGAGGTCTTCTCCACCGCCACCACTGAAACTGCCGAAGATATCGCCCATATTCACATTGCGAAAGATATCTTCCTGGCTGAAGCGTTGATGGAAATCTGTATCGCCATATTGATCGTATTGTTGCCGTTTCTCTTTGTCGGATAAAACGGCGTAGGCTTCTGTGATCTGTTTAAATTGTTCTTCGGCTTTGGTGTCCCCCGGATTTTTGTCAGGGTGGTATTTTTGTGCCAACTTACGATAAGCTTTTTTTATTGTTGCCGCATTGTCGCTTCGTTCGACACCAAGTACGGAATAATAGTCCTTTGCCATGCTTCACGTTCCTCCATTTCGCTTGATTTAAGCACCACTATAGGAGCCGTTTTATACAACGTCAAGGGGGAAGCTTGTTAGCCCCCTTGACCCGTACGTCTTACCAGACTAAGATGCCGATTAGATTATTGTTTTTACCCTATTTCAAGGAGTCATAATGACCCACATTGCTATCATTGGAGCAGGGATTTCCGGACTTGCTACCGCCTATGCCATTGAACATCAGGCTAAACAGGCTGAGTTTGATGTTGAAACTCTGGTCGTTGAGAAAGAACCACGAACGGGCGGAAAGATTCTGTCAATTAAAGATGACGGTTTTCTCTGCGAATGGGGTCCAAACGGTTTTCTCGATAATAAGCCAATGACCCTTGATTTGTGTCATCAGCTACAGATCGATCAACAATTACTGCGTTCTGATGATAATGCGCGTAAGCGGTTCATCTATTCTGATCGGACTTTGCATCAGTTGCCGGAGAATGGTTTTTCTTTTCTTAAATCCAAACTGATTTCCTGGCCGGGTAAATTTCGTCTTGCCGGGGAAATGGTCATCCCGAAAAGACAAAATGAGAAGGATGAAACCCTGGCTGAATTTGGTCGGCGGCGGCTGGGGAGTGAAGCTCTCGATAAATTGATTTCACCAATGGTTTCAGGAATATTTGCTGGTGATCCTGAAACGATGAGTTTGAAGAGCTGTTTTCCGCGTATCTATGAGTTGGAACAGGAATATGGTGGGCTGATCAAGGCGATGCTCAAGTTGGCTAAAAAGAAACGTGCTGAAGTCAAAGCTGGCAAGGCGGTTGCCAGTGCCGCCGGACCTGGAGGTGTTTTAACTTCGTTTAGTGGCGGGATTCAAGAGTTAACAGCTGGGGTTGCTGCTGCCCTTGCAGGCAAAATTTTGACTGGGAATGGAGTCCAACAGATTGAACAGAAAGAGGATGGGTTTTTCCTCAACCTGGAGGATGGCCAACAACTAGAGGTGGATATGGTTGTCACTGCTGCTCCCGCTTATGCCGTTGCCAATATGCTCGATCAGTTGAATGATAAAAGTTCCACGCTTCTCCGACAGATTCCTTATGCGACCATGAATGTGATTTGTTTTGGCTATCAGCGGGAGCAGATTTCTTTTGATCTGAATGGTTTTGGTTATCTGATTCCCAAAGCAGAAGGGTGCAATACTCTGGGAACCCTGTGGGATTCGAGTATTTTTTCAAATCGTGCCCCAGAAGGGATGGTGTTATTGCGTTCAATGATGGGTGGGGCTGCGAATTCTGCTGCTATTGATTTTTCAGAAGATCAAGTGAAAGCCCGGACGATGGATGATTTAACACAGATTATGGGGATTGAGAGTGAACCGGATTTTGTGAAGATATTTCGCCATCGCCACGCTATCCCGCAATATACCCGCGGTCACGCACAACGGTTGCAGGAGTTGGAAGAGTCTCTACAGGGTTCTCCCGATTTAATTCTGACTGGAAATGCTTTCTATGGGGTGGGTCTGAACGATTGTGTTCATGCTGCAAACCAGGCAGCGACTAAAGTTATTGCCCGGATGGCGAAAAGGAGGGAGTAGCCTTGAATGGTGCTGGGTTAAGCAGTATTGCAGTGAGCTCGGGACTGTCCCCGAACCCATCCGGATGAAGAAAAAGCGGGGGGTAGCCTCTGCGCTGCTGATTGATTAAGATTTCCTTGCTTTACCTTCGAGGCGTGTCCCCTTTTCTGTCTGTTCTGTGCCGACCTTGAGTGGAGAATAGGTTAAATAACGGAATCCTCCCTGTTCACTATTCTCAACAATTGAAACAGGTCCAGAGATCTCAGTTTTAATTATATCGCTGGTTTCACCCAGTTCAATAGCGACTCCTTCTTTCAGTGTACTGAGGATATTGATTTGTGGATTTGCTGTCGGGTGCTCATCGACACTAAAGTTGAGCAACTCTTCTGCCAACTCTTCCCGTTCTTCATCAAGATTCACTCGCCGTTGAGTTAGAATTCCGATCCGTAATTCGGTTGCTTCCCGGAGTGCTTTCCGTTGTTCTGTCCCCGGTCTTTTATTCAGGATGTGCAGAGTTGTTCCGATTCTTTTGATTTGCCCGACAAGGCTTTTTATTTGGTTGCGGAGAAATCTGAGTCGGTCGGTTTCGGGAAAATAAACTCCGGAGGTGACACTGGTTTTCGCTCCAGCCATGGCTCCAAGGATTTTGACTTCGACTCCTTCAAGAGCAACCAGTTCCCCCCCAGTCACTAATCCCTTTGGAATATTGATACTGCTGGTTGATTTTATCACGGCGTTACGAACTTCATGGGAAATGTTGACATTTCCCTGACACTCTACTGTAACCTGATTCAGGTAGCGGGCTTGCAAGGTTCCTTTGCATATGATTCTACCGGTTCCTTTGCCAGCCATGGTACCAATAGTAACCGGACCATCAGAGTTGATCTGGCAGGCACCTGCTGCACCAGTAATATTGATTCCCTTGGTTGCAGAGATATTGAAATCATCCAGAACATCCCCTTTGATATCAACAAATCCTTTGAAGCTGATATGGCCAACACTTAAATCAACATCACCATTAACTGTAAATTCTTCAGCAACAGTCAGGACATTATTGTCAAAAACGACCCGCCCCGCTTGTTCTGCTATGGCCTGGGTTCCATCATCACTGAATCGAACCCCACTTCCAGCAATAATATGACTTGGCTTCCCTGCCAGTGGCGGAAGAATTTCGTTGGTGATAGTATTGCCCGGTTCTCCTGCTGTCGGCAGATGAATATTGCCAATATGTTGTTCCGGGACAACATTGGAAAAGGTCTGCACTGATTTAAAATCGACACGCCCCGATTTATCTTCAACCAGATCAGTTTTCTCTTTTCCTGTTGCAACGATAAGTTCGAACCAGCCATCTTTGCCGTGAACCGGTGCTGTCCCTCTGGCCAGGACAAACTGTTGAGGATCTTCTCCCAGAGCTGCTTCACTGCAGAAGATAGCAACCTGTTCAAGATCAACTGTTTCAGTGATATTCTGGTTACGTAGGATAGAAATAAGGTCAGATGGGGAGATGCTATCGTTGGTATTGTGGACGGTGATATCGGCTCGGCATTCCAGCTGATTATTGTGTGCTTCAATCCGCAAGGTATAAACATCATTGACAAATTCGCCAAGTAGCTTGGCTCCAATATCAACGCCTTGCGGTGATTTGGCTGCAGTCATTTAATTCCTGTTCGGAGATAAAAATAGTAGAAAAGTGGATTAACTGTAGCATGTGTATCGGCTAACGTGCTAATTTTCTTGAGCTAAAAATTCTGGTTATCTACTTCGCTCCACTAAAAAAAATCTGGGGTGACTGGTTTTCCCCCTTCCCCCTTGATGCACCCAAAATACGGGCATAAAGGGGAAGGTTGGGATGGGGGTGTTCTCTTGCAGGTTCGCCTAACCCTCCCCCACACCGGGGGGAGGGAATCTAGGCAAGTTGAGTCAAGTGGATAACCAGATTAAAAATAAAGCTAAAGGGATGGATAGCAGCAAAATCGGGACTGTCCCGTATGGGGGCTGTCCCGGGCTTTTGCGGTGCGAACCAGCGCGGTTCTTCGTGGCTCGTAAACTCTTGGGACAGCCCCCGATGGAGCTGGGGACAGTCCCGAGATTACTACAAAATTGCTTATAATTAGTGCTACTCGCTATTAGGATAGGATTTTCATGTCAGGAGTAATTGAAAGTTTTAAGCGTGATCTTGCTGAAGTGACTTGGCGAGAACTAAAGATTCATCTGCAACGGGATGCTATTATTGTCTTTTCTGCTGAGATCGATTTGATTGAAGCGGCGGTTGCAGTTGCCGATGATGACAAGAACCGGGTTGAATCCTGGCTTGCTGCCGGTCAACTGGGAAAACCGACCGACCAACAGTTGAAAAACTGGGAAACCGAAACTGATAATCTGTTTCGGATGTTGATTGTTCAGCCATTTATTTTGATCCAGGAAATTGTCGATGCCTGAAAAATTTGTTGCTTCGCTCAGCAGCTATCGTGCCTCTGGAGTTTTCAATCCCTGGAGGGACATCGATCTGCAACACGACCTGGATGATCAAGGTCCGGAGGTGCGCAGACGGCAATTACTTAACTATTTACAGGAGCGGATCGGAGTTGCTGACACCCTCCTCTGTGCCGAGGCTATCGGCTATCAGGGTGGCCATTTCAGTGGTATTCCGATGACTTCAGAACGACTTTTATTGGGTGGGTTACAGCATAAAAACCTCTATCCGGAGATGGTTTTTCAAAAAATTTCTCCCCGGCGAACCAGTCGTGAAGATTTAAAGGCTCAGGGATTTACCGAGCCGACGGCAACAATTGTCTGGGGTTTTCTCGCTGATCAGGGAATTGATCCGCGCCGGGTAATCTTGTGGAATGCTTTTCCATGGCACCCATACCATCCCGATAAAGGATTACTCAGCAATCGTACCCCCAAGGATGATGAACTGGTTTCAGGTCACAAGGTGTTACTGCAACTCCTGAAAATAGGGGAGTTTAAACAGGTTGTTGCGGTTGGAGAAAAATCGGCTTTACAGCTGCAGCAGTTAGGAATTACTGCGACCAAGGTTCGCCATCCTGCCAACGGTGGCGCCGGAAAATTTCGAGGTCAGATGCTTGAGCTTCTCAGGGGAACAAGATGGAATACTTAGATGAGTTTCTAACTGTAGCGGTGATTCATCTGCTGGCAGTTGCCAGCCCTGGACCCGATTTTGCGATGGTTCTCAGACAGAGCTTATCTGCCGGGCGGAGTGCAGCGATATGGACCAGTGTTGGCATCGGATTGGGGATTCTTGTCCATGTTGCCTACGCGTTGCTGGGTCTGGGGTTGATTATTTCGCAGTCGGTACAGATTTTTAATATCATTAAGATGATCGGTGCCGGATATCTCCTGTACATCGGTTGGAAATCTTTACGTGCTCAGCCAGAACGCCTCGTTACTGAGGCTGATGAAGATATGCCCCTGAGAAAATATACTTCTGCTCAGGCACTCAGAATTGGGTTTCTGACCAATGTCCTTAATCCCAAAGCAACTTTATTTTTCCTCTCGTTGTTTTCTGTTATTATCAAGCCCGATACTCCGCAGAGTGTTCAGTTTGTCTATGGCCTTTATATGTCGATAGCAACTGGGATCTGGTTCTGTGGGCTGAGCTTTGTGTTGACACAGCCTGTTGTTCGTCGCGGCTTTATCCATTTTGGGCACTGGGCTGAACGGTGTATGGGGGTGGTTTTGATTGCTCTGGGAATTCGTCTGGCGCTGACCAGTCGTTAGTCCGTGAGGTCTTATGTCAATTGATGTTATAGAAAATCAAATCGGTCGCTTTCTCGCAAGGGAGGCTCCTGAAGTAATGTCGATTAAGGGGGCTTGGGGGGTTGGTAAGACCTATGCCTGGAATAAATATCTGGTCAACGCTAAAAATCAGAATAAGGTTGCACTAAAAAAATACTCCTACGTGTCTCTTTTTGGGATCAACTCACTGGGGGATTTGAAATTTTCTATTTTTGAAAACATGGTGGATAGAAGATCTATCGGCCGAAGACCAACAGTTGAGAGTTTTAAAAATAATACCGCAAACTTGCTTAAATCTCTGGGTAAAAAATCTTTACCGCTCTTTTCCTCAAATGCATCGATTGACCATTATCATTCCATGATCAATTCTCTCGCTTTTCTCTCTTTAGAGAAAACCATCATCTGTATTGACGATTTTGAAAGGAAAGGCAAAAGTATCGAGGCTCAGGATATTTTGGGATTGATGACCCAACTGAAAGAGCAGAAGAAGTGTAAAATTGTATTAATCCTGAATGATGAAAGTTTAAGTGACGATTCCTCAATCGACTATATTAAACTGCGGGAAAAAGTTATCGATACCGAGTTGAGGTTTGCTCCAACGGCAGAGGATTGCGTTGCAATAGCGCTGGGTAGCGATAGAATTGCTCGTCAGTTGGGTCAAAATATTATCAAGCTTGGAATTAACAATATCCGGATTATCAAGAAAATTGAAAAACTATCCGCATTGCTCGTGCCCCTGTTGAAAGTTTATGAAGACCAGGTTTTATCTCAAGCTCTACAGACTGTAGCCTTGCTCAGCTGGTGTTATTATGGCCAGTCAAATGCGACACCAGATTACAGTTTTGTTGTGAGTCGTAACAGTGCATTCAGTGATCTGGATGATGAAGTTGCTCTGACGACACAGCAGCAGGATTGGTGTGCGTTCTTGAGAAACTATGACAATTATTCGGTTGATGAGTTTGATCAACAGATTGCCCGATTAGTTGAGAATGGCTATGTTGACGAAAAGAATTTTCTGAAAGAGGCTGCAATATTGAACGAGAAAATTTTGGCCGCCCGTTCAGAAAATTCTTTTCAAGAGGCCTGGCAGAAGTTCAATGAATCATTTGATAACAATGATCAGGAAGTTATCAATTGTCTGTCTGACAGCTTTAAGAATAATGCTAAGTATATTAGCCCGGTCAATCTTGACGGGACGGTTCGTTTGCTCCGTAATCTCGGCAAAGATAAGCTGGCAACAAAAATTATTAATCTGTATATTGAAAAGAGAGATAAAGAAACAGAACTTTTTAATCTGGAGGCGTCCTCTTTTTCTGGAGAGATCCGGGATCGGGAAGTTATTCTGAAGTTCAGAGAAAAACACGAATCCCTGAGGACAAAACTATCTGTATTGGAGCTGTGTGATTTTATACTGGCCAATGCTGGATGTTGTGAAGAAGAGGAAATTCAACTGTCTCAAGCGACAACTGCAGAGTTTATTCAGTTATTTAAGTCCCAACATGGGGAGAAATTAACCCGATATATCGACCTTTGTTTGAAATTCAGTCGCTTGGGAGGAATGGCTGAGTATCAACGGGATATTGCTGATAAGGCTTCTGCAGCTCTTAAAAACATTGGTAAAGAGAGTCAATTGAACGCCAGCCGAGTGCGGCGCTTTGGGATAAAAATTAATTAAAGCGGGGGGAGGGGGTGAATAGTAAAAAACAGGTGATATAGATGGCAGAAAAACAAATATCGGAGCAGCAAAAACAGATTTTGTTTGTTGATGATGAAGAAATTCTTGCTTTGTTAGGTGCAGATCTCCTGACAGATTCTGGTTACAGTGTAACCTGTGCATTTGATGGGAATGCCGCGCTGCAGCTATTTCAACAGCAACCAGGCTCTTTTGATCTGATCGTTACCGATGAATCGATGCCAGGAATGAGTGGTATTGAGCTGGCACAGAAGATTTTTAGTCTTTCGCCTGTGACCCCGGTGATTCTCTGCTCAGGGCATCTTCTGACGATGCAGGAAGAGGGGATAGATAAGACAAATATTTCCGCTGTGTTGGCTAAAACATCAGTGTGCAGCGATCTTCCCGGGTTAATCGAAAAAATATTGCTGTCGTTATGAAGTGAAATTAGAAAAAAGCAACGCCGTCTCCCGTTTGGAACAGCTTTTTGTTTAGAGCATATATGTGGCGATCATGAGTAATGCGACAAATGCCATAATTATGATCGACAATAATGGAATTCCAGCGGTTGATTTTCTCTCCTGAACACTCTTTTTTTCAATTTTACCGACCACCGGAAAGTGTTCAACGACCGTTCTGACATGGGGAGCAGATTTTAGCTCTTCGGTCAAATCACATCCGGCCTGATGTGCCCCTTCGTGATGACCACTTTTCCAGCGTAGACTGGTGCTGACATCATATATGATGTTATTGACGGCAACATAGGCTGCACGTCCTTCACAACCATCAAATTTGGCTAGTTCCTCAATTGTCATTACTTTCTCCCGGTAAATGTATCCCCTGGTTTTCTCAGGATTTAAAATAAGTTTGACCATTTAGTTGAGCTGAAAATTGAGCTAAAATCTGTTGTCTTTCCGTTAGGTTGATTCTCTTCTGTTTGACTGCCCGCTCTATTTTATCACGAAAATCTTTATAAAAGGAGGTTGGCTCGTACTCTAACATAGTTAAGACTTCAGAAATTGTATCGCCCGATTGCTCTTCTATAACATCAAAGCCACCATCTTCATTTATCCGGATGTTGATCACATTCGTATCCCCGAACAGATTGTGCAGATCACCCAGGGTTTCCTGATAGGCACCCATCAGAAAAACCCCAAGGATGTAATCCTCTTCCACTTTGAGGGGGTGCACTGGCAAGGTTTGGCTTTCTCCCCCAGCGAGAATGAAACGATCAAGTTTGCCGTCACAATCACAGGTGAGATCCGAAATGCTGGCACGTCGTTCCGGGTATTCGTCAAGCCGCTGAATCGGCATAACCGGGAAGATCTGATCAATCGCCCAAGTATCGGGTAGTGATTGGAAAACACTGAAATTCCCATAATAAATATCAGCTAAATTGTACTTCAATCCGGATAGTGGGGCGGGTATTTCTTCAAGCGGATCTAACCGTTTTGACAAGATATTAGCAATCGCCAGGAACAGGTTTTCTGCCAACGCCCGCTCCCGGACTCTGATCGCCCCGCTTCTGAACAGATCCCTTATTTGATCGCGGTTTGTCAGTGCTTCCGTATAGCCAGTGCTGAGATCAATTTCAGCTGCTTCGTGGTAGAGCTGGAATTGTCGGGCAACCAGAGGATGACTCTTTTCTGGGCAACTATCAGGAAGAGCCATGGCTTCGTAGCGCATGGCATTGAGAATATTGAAAAAAAGGATTGACGTACGGGCAATAGTTGCGCGTCCCGACTCTGTAATGATGACCGGATGATCGATATTATGTGGAGCAAGGGATTTCTTGATCGTTTCAACAATGCAGCGGCAATACCCGGGTAAATCATAGTTGCGCGAATGGCTATGGAGCGATTGATTGCCGATGTAATCAACAGCCAGCCCTCCCCCCAGATCAAGATATTTCAGAGGAACCTTTTCTGCGGCCAAGTCAGCGTAAAAACGACTGGCTTCCTGGACTGCTGTTTCAATTTCCCTTATATCAGGGATCTGTGAGCCAAGATGGCAGTGTAGTAGTTGTAGACAGTCAAGCATTCCTGCTTTACGCAGTTCGTCAACTGTTGCAATCAGCTGTGCTGTGCTAAGACCAAAACTGCTGCGATCACCGCTGGTTTCTGTCCAGAGGCCACCAACCTTGGAGGATATTTTGATGCGTAATCCAAGCAGCGGTTGAATCCCGAGTTTTTGACTCCGTTCGATAATCAATGGTAATTCAATCGGTGATTCAATGACGAAGAAACAGCGGTGCCCCAATTTATTTGCCCACAAACCCAGGTCGATAAATTCCCGATCTTTATTTCCATTGCAGATCAGCAGGCCACTATCATTTAGACTGGCCAGACACAGCAGCAGTTCTGCTTTGCTTCCAGCTTCCAGGCCGTGTCCAAAATCTGCGCCAAAGCGACTGATCTCTCCAATTACCGTACACTGCTGGTTGACCTTGACGGGGAATACTCCACTGTATGTTCCAGTGTATTTTGCCTCCTGGATAGCCTTCTGGAATGTTTCATTGATTTCTGTGACTCGTGAATCAAGTAAGTTCTCTATTCGTAACAGTAGCGGTAATTCGTGATCACGATCACGAGCTGCCTGGATGATATCGATCAATGGGACAGAGATTTTACCGGCGGGAAAAGGGATATCAATGGTGACTTCACCACTTTTTGAAATTGCAAAATCCCCTTCACCCCAGTGCTCGATTCCATAGAGTGCTGCGGAATCAGCGGCAGACCAGTTGTTTCCTGATTGAACTCTCATTTGGCTATGTTCTCGCGGGCAAAGGTTGGCAGCATAAAAGCACCAAGGTGTAGATCCTCATTGTAGTAGCGGGAATGGAACTTTCGTTTGGCGGCACGATCATGATCGAAATTGGTGATCGGATGGTATGTTTTGCTGGCAAAGGCAAAACTCCAGAAGCCACTCGGGTAGGTCGGAATGAACGCTTGATACATCTCCACCAGGGGAAATACTTCCCGCAAATTTTGATACATCTTCTTTTGAATTGCAGCATGATAAAAGGGGGACTCACTCTGTGCAATCATGATCCCATCATCTTTCAGAGCTGAAAAAACCAATCGATAAAAACCCTCTTCAAATAGACCCACTGCCGGGCCGATCGGGTCGGTTGAATCAACCAGGATAACATCGAATTCATTTTGATGATCACGAATATAAGCCAATCCATCATCAACATGTAATTTAACGCGAGGATTGGTTCCATCAATTTCTGCGGCCATGGAAGGGAGGAACTCGATAGATTTTTCAATCACCAGCCCGTCAATTTCACAGAGTACAGCCAGTTCAACTTCCGGGTGTTTCATAATTTCCCGAATACTGCCACCATCACCACCACCAATCACCAGAACTTTTTTGGGCTTGGGATGGGTGAACAATGCCGGATGAACAATCATGTCATGATAAATGAACTCATCCCTTTCTGTCACCATAACCAATCCATCGAGGAGCATCATCCGACCAAATTCGAGGGTTTCTACAATATCAAGCTGCTGGAACTCACTTTTCCCGGAAAACAGAGTTTTGGTGGTTTTCATGGTGATGCCAACATTTTCGCTATGTTTTTCGGTGTACCAGAGATCCATTATTTAATCCTCGTAAAATATTTTATCCATACGAGCCTCTTGCAAAAGTCTTGGCCTATGGTCGGATAAAATTCACCACAGCGGGGTTCCCCCCATTTTTTTTAAAAAAAATCGACTGTGAAGCGATCTGTCGAGCCATTTTTCAGGTTTCGGACAGACGACTCCCTTCGAAACTATTTTTTGGTCTTTGACAATCAGTACCCTGTGACTTTGAGCAGCTGATCAGCAAAGAGGACAATGACACCAAACATCAGGTGCATCATCACTTTTTCAGGCCCGCGAA
>JAKIUD010000127.1 GCA_021647765.1 Desulfuromusa sp. | reverse complement strand
AAATATTTGTAAGTACGTGCAAAACCAATTGGTCGAATTAGATAAAAAGGAAGTCCACGGAAAGCAACTGGAGCTGTTTTAGGATTTTGCCTTTAAAACTCTGTCGCTTGCGGCCGAGTTTTTTATAGATAACTATGGTCGTGAACCGCAACAAAAGGATCTGAGATGAACATTGATTGCTTTAAAGCTTACGATATCCGTGGTCGTTTACCTGATCAGCTCAATGAAGATATTGCCTGGCGTATCGGTCGCGCTTATGCGCAATTTTTACGACCTAAACACGTTGTTATCGGCCATGACATCCGCACATCAAGCCAGTCACTGAGTGATTCATTGGCACAAGGGCTGACTGAGGGGGGGAGTAATGTTTTGGATATCGGTCTCTGTGGCACCGAAGAAATTTACCATGCGACCTTCAGCCAGCAGCTCGATGGCGGGATCATGGTTACCGCCAGCCACAATCCCATCGACTATAATGGGATGAAACTGGTTCGGGAGCAAGCCAAACCAATCAGCGGTGATACGGGTTTGGAAAAGATTCAGCAATTGGCGGAAGAGGGAGATTTTCCAGCCACAGGCAGAACTGGTAAAATCAGGTCGATTTCTTTCAAGGATCAGTACATTGAGCATCTGTTCTCTTATTTTGATCGATCCAGGTTAAAACCGCTCAAAGTTGTGGTAAATGCCGGTAATGGCTGTGCTGGGCCGATTATTGATTTACTGGAAGCACACTTGCCACTGGAGATCATAAAAATCTGTCATCAGCCCGATGGAACTTTTCCAAATGGTATTCCAAATCCGCTATTACCTGAAAACCGATCTTTGACCAGAGAAGCAGTATTGGAACATCAAGCCGATCTGGGAGTCGCCTGGGATGGTGACTTTGATCGCTGCTTTCTGTTTGATGAACAGGGCAATTTTATCGAAGGTTATTATATTGTAGGTCTTCTCGCTGCTGCTTTGTTGGCGAACAATCCTGGTCAAAAAATTATCCACGACCCACGTTTGACCTGGAATACCATTGATATCGTTCAACAGGCAGGGGGCGTCCCGATTCTGAGTAAAACGGGGCATGCCTTTATCAAGGAGAGGATGCGGGCTGAGAACGCCCTCTATGGTGGAGAAATGAGTGCTCATCACTATTTTCGTGACTTTTCTTACTGCGACAGTGGCATGATCCCCTGGTTGCTGGTGGTTGAATTGATGAGCAAGAGAGGTCTCCCTCTATCGAAGCTGCTTGAAGAACGGATCAGCAAATATCCTGCAAGTGGCGAGATAAACCGTCGGGTTAGTGATTCCTCCCAAGTTATTGAAGCCATTCATCAGAAATATGAGCCAGATGCCAGTGACATTGATTATACCGATGGTCTGAGCCTGGATATGGGACAGTGGCGCTTTAACCTGCGTGAGTCAAATACTGAACCAGTGATTCGTTTAAATGTTGAATCACGTGGTGATGCTGCATTGATGCAGGAGAAAACAGCTGAACTATTGGCATATATTGATAAAGTTTCTTCTTAGTTGAATGAGATTTGTGGCTGCAACAGAAACAAAAAGTTAGCTTGTGATTTCATCTGCATGCATAGAAAGTGTTGTCCAAAGTATCAGGAGGATGTCGGTTTTACAAAATGACTTTTTGCGAGGTCATCATTAGATGACTTAACTCGAAAAAAATCCTGTATTTGTCGAGGGGTAAAAGAAGATTGACAGCAAGGTTAGCCCTCTGCTAAAAATGCGAGTTTAACAAAAAAGCTTAAAATGTATATTACTGTTGTGGTGATTAATAAGATTAATCTGCGACTCGCAAATTAATATATTTTAAATTAATAGAGATATTTCACATTAAACTTGGATTAATATTTAAAGAATCAGGAAGGGAAAAAGATGAGTGTTATTGTTGAAGCCCTAAGCCCCATTAAAAAGAAGTTGAGTCTTGAAATTGCAGCTGAAGTTGTTGATGCTGAGCTTGGAAATGCTTATAAAAAAATTGCCAAGACTGCTGATATTAAGGGCTTTCGCAAAGGTAAAGTGCCAAGGAAGATCCTTGAACAACATTATGGACCAAGAGCTCAGTATGATGCTGCCGGCTCCTTGATCAATAACAGCCTGTATAAAGCCCTTCTGGATAATAAAATTGAACCTGTATCACAGCCTGAGGTCACTGAATCTGGAACTGTTGAAGCGAGTAAGCCCTTTAGGTACGAGGCTGTGGTGGACGTTCGTCCAGAAATCACTGCTAAGGACTACACCCAACTGAAACTTAAAAAAGAAAAATTCTATTTTGATGAAAATGTTGTTGATCAACAACTGGAGCAAATGGCTAATTCACGATCTAAACTTGAGGTTACCAGCCGTAAAAAAACCCGGGATGGAGATACGGTCGTTATTGATTTTGAAGGTTTTATTGATAATACCCCGTTTGAGAACGGTGCTGCCAAGGATTTTGAGCTGGCTCTCGGATCCAATAGTTTTATCCCTGGGTTTGAAGCACAGTTAGTGGGAATGAAGCGTGAACAGGAAAAAGAGGTCGAAGTGACCTTTCCTGAAGGGTATGGATCTAAAGACCTGGCGGGTAAACCCGCAGTTTTTAAAGTGCTGGTTAAGGAAATCAAAGAAAAGAAAGTTCCTGAGATAGATGATGCCCTGGCAAAAGAGCTTGATGCCGCTAATCTTGAGGAACTTAGGGAGCGAATCAAAGAAAACTCTATCGCCGGGGAAAAACAGCGGATTGACGAGCAATTGCAGGAAGATTTAATGGTTGCTTTGATCGAAAACAATCCCTTTGATATTCCTGAAGGGATGATTGAGAATCAACTCCATCATCTCAAAGACAGTTTTACTCAAAAGCTTAAAGCCCAGGGAATGAGTCTTGAAATGCTGGGGATGAATGATGAGTCTTTTGCTAAAACCTATCGGGATGTGGCTGTGCAGAAAGTTAAAGGCGAATTGGTGCTGGATGCAATCGCTGGGCAAGAAGAAATTGTTGTTGATGGGTCCGAAATCGAACAAAAAATGGAGGAGTTTGCTGATAACAGTGAAGTTCCTTTAGACCAGGTTAAAAAATATTTTGAAAATGAGTCAACATTGGCTGGGTTAAAAGGGCAAATTTTGCAAGAAAAGGTGACCAAATATCTATTGGATCAGGCGGTGATAACTGAGGTTGAACCACAACAACCTGAGGAGCAAGATGCTGACAATAACGAAACAGAGGAGTCCTGATATGAGTTTGGTGCCAATGGTGGTCGAAGACAGCGGTCGTGGCGAGCGGGCTTATGATATATATTCCCGCCTGCTGAAGGATCGAATCATCTTTCTCGGTGGAGAGATTGAAGACCATATGGCGAATCTGGTTATTGCTCAATTGCTATTTTTAGAATCAGAAGATCCAGATCGGGATATTCATCTTTATGTCAACTCCCCTGGCGGTG
Organism: Desulfuromusa sp.; assembly: GCA_021647765.1. GTDB lineage: Bacteria > Desulfobacterota > Desulfuromonadia > Desulfuromonadales > Geopsychrobacteraceae > Desulfuromusa. The sequence goes on along the minus strand of JAKIUD010000127.1, from coordinate 772 downwards.
TTGTCACTGCGGGGATGGCTATTTATGATACAATGCAGTATTTAAAGGCACCTGTTTCTACCATATGTATTGGGCAGGCAGCCAGCATGGGAGCAATTCTTCTAGCGGCTGGAGCCCCGGAAAAGCGTTTTGCTTTGCCCCACGCCAGAGTTATGATTCATCAACCCTTGGGTGGGTTTCAAGGGCAGGCAACAGATATCAGCATTCATGCAAAAGAGATTTTGCGCATGCGTGAGTCTTTAAATGGAATACTGGCAAGGCATACTGGGCAGGATTTGGAGAAGATTGCGGTTGATACTGAGCGTGATTTTTTCATGGATAGTGAAACAGCGTGTAATTATGGTATCATTGATTCTATTGTCGAACGAAAATCATAATAATTTGTGTGTGGAGGTATAACACGTGAGTTTAAAGGAAGAAAACAGTCAGTTGACCTGTTCTTTTTGTGGTAAGTCTCAGGATGAAGTTAAAAAACTGATTGCCGGACCAACTGTTTATATTTGTGATGAATGTATAGAACTCTGTAACGACATCATTGATGAAGAATCCCGCCTTGATCAGACGATTGATCCTGAATCAAAACAGTTATCCAAGCCTGTTGAAATTAATGATATTCTTGATGAATATGTGATTGGGCAAGAATTGGCAAAAAAAATTCTGTCCGTTGCTGTTTATAATCATTATAAGAGAATTGAGTCTGCTGACAAGAATAGTGACGTAGAAATTCAGAAAAGTAACGTTCTCTTATTGGGTCCAACGGGGAGCGGAAAAA
>JAKIUD010000043.1 GCA_021647765.1 Desulfuromusa sp. | reverse complement strand
TTACCGATGATCAGATTAAGGCAATTGCCAGAAAGGGTGGTGTCATCGGGATGAACTCTGTCGACGTTTTTATCCGTGATAACGAGCCAAATGTCCAGGTATCACATTTCATTGACCATGTCGATCACATCGTCAATATTGCCGGGTTGAACCATGTTGGTCTTGGTTTTGATTTCTGTGATGGCTTTGAGGATTATTCTCAGCTTGGTTCCACGATAGAGACTTGTGATGTGATTAAAACCCATGCCGGACTCGGTGAATTTACCTGTGAACTGATTATCCGTGGCTATTCTGATGATGATATTGTTGCAATTCTTGGTGGTAATTTTATGCACGTTTTTTCTGCGATATTAGATTGATTTTTCTCCTCCAACGTCAGGCTATATTATGAAAATTGTTGTATTTGGTGGTTTGGGTTCACAGGGTCGTGGTGCTTTACTTGACCTCGTTAATAGCGCCGCTGTCGATGAAATTATCTGTGCTGATGCAAATCTTGACAGTTGGGACAGCTTTGCGGCAACCGTGGATACAAAGAAAATTACCCCAATCAAAATTGATGCGTCCTCTACCGATGTGCTGATTCAGTTGCTACGGCAAGATGTTGCTGCCGCGATCGACCTGCTGCCACTTAAATTCATGATTAATGCCTTTGAGGCAGCAATAACTGCCCAAGTGCCACTGGTCAGCACCAATTATGCACACCCGTTGCGTCACCTACATCAACCAGCTCTGGACGCTGGTGTCAGTCTCATGCCGGAGTGCGGGCTCGATCCAGGAATCGATCTGGTTCTGTTTGGTTATGGTGTGAAACAATTTGATAAGGTTACAGAACTCCATTCCTGTTGTGGTGGTTTCCCCGAAAAAAATGCTTGTAACAACCCGCTGAACTACAAAGTAACCTGGAACTGGGATATGGTTTTAACCAGTTCCAACCGGGATTCAGTATTTATCAAGGATGGCAAAACATTGTTTATTCCGGCGGCTGAACAGCATAATCAAAATAATACCTCTAAAATTAACTTTTCCGGCTTGGGTGAGCTAGAAGCAATTCCCAACGGTAATGCTGCTATCTACATGGATATGTTAGGAATTGCTGATACAATTGTGGAGACAACCCGTTATGCGCTCCGTTGGCCCGGCTGGAGTGACTTTTGGCGACCATTAAAACAGCTGGGATTTTTGTCTGATGAGCCGCTCAATGTTTCTGGCTGTAAGGTCATCCCGCGCCAGTTTTTGAGTGCTCTGATTGACCCGCAAATTCAGTACAAAAATACGGAAAAAGATATTGTCGCCATGCAGAACATCTTTGAGGGAATTAAGGATGGTCAACGGAAACGACTGACCATGAATCTGCTGATTGAGAGGGATCTTGAGAGCGGACTGTTTGCCATGAATAAAGGGGTTGGTTATCCAGCAAGTATTGTTGCGCAGATGCTTGCTGAGGGAAAAATAACGAGGAAGGGTCTTTTGACGCCTACCATTGATATCCCGGCTGAAGACTTTATAGAAGAGCTGTCTAAGCGGGGAATCACGATTGATTGTGATGAGCAGTTTCTGAATTAATTCCTTCAGATTGAGGTTTTTTTGCTTCCGCAAACAGCCAGGTTCTGAACTGCTGCAAAGCACTGCTGAATAAGTTTTCCTCCGGGTAGACCAGATAGTAGGCATCGTCACTCTTCAGGGGAATATCAAAGGCAACGGCTAACTGTTTCCTCTCCAGCTCCTCCGTGATCAAAAAACGGGGGATCAGGGCAATTCCGAGTCCGGAGCTGGCTGCACTGATTAAAGTGGAAAAGTGTTCATGCCGTGAGCCGTGCAGCGCATTAATACCGGTAAGACCAGCGTTCTCAAACCAATTTCGCCAGGCATTCGGTCGTGAAGTCAGTTGCAGCAGGGAACAGGTCAATATCCTGTCTATCTGCTCAAGCTGTTTTGTCTTGATCAGTTCTGGTTTGCAAACAGCAACCAGCTCTTCTTTGAACAGAAAATCGGCAACGGTTCCCGGCCATGACGGTTGTCCAAAGTGGATGGCTGCGTCAAAAGGGGTTTCTTTGATCAGGAACATAACCGAGTGTGCCGCCGTGTTGATCATTATGTCGGGGTACTGCTGATAGAATCCCCCTAAACGGGGAACCAGCCATTGCGAACCAAAGGTTGGTAAAACAGCCAGCTCAATGATTTCCCTCGTTCCACCATGGGACATGACATTCAACATGTCCTGTTCCATCTGCTCCACCGACTTTCTGACCTGTTTGCTGTATAACAGTCCAGCTTTTGTCAGGATAACTCGTTTTTTTATCCGGTTGAATAGTTTAAGCCCCAGTTGATCCTCTAATGCAGCAATTTGTCTTGAAATAGCGCTTTCTGTCAGCGAAAGTTCTGTGGCAGCACTGGTAAAACTTTGATGGCGTGCCGCAGATTCGAAAGCAAGTAAAGCACTGCGGCTCGGAAGGGTACGTCTCATGAGCTTGACTCCACAAAAATCACACGGGGAATAGACGGATATTTAAGGAAGTTACTGAAGAAACTAAAGGGTGTTTTGATGTTTGCATTCTAAATAATAATTGAGACAATTATCGGTTCCCTCGACTTTTATATTCCAACCTTCTTCACCATTAATAAAAAGCATCCTACAAACCTAAGAACTTTTGTCTAATACGTTCAAGATGTTGAGCCAGTAAATCCCGTCTCAACGCCCCAAGCTCTTTTGTATCACTTTTCAATACAGTAATGGTTTGGCTGATTTCATCAATAATCGACTGAACCTCTTCCTTCCAGTTTCCTTTATCTAGGACGGCACACCACAATCTAACGGTCAGGTCATAAAGGGATTCGGAGATGTTTTTTAGAACTGGATTATCTGCACTATCGTTAAGAATTGCCCGCAACTCCCGGTCTATTGATATCAGGGCTGCTTTGTCTTTAACTTCACATAATTCCTTGCATTGCTCCTGCAAAGTCACCAGTCGCTGAAGGTGTTCTTCGGTCGCATGCTCTGCGGCCAGCTTACCTATCATCTCTTCAATCCCCATGCGCACCTGAAACGTGTTCATGATCTGTTGAAATTCAATCTCAGCAACCATGGTTCCACTTCGTGGCAATACACGAACCAGTTGATCCCACTCCAGGCGATTTAATACTTCACGCAGCGGTGTGCGGCTGACGCCAAATTCCTTTGCTAGAACTTTTTCATTTAAAATCCGGCCAGGAGCATACTCCAAGCATAAAATCCGATCCTTAATTGTCTGATAGATATTGTTATTCATAATAAGAAAGAGTAACTCCCTTTGACTTGTGGTTTACAGAACTTCTAACCAACTTAACTTCTTTTCAGAAAAATCGTCCATAACTTAACAGATACGCTTAATATCATAAGTTGACGTGCTACGTATACCAGCGGAGGTTGTTATTTTCAAAATTAATTTTGTAACAAATCTCTACAAACAAAAACCAAACTTAAAGGGATCTTTATCGTCATTAACAAATTCTTGGAAACCAATGATATAGGCACAACCAGTCACTGCCGGAATAATGGCGATCCGGTCTTTCATTTGCTTTTCAGCAACAATTTCACCGACAAACTCAGTACCAATAATGCTCCGATAAGGGTAATGCTGCCCAATTTTTAATTTATTTTGCGCATGAAGCAGTGCCATTTTGGCCCCTGTCCCTGTGCCGCAGGGCGAACGATCAGCCTGACCCGAGCCAAAGATTACGACATTGCGTGGCGGATCGGTTTCTTCATAGATTTCAACTAGGTTGACCCGACCTGCTTCACCGCTATCAGGATGCCTGATTTCGATACCGAGATTCACCATATCTCGAATCGCCAGACCGTATTCAATCAATTTATCAACCTGACGTTGTGCGACACTTATTCCCAAGTGTTCGGCTTTCACGATGGCAAAATAGTTTCCGGAATAACAAACCGAAACGGGAATCTTCCCTATCCCCTCCAGTTGAATATCCAATTCATCATAGAAGAAAGATGGAACATTCTGAATCGTTACACTCTTGGCGCGGCCTCCCTCCAGTTGAACCATAGCGTGAATTTTTCCGGCCGGCGCATCAAGAGTGACCTGTTGTGCTTTCTCACTTGTGCTATCAATCGACTTGAGCATGCCGCATTCGACCATGGCGGTGATCGCTCCAATTGACCCGTGTACGCACATATCAAGATAGCTACCACCATCCATGTAGATAATCCCAATGTCGGCATCTTCTGAAATCGGAGCAGTGAGAATGGCACCAAACATGCCACTATGCCCTCGCGGTTCCCATATGAGCATTTTCCGCAGGTTATCCTCGTTAGCAGCCATCCAGGCCTTTTTTTCCTGCATATTTTTTCCTGGAATATGGGGAAGACCACTGGTGACAATCCGGGTCGGTTCACCGGCTGTATGTGTGTCTATGGTCGTGATGATGCGATTCAGGTGCATTAAGTCCTCAGCTTGTTGATAAGTGGGGGCAGGTGGTAGCTATCAGTGGTGCAAATAAGGCAGTGATAAATAGAATAAGCATGTCGGAATTTGAACAATTTGACGATATTTGCACCGACAAACAAATACACGGTTACTGGGGGGAAGGTATTTAATAAGACCAGTTGACCACATTAAAGGTTCATCACTGAGGCCAGGCCACGATGCAAACCGACTAGGCTTATAACTTTTCTTATTCCTATCAGTGCTCCATCTACATAGGGCTGAGCACTCATTCCAGCCTCATGTCTTATAATTAGCTTCTGGTCTGGCATCCCAAAAATCGCATCTAGAGAAAGTACGTAACCCGGAAGGCGAACTGCATGAACTTGGGTTCCATTGAGGCGAGCCCCACGGATTCCCTCGGGTCCCTGGCTTTGATCATGAGGGACATCAAGCTGAGATTCTCTAACTCTGGAGAGGTTATATGCCAACTCTCTTGCCGTCCCACTCGGAGAATCTTTTTTGGAGGAACTGGCGTAATCAATAATCTCCCAATGGGGTATATGCTTGGCAGCCATTTCTGCAAATTTCTCAAAAAGAACTGCGGTCAGAGAAAAGTTTCCACAAGCCAGAACTCCCCTCCCCACTGATTGCGCGACCGCATCTATTTCCCTATAGTCATCTTCATTCAGTCCAGAGGTGCCAACTAATACGTGACAGCTACTCTGAAATGCCTGCAGACTATTACTCTTGGCAATATCAGGCTTAGTATACTCAATGAAAACATCTGGGCTGGCACGTAAAGCTTCAGCTGCTGTTGAGGAAAGAAGTGGAGTGCTCCCGGTCTGGTCAATAACAGAACCTAGCGATTTTCCAGCATGAGATCTTGACACCGCACTGACTAAATTCAGGTCTGGAGCTGCATATATTCCTTTTGCCAGAGCAGATCCTGCCCACCCGGTAGCCCCTGCCAAACATACGCTAATAGCCATGATCCAGCTCCCTTGCCCTTGGATTATTAATTGTCATCAGAGTGATCCTTTGATTGAGAATAATGTTTTTGTAGAAATCATATCTTCCGTTCACCAGAATCCCACCCTTTACAGTTGTTTTCCCAGTCCCTGTTCTATGGAATTCTTGTAAATCAATTCAGCGACGCAGACATCCAGTAGAGCCATTCCGACCGATTTGAAGATGGTGGTCTCACCTGGAAACCCGGGATCGTTCTGCTGACCCATCAAGAGTTTCCCAAGAGGGCTAACCTGTTCTCGGCTAATCCAGCCCTCTGAGAGGGGCAGGGCAAGATCTCCTGACTCTTCAATGGCATACTCGGTATCAACGAAAATGTGCTTCGCTAAATGGAAAAGGGTTTCTGGAAGTTCCCGCATGATCGGCTTGTATGAACCAATGCCGATGAAATGCCGCCCATTGAGAAGTTCCTCGTTATTCGGGAGAACGGGAACTGAGGAATTAGTGGCGGTGATAATCACCTGGGAGGATTCCAGCAGAGATTCAATCGATGCCGCTGCACGGATCCGGATCTCAGGAAGTTCAACAGCGAGTTTCTCGACCAATGTCGCCACATTTTTTGTATTTCGACTCAACAGCTGAATTTCCTTGAGCGGGCGGACAGAAGCTGCAAAGAGCGCCTGATTCAAACCCTGAACACCCGTTCCGACGATCCCGAGCCGCTCAGTATCCGGCGGACAAGTGTGCCGGATTCCTACACCGCCCATGGCGCCGGTTCTGAGCGCCGTCAGCTCTTGGCCGTCAAGAATGGCCAAAGTTTCACCTGTGTCAGCGCTATTGAGTAGCATGACCGCAGCGACCGTGGGAAGGTTTTGATTTATGTTGCCCGGAAAGACTGTTACCAGTTTGGTGCCGTAAAACCTCTCCGTCAAGCAAGGCATAAGAAGCAGAGTATTCTCCCCACTATCCAAGTGCATGCGCTGGGGCATAGTAAACCTACCGACCTCCTGGAGGCACAATGCTTGTTCTACCTCATCAAGAAGTTCCTTTTTAGAAACCGCCTGACGGATATTTTCTTTACTCAGATAAAGCATCAAACTCTCTCTTTTGTTCTACTGTTTTCTCGAAAAGGCAAGAGTGCTGTAAAACTTACAAAAATGAAGTTACAGCCCTCTCTTTGGCGATGAAGGTTGTTCTTACTCTGGGAGATTTAAACATATCCCTGATAAGGACGTTGTTCCAAAGCAGAGAAGACATGGTTAATCATCGTGTTAAAATCAAAAACTGGCAACCCAACTGCCTCTTGTACCGCATATGCATAGGGAGGCATATTGGAGCATTCGAGCAGGATCGCCTTGATAGAAGGATCACTTGCAACTAGTTTTTTCGCCTGACCCACGATTTCTTCTCTAGCAATATCGGTATTAAGAACTCCGGTTTCGGTTATAAATGCACCATAAAAGTTCTCCGTCTCCTCCATACCCAAAACCACGACCGTCGACTCATCAATTCCGGCAGCCTGAAAATGTCTTTCCGTCAGGTTCTGTCCTTGAGCGGTCAAAATCCCAACCTTTTCCCGTTTGCGCAACATCCGGTGAATGAACGGTACCTGCAACAAACTGGACAGCATAACCGGTACCGGCAAAGCCTCGGCCAACTGTTCCTGGACCAGCGCCATAAAGCCACAATCACTTGTGATTGCCCGAGCTCCTTGCTGAATAAGTTCTAGACCGGCAGCAATAAAAGGTTGTGCTAGTTCAGGGTCTCGCTCAAAAATCAGGCGGTGTGAGGATGCTGCTTTGACAGTTTTGTAGATGACTGGAAAGGGGTAAGACGTTGCGTTTGCCACATCCCCCGGGGCAAGGGGGAGCATTGCATCCAACAGCAGAATCCCGATTGATTGCCCTGCGCTATACTGCATTTTTTTTGCTCGGTAAATCATATTTGCCACAACCCCCTTGATTAGAATTTAGCCGGATGTTAAAGGTCGGTACAACCTTAGCTTATTAGTAAGGCTGTACCGACAGTTGAGACGGTTACTTGATATTCAAAGTCTTTTTATAATCTTCAGCAGTGATTGTTACAAAGTTGAAGATTTCGGCATCACCATGTTTGTCGAAGGTGTACAGAGAGCTGAAGATCCCTCCTTTGACTTTCACTCCCCGAATCCCTTTGATGAATTCTTCTCGTGAGGTTGCACCATTTTCAATAATCTTCCTGGCTACCTGAACAGCGTCATAGCCAAAGACAGCAGCGGTTGGTGCAATTTTTTCACCGGTGCGTTTTTCATACTCGGTATTTAGATACCGCGCTTGTGGCGTGCTCTGATCAATGTCTCCACTGATCACCAGATTGATATTGCGAACATCACCGGCCAGTTCAAAGAATTTGGGATCGGTCATCGCATCAACCGTAACAATCGGAATCTCCCAACCCATTTCACGGGTTTGACGGACAATCAGGCCACCTTCGTTGTAGGTGACAAACAGGACTAGAACATCCGGATTAGCACTCTTGGCGCGGGTTAAAACAGACTTGAAATCAACATCCTGCCCAGCAGTGATAACATCCTGCGAAACAGTTTTCACACCGTACTTGCTTTCTACCTCGAGCAGACCCTCATATAGCTGTTGACCATAGTCCTGGTTTTCGGAAATGACCGCAGCGGTCTTCATGCCCATCTCATTGCCGATACACTTGGCGATCGCATCAGCGATAGCTTTTGTGGTAAATGGCAGTCTGGCGATATTGTCAAATCCTTGAGAGGTAATCGAACTAGCATTGGCATAGGTAATAATGTCGGCAATGCGATAGCGATTGAATATCGGGGTTGCAGCCAGCGCAGAAGAACTCATAGTCGGTCCCATGACAGCTAGATAATCTCCAGCTGAGATTTTCTTGCCGACATTAGCTGCTTCACGCGCATCACCTCGGTCATCAAAAAAACTGAGCTCAAGTTTGTAACCTTTCAGCGGCCCGGCTTGAATACCACCCATAGCGTTGATTTGTGCTATAGCGATTTCTTGGCCAACCTTGTCACTAGCACCATAATTGCCATATTTTCCGGTGACTGCATCAAACCCTGCCAGCTTAATAACCTTGGCTTTGTGATCAACACCATCACCGGCAAAACTGATTGAGGTGAATAAAAATAAACAACAGGTCAATGTCGCACACATTCCCACAAACTTCCGCATCGCAGATCTCCTTTTATTACAAATCAATGAACGGGGCACTATCACCTCTTTGACTTCCCGATAAACTTATTTTACCGGGAAATTTCATTGTTAAATCTTCCTACCGAAAAGTATTTTCTAACCTACCTTATCTATAAAAGAACCATTACACTGCTTCACCGAGGTAGCACTTGATCACTTCAGCAGATTTCTGTAACTCCTCAGACAGACCACTTATTGCAACAACTCCACACTCCAGCACATAGGCTCGATCTGCAATTTGGAGGGTCTTATGTACATTCTGCTCAACCAGCAATATGGACGTCCCCGCAGCATTCAACTCTTTAATGATATTATAAATTTCCTGGACTAGGATTGGAGCTAAACCCATTGCGGGTTCATCAAGCAAGAGTAGCGATGGACGTGACATTAATCCCCGCGCAATGGCCAGCATCTGCTGCTCTCCACCGCTGAGCGTTCCAGCTTTTTGGTTGCGCCGTTGACCTAGGATTGGAAAAATTTCAAAGTAGCGAGCGATATCTTTTTTTATCCCTTCTTTGTCCTTGCGAGTAAAAGCGCCCATTTCCAGATTTGTCATAACTGTTGCCATCGGGAACACCCGCCGTCCTTCGGGGACATGAGACATGCCAGCAATAACCACCTGATCAGGACGAACCCCATTTAATGGTCTTCCCATGAAGGTTACACTGCCACTGGTCGGTTTTAGCATCCCTGATATGACCTTCAAAAAAGTACTCTTTCCTGCCCCGTTTGCCCCGAGTAAGGCGACTATCTCGCCCTCCTTAATATTTAAAGAAACTCCATGGAGGGCTTTGATTCTTCCGTACTGAGCATGAATATCATCGACTACCAACATCACTCTACCTCCTGTTCGCCGAGATAAACCTTCTGCACTTCTAAATCGTTCCGGATCTCCGCAGGAGTCCCTTCACGAAATTTAGCTCCTTCAGTCATCACAATGATTCGATCACTTACCGCCATTATGAAGCACATGTTGTGCTCAATAACGACGATCGTTTGCCCTTCATCCCGCAATTTTTTTACGAAATCAGCGAGAGTGTCCATTTCAGCCGAATTCATTCCGGCGCATGGTTCATCCAGAATGAGTAGCTCTGGGTCAGAGGCCAGTGCTCGACAAATTTCCAGTGTCCGCTGCTCGCCATAGGATAAGTTTTTTGCCAGAGATTCTTTTTTCTCTTCAAGCCCAACATTCTTCAGTAAAGCAATAACTTTTGCATAAGCCTGCCGCTCAATTTTCTTTGATCTCAATGGACGTAAAAATATATGATGAAATGGATTGTCAATTCGACAGTGAGCTCCGATCAGAACATTTTCCAATACACTGATATTGGAAAAAACCCTCAGATTCTGAAAAGTTCGGGCAATCCCCTGTTTGGCAATCTTGTAAGCAGGAAAGCCGGTAATATCTTTTCCCTGAAAAAATATCTGCCCCCCACTCGGCTTATAGATTCCAGTCAGTGCATTAATAAAACTTGTCTTTCCCGCACCATTCGGCCCAATGATCCCGACAATTTCATTTTTATTAACAGTCATACTGACTTGATTAACTGCAACCAAACCACCGAACTGTTTTGTCACATCTTTCGTATCTAAGATTGGCACTATCAGCCTCCCACTTTAACTTTTGAATGAAGAGGAACCAAATATTCCCTGGGGTCGAAGAAGTAAAACCAGAATCATGATGAGACCAATAATTAACATTCTATAGTCGGCGACACTCCTGAAGACCTCAGTAGCAACCGTCATAACAACAACACCAGCTAAAGGCGCAAGAAGGTTCCTTCCCATGCCACCAACAATGACCATAATAATCATCAAGCAAGACTCCTCTAACCGGAAGTTAGAGGGTGTCACCACCGTTTGATATACGGCCAGAAAACTCCCAGCCATTCCGGCGAAAAGGCAGCCAATACTGAAGGCCATAATTTTATATATGGCGGTGTTGATTCCCATCGTATCCGCAGCAAGTTCATCTTCCCGAATTGCAATAAAGGCGCGTCCATATCGGGTATCTGTAATTGCCTTGATGGTCAGGTAGGTAAATATAAGGATTCCAAGTCCAAGATAATAGAAGTCTGTTTCTGTGGCTATTGGTATGCCAAAAATCTTCGGCATCGGGATTCTGACAATCCCCATAGCTCCACGGGTAAACTCGATCCAAGCAGTTGCCACCAGTCGAAAAATTTCACCAAAAGCCAGGGTAATAAGGCAGAAATAATCCCCCCGAACCTTTCGTGTTGGTATCGCAATAATGATACCAACCAAAAGAGCCAAGACAGCAGAAGCAAAAAAAGCTGACCCAAAACCAAAATTATACCGTGTCATCAATATCGCGGTTGTATAGGCTCCGATTCCGTAAAAAGCGGCATGACCTAGGGATAACAGACCGGTAAACCCAAGAATCAGGTTCAACCCCAGACAGAGAATCGAATAGATGATCATCATATTCAGAATACTAAGGATATAGATATCGGTAACCAACATTGGCACCAACAACAGGCAGATAGTCAACCCACCCAACAATAGCCATTTTCTTTTTCCAGAACCCATCATCATTGGTGCACTTCTCCTTCAGAAACTAAAACCACGCCTCTATCCCACTTCATGAAAGAAATAGGATTAAACTTTCGCCTGGTCGCTACTGCCAAGAATCCCAGTCGGCTTGACTAACAACATGATAATCAGAAGTGAATACATAAGCGGATCTCGATATGAACTGGAGATATAGACACCTATTAAATTTTCAGAAAGACCAAGGATCATTCCGCCCAGCAAAGCTCCCCCTAAACTGCCGATACCACCGATGACAGCGGCTGTAAAAGCGACGAGAGTTCCGCGAAAACCCATCCCCAATGAAACAGCATTATAGGAACTTGAATAGAGAACGCCGCCAATAACACCAAGCAACCCACCCATAAAATAGACGGAGGAAACAATTCGATTAATAGGAATCCCCATCAAACTCGCAGCATCCATATCTTGAGAGACGCAATCAATGGCTTTCCCATAGCGGCTATAGCGCATAAACAAAATGAGCACAGCAATACAAAGAACCGCCACAAACAGAGTAATTATGTGGGTAACAGAGATCTGTAGCCCCCAAAAATTGATAAATTTTGACTTAACAATCGAGGGAAAGAACATGACCTGGTTGCCCCAGTTCAATTCTGTAATATTCTGAATAACGTAGGCCGCCCCTAATGCTGTAATCATCGAAATTAATCGATGTTGTTCAGCCCGCAATCGCCGATAAACCAGCAACTCCACTAAAGAAGCCAACCCACCACCAACAATCGCTGCGATCAAAATTGCTAGTACTGGATGAAGATTGTACTTAGTTAATAGGGTTAGGCAAACCAGCGTCCCAAAGATATAAACGTCACCGTGAGCAAAGTTCATCAATTTCAGAATTCCGTAGACCATACTGTAACCTACGGTCACCAGAGCATAGACAGCACCGACCATCACCCCAACCAATATGACTTCACCAAGCATCGAATTTTACCTCCTCAAGGAGTATTCTAATTTTATTCACTCCACGCAGAGTTCCCTGCTGGAGTCATTCTGACAATGCCAATCTCAGCAACTGGCACTGCTATAAAATCATACATAAAAAAACAATGTTCTATATCCAAAAAATGCTGTTAGTAAAGGGCTGGTTTAAAAACTGTCCCAGCCCTTTTAAAAAATCCATGGAGCATATTCCTTTTATCCAGATATGAATTCACTAAAAATCTAAAATCGGCGCTGGGCAAAATGATACAATCGCGCACCAACCTCATAATAGAGTCCCCGCAAAATTCGACTGGAAATATCCTCTTGCGACGTTAACGGCAGAGGAATACATGTAAGTGATTCACTTTGTGTATATTCTGCTAAAAGCTTACCGAACATCGTCCCGGGACCAATACCACGACCATTATAACTTGTCACAGTGATCATCCCTTTATCAAGAATATGGAATCTTGGGATATTATCGGTTGTCATGCGGATAATGCCATCCCATGCATGTTCCAGTTCTATAGAGCCGACCTGAGGAAATACTTTTTTAATGGAACGCAAGGTCCAGTTTTTATGCAGATTATAAGCACCATTTCTAGCCTGTCCAACACTGCCGACAATAAGACGACCATCCCTATCAAGCTTGTATGATGAAAGGATTAAATTGGTATCCCACGCTGCATGACCGCCGGGAAGGATGGTTTTACGTACGGACTCGGGCAGGGGGAGGGTTGAAAACTGGAAATAATTAAACGGAACCATGGAGTTTTTTTGATTCTTAAAAGCATAATCAGGATAACCCTGTGTCGCCAGGATAACGGTCTTTGCTAAAACGACTCCGTCAGGGGTTTTCAATCGCCAGGTATCCCCATCTTTCTTGAATGTTGTTATCGGAGAATTTACATACAGTTTTGCCCCAGCCTTTTTGCCCGCATCAGCAAGTCCATAGGCATAAGCCAAGGGTTGAATTTGCCCAGCTCTCTTGTCCAGCAGTGCGCCATGAAATGAATCACTGCCGATCATTGGTGCTGCTTTTTCTCGACTCAGCAGAGTCACTGGTGCATTGCGACGCTGCCATTGCTCTTCACGTTGGCGTAAGACTTTATATCCTGCGGGAGAATGTGCGCAATGAAGAGTCCCTTCACGGATGGGATCGCATTCAATTTTATGCTTATTGATCAACTCAAAAACGAGGTCAGGGGATGACCCAAGAACATCGAGTACCCGTTCTCCATACTCCGAACCCATTATCTCTACAACTTCATCTGGTTTTAGCCATAGCCCAGCATTAACCAAACCAACATTACGACCCGAACCACCGTAACCAATACTTTTTGCTTCGAGCAGGGTGACATTCGTTCCAGCTTCTGCTAAGTGCAGTGTAGCTGACAGCCCGGTATATCCCCCACCAATTACGGCCACATCTGTTTTGCATTCTCCCTCTAGGGGGAGTAGTGCTGGATGTGGTGGAGCCGTTACTGTCCATACCCCATGGGTTTCTGTCGAATTGTTCATGTCATGTCTCCACTATTTTTAGATTTATTCGTCTCACATGCCAAATAAAATTGTGGTATCTGTGTTTGTCTTCAGTGGTATACCAATGATATTAGTCAACATATACCGCTAGGATTTCAAAGTGTCAAGTTTTATTTTAGAACGATATTATGAAAATAACTGGTTAGGGTTGCAAAGTCATCCCGATGCATATTATCTATTCAAAAAAGTCATCAACTGATGTTTTTATATTGTTTTACACGGATCTTTCTACGTAGATATACTTCACGCATAAAATTGTTATATTTTTACAGTTAGACAATAGTCATCCGCTGAATCAAAGGAAAACAGGCTATGCTTAAAGGAACCGAGTTAACAAGTATTGGTGCCAAGCAGGGAACTGCGACCAAAGAATTACTTGCAAAGAAAGAGCGGTATGTCTCGAGAGGGATTTCCAACCTTGCTCCCATCTTTATCGAAAGTGCCAAAGGGGCGGTTGTGAGAGATCTGGATGGCAATGTCTACCTTGACTGTTATGGGGGAATCGGAGTTATCAATGCTGGACACTGCCCAGATGTTGTTATCGATGCAATTAAGGGACAAGCAGAGAAACTTCTACATTCCTGTTTTAGCGTATCCATGTATGATTCCTATGTGAATCTGGCTGAAAAACTTGTCAGTCTCACTCCCGGTGATGATCTGCAAAAAACGATATTTGTCAATAGCGGTGCAGAAGCCGTTGAAAATGCGATCAAAATAGCGAAGCTCCATACCCAAAGATCGGGTCTCATTGCTTTTAGTGGCGGGTACCATGGTCGTACTTTGCTCACCTTGACCCTGACCAGCAAGGTTAAGCCTTATAAGGCCGGGTTTGGCCCGTTTGCCCCGGAAGTCTACAAGGCTCCGTTTGCTTACTGTTACCGCTGTCCTTTTCAGTCCACCTATCCAGAATGTGGACTGCACTGCCTTGAACATTTTGAACGTTTTTTTGTCAGCGAAGTCGATTCTTCTCATATTGCTGCTATGATTATTGAGCCAGTGCAGGGGGAAGGAGGGTTTGTTGTCCCCCCTAAAGAGTTTCTTCCCGGACTCAAAGCTATCTGTGAGAAGCATGGAATCGTCTTTATTGCCGATGAAATACAATCGGGCTTTGCCAGAACCGGAAAAATGTTTGCCATAGAACATTTTGAGGTGATCCCTGACCTGATGACCCTGGCTAAATCGATTGCTTCCGGACTGCCGTTAAGTGCAGTTGTCGGGCAGGCTGAGATCATAGATGCTCCCGATCCCGGGCGGATTGGAACCACCTATGGGGGTAACCCTGTCGCTTGTGCCGCTGCCTTAGCGGCGCTTGGCCATATTGAATCAGAAGATCTTTGTGGCAAGGCGGTACGAATAGGTGCAAAAATCACCAGCACGATGGAACTTTTAAAGCAACGCTACGCGCAGCTCGGTGATGTCCGTTCCCTCGGAGCAATGGTTGCAGTGGAGTTTGTCAAAGATCCCCAGTCCAAAACTCCAGATAAGGATGCTGTGACCAAAATTATCAGTACTTGCTTCCGCCGCGGTCTGTTAGTGATAGGTGCCGGATTGTTTGGCAATGTCATCCGTTTTCTGCCCCCCTTGGTGATGACTGATGACCAACTTGAGCAGGCCATGGGGATTTTTTCCGATGCAATTGCTGAAGTTTTTGAGGAATAGTTCGATTTTTATAGTTGTAGTACGGTGAGTGTCGACAAGGAGAATATATGAGCCAAAAAACGACAGCGGGAAACCGGGGTAAAGGTGCTGCCTCAGACTGTTACGTTGAGTTTGAACTGACATCTGCCGGTGGAATTCATCTTGAATTAAACAGTAAGGTGAAGTCGCTATTCGGAGCTAAAATTGAGTCGCTGTGTCTACAGATTCTCCATTTTTTTGATATTTCCAATACCCATATTTCCGTAGAGGACAATGGAGCTCTTGATCATGTCATTGCGGCACGGGTTGAAGCTGCAATCAAAAAACAGTTTAAAACAGATAAACAATTTCTACCCGACATGCTACCGCAGAATCAAACCGGGACAGCACGAGACAAAAAACGTCGTTCACGATTGTATCTTCCTGGCAATACGCCAAAATTGGCATTGAATGCCGGTGTTTATGGTGCCGACGGAATCATTCTTGATCTGGAAGATTCTGTTGCTCCAGATAAAAAATTTGAGGCTGCAATTCTGGTGCGAAACACTTTGCGCGCCATCGATTTTTACGGTGCAGAGCGAATGGTGCGGATTAATCAAGGGGACAAGGGATTAGATGATCTTGATTATATTATCCCCCATTTTGTGAATCTGATTCTGGTTCCAAAGTGTGAAAATGGGGAACAGCTTCAGGTTATTTCTTCCAAAATAAAACAAATCCAGAAGAAACATCATATGTCTCATTCCGTCCATCTGATGCCGATTCTTGAGAGTGCTAAAGGGGTGTTGAAGGCATTTGAAATAGCAGCTGCTGAACATGTGGTGGCTTTAGCCATTGGGTTAGAAGATTATACGGCTGATTTAGGCGTACAACGAACCGAGGAGGGGACAGAATCCCTCTTTGCGCGATGTCAGTTAG
Source organism: Desulfuromusa sp. (assembly GCA_021647765.1). Taxonomy (GTDB): domain Bacteria; phylum Desulfobacterota; class Desulfuromonadia; order Desulfuromonadales; family Geopsychrobacteraceae; genus Desulfuromusa. The sequence continues at coordinate 10,681 of JAKIUD010000043.1, read as the reverse complement.
TGAATGCCGCAACTGCTGCGGGCATTCAAGCGATTGATTCGGTTTTTTCGGATGTTTCAGATATGGCGTTATTGGCAAAAGTTGTCGCAAAATCGAAGACCCTTGGCTTCACCGGAATGGGATGCATTCACCCGCGTCAAATCAAGGTTGTCCATGAGAATTATGCGCCGGATAAAACTGAGATTGAAACAGCCAAAAGAATTGTTAATGCTTTCTATCTTGCGACAGAAAAAGGGCTCGGGGTGGTTTCACTTGGTTCAAAAATGATTGATCCGCCGGTTGTCATAAGAGCTCAGACAACCATTGATATGGCAATAGATGTTGGTATGCTGAAGCAGAACTGGAGGGATGAATATGTCGGTTAATCTTGTGAAAAACGCTGTTGGACGGATGGTGCCAATAGAAATTAACGGCAAGTCTGCAGTCCCTTTTCAGGGTGTCGGAGCCTATAAGCCGACAGGGCGAATCCACGCACCTGAAATTTCTTCGTGTGCTAACTACCCCGAAGATGGAAATAAGCTGGTTGAAAGCCTGAAAGCGGCACTGATTCGTGCCGGTCTCAGTGATGGGATGACGATTTCAACCCATCACCATTTTCGCAATGGCGACGTGATAGCTGTTGAGATTTTTAAAATTGCACAGGAACTCGGAGTCAAAGATCTGGTCTGGTTTCCCTCGGCTGCTTTCCCTTGTCATGAAGCGATTATTGAACAACTGGAAAATGGGACAATCCACCACATAGAGGGAAGTCTGAATGGTCCTCTGGGTGAATTTGTCTCTCAGGGGAAGATGCGTGGTACCGGTGTCCTCCGTTCTCATGGAGGACGATATCAGGCAATACAGGATGGTGACGTTGAGATTGATATTGCTGTTATTGCTGCCCCGACTGCTGATTCATTCGGAAATGCTAACGGGATTGATGGCTCGTCTGCTTGTGGTCTATTAGGTTTTGCTCTGGCTGATTCTGAATACGCAGATAAGGTGATCGTTGTTACGGATAATCTGGTTCCGTTTCCCTGTATTCCCTGGCAAATTCAGGGAAACCACGTTGATTTTGTTGTTGAAGTTGATCAGGTCGGCATTCCGGAGCGAATTGTTTCAGGGACAACCAAAGTCACGAAAAGCCCGGATCGCCTCCATATTGCGGAACTGACAGCACAATTTTGTGAAGAAGCAGGACTGATCAAAGACGGTTTCTCTTTTCAGGCTGGAGCCGGGGGGACATCGCTCTCCATCGGAAACTTTTTTGGCGAAATTATGCGCCGCAAGGGGATAAAGGCGCGCTTTGCCCGGGGTGGAAGCAACAAGTATCTGGTTGAAATGCTGGAAGAGGGTTTGATCGAATATATTCTGGATGGACAAACCTTCGATCTTGATGGTATCCGCTCCATGCGGGAGAATCCTCTGCATGTCAATACCAGCCCCTTTACCAGTTACAACTATCATGGCAAAGGTAATTTTGCCGGTCTTATCGACATTGTCATTCTTGGAGCAACAGAAGTTGACGTAAACTTCAATGCCAATGTGGTGACCCATTCTGACGGCAAACTGTTGCACGGTATCGGTGGTTGGCAGAACTGCTTATTTGGTAAAAATGTCATTCTTCCGATTCCCTTGTTCCGTAACCGGATTCCGGTTGTTTGTGATGAAGTGACGACAATTTGTGGCCCGGGTGAACTGATTGATATCATTGTGACGGAACGGGGAATTGCTATCAATCCGAGGCGGACGGATCTGATGGAAACAATGAAAGGTTCTAACCTTCCGATTAAAACTATTCAGGAACTCAAGGAAGAAGCCGAGCGTATTTGCGGAATCCCTGTCAAACCGAATTTTAGTGATGAGATTATTTCAGCAGTGAATTGGGTCGATGGAACGGTTATCGATGTGGTTCGAAAAGTAAAAAACTGATCACATTCAGCAAAATCGGGACTGTCCCCAGCATCACCGGGGGCTGTCCAAGGCTTTTGCGGTGTGAACCACAGCCGTTCTTCATGGCTCGTAAACTCTTGGGACAGCCCCGAATTTACTGGCAAATATGCAGAATAGTTATAAATTGATAAATAATAAATCAAAAGGAGAGTAAAATTATGAGTAAGAGAACCGTTGTAACCATGCCTGGTGATGGAATTGGCAAAACCGTGTTACCCGCAGCAATTCGTGTTTTAGACGCTGTCGGATTTGCAGCTGACTATGTTCATGCCGATATCGGTTGGGATTTCTGGTGCAAGGAGGGGAATCCATTACCCCAAAAGACCCTTGATCTTCTCAAAGAGCATAAAATCTCACTATTTGGTGCAATTACCTCTAAACCCAAGACCGAAGCGTTAGAAGAGCTAGATTCCGCACTTAAAGATAAAGGCTATGTCTATTTCAGTCCTATCGTCGGTCTGCGTCAACATTTTGGTCTCGATATTTGCGCTCGACCCTGTAAATCACTCGTTGGAAATCCGCTGAACTTTATCCGCAAAGGGCCGAAAGATACCATCGAAGAGCCGGAAGTTGATGTTGTGGTATTTCGACAGAATACTGAAGGATTGTATGGTGGTGTGGAGTGGACAAATCCTCCTGAGCACGTTCATGCCGCAATGATGACAAATAAGCAGTTTGCCAAGAACTTTGGTTGGTGTCCGAAAGAAGAACTGGCTATTTCAACCCGCATCTTTACCAAGAAATATTCGGAGCGGATCATCCGCGCCGCTTTTGAATATGCGCAAAAGCATGGCTACAAACGAGTGACTCTTTGTGAAAAGCCTAATGTCTTGCGTGAGACCTCCGGGATGATGCTGGCGATCTGCCGTGAAGTGGAAAAAGAGTATCAAGATATCTGGTTTGATTACACCAACATTGATGCACAGATGATGTGGTTGACCAAAGATCCGGAGAAATATGGTGTCATTATTGCCGGTAATATGTTTGGTGATATTGTTTCCGATGGTTTTGCCGGTCTGATTGGTGGTCTCGGATTTGCCTGTAGTGCGAATATTGGTGAAGAGGTCGCTATTTTTGAACCGACTCACGGTTCCGCGCCAAAATACGAGAACCTAGATCCTTCAATCGTCAATCCGATCGCCATGGTTCTCAGTGCCTGCATGATGTTGGATCATATTGGTGAAGAAGAAAAAGCCCAACGTATTCGCACTGCTGTCGCTACCGTTGTTAAAGAAGGCAAAGTTCGTGCCTACGACATGCTGAAATTGCGTGGTTGTCAGGAAGTGATCGATCAAGGCGCAGCGACTACCGGTCAGATGGCGGACGCTATTATCGCTGCCCTCTAGTAAACTCGGGACTGTCCCCAGTTTTACCGGGGACTGTCCCAAAATTTTACGAGCCATGGAACTGTGGTGGTTCGCACTGCAAAATCCTGGGACAGCCCTCATACGGGGACAGTTCCGGTTTTACTGATACGAAACTTAAAGTAATTTTATGTAAGGACTTAATAAATATGGATATTATAAAATTATGGCCGGAAATTGACTGGATTGAGAATGCCGATCTGCGAGAAAAAGTGACAAAGGTATGGGAAGCCGCTCTTGAAAGAAGTGTGTTGACCGCAGACGATCTGAACACGATTCCATTCACGCTTCTCTGCGGCCCCGATTTAAAGGTCACATTTATGGATCATAAACGTACAGTTGTCCATATTGCCAGAGATGCCGGTAAAAAGTGTAATGAGTTTTTCCACGGTGAACTCCCTATTGATATGGATGTTTTGATTTCTGGAGCTATTCTGGCGGATGTTGGAAAGCTGCTGGAATATGAATTGGATGAGAATGGTAAAGCAGTGCAGGGAACCTATGGAAAATATCTGCGTCATCCCTTCAGTGGTGTGTCTTTGGCTGAAGAATTTGGTGTTCCCGCAGAGGTAACCCATATTATTGCTGCCCACGCTGGTGAGGGCGATATGGTCAAGCGGACGACGGAAGCTTATTTGGTGCATCACGTTGATTTTATGACATTTCTGCCATTTAAATCACGGCTTCAAGTATAACCTCAGCAAAACCGGGACTGTCCCCGCATGGGGGCTGTCCCAGGCTTTTGCGGCGCAAACCGCCACAGTTCTTCGTGGTTCGTAAACTTCGGGACAGCCCCCGATGGGTCTGGGGACAGTCCCGAGTTTACTGCAGAGAGTCTTGAACTAGAGTGCTATTCGTGACAGTCACGTATTTACAATAGATATGGAGCATAAAATGGGACAGACATTAATTGAAAAAATTCTGGTGAATCACGCAGATCAGGATGTGGTGAAACCGGGAGAGATTGTTGATATAGAAATAGATGTGCGGGTTGCGCGCGATTTCGGTGGTGCAAATGTGGTAAAAAATCTGCTGGATAATGGTCTGGAAGTGAATGATCCAGCGAAGACCTTTTTTACCTTCGACTGTAATCCTACTGGTTCAGATCAGAAATATGCAGCAAATCAGCAGTACTGCCGCCTTTTTGCCCGTGAAAAAGGGATCAAGATTTTTGATATTGATGCCGGTATTGGGACTCACCTGGTAATTGAAAAAGGGATTGCTGTCCCTGGATCTACGGTTATCTCAACCGATTCCCATGCCAATATTCTTGGTGCCATCGGAGCTTTCGGTCAGGGGATGGGTGATCAGGATATAGCAGCGGCTTGGGCGAGTGGCAAAAGCTGGTTTAAAGTCCCGGAGTCAGTAAAAATATTGTTGACAGGGTCTCGACCAAAAGACATCCAGGCAAAAGATATTGTACTGAATCTTTTACATAAATTTGGTGCCAGTCAGTTGCTCGGTTATTCGGTGGAACTGTATGGCGAAGAAGTCGAAAAACTCAGTCTGGACGAGCGGATTACTATCTCTTCAATGGCGACTGAAATGGGTGCCATTATTGTCCTTTTCACCCCCTCTGACGAAGTTATCGCTTATGCTGAAGAGCATTCTGGTCGCAAGATTGAAAAAATTGTTGCTGATGCTGATGCTAGCTATGCTCAGACCTTCGAGATTGACCTCGGCAGCTTTGTCCCCATGATGTCTCGTCCGGGTCATCCTGATGATACTATCGAGATCAACGAGGTCAAGCAGATCAAGATTGACTCTGCCTTTATTGGAAGTTGTACCAACGGGCGTTATTCTGATCTGGTTGCAGCGGCGAACGTTTTGAAAAATCGTAAAATTGCACCGGGTGTCGTACTGAAAATAGTCCCTGCAACCGATGCTGTCTGGAACCAACTTCTTGATGAAGGTTTTATTAAGGTTTTCAAGGATGCCGGAGCTTTGGTCAGTAATGCTGGTTGTGCTGGTTGTGCTGCCGGACAGGTTGGGATGAACGGGCCTGGTGAAGTGACGGTGAGTAGTGGTAACCGTAACTTTGCTGGCAAGCAAGGGGCAGGAAAGGTCTATCTTGGTTCTCCGGCGGATATTGCCGCCTCAGCGGTCGCTGGGTACATCACCACTCCAGATGAGATCCCGGAAACCCCGGCTCTCTTTGTTGCTAAGGGTGGATTTGAAAATCCTGCGGAAAAGAAAAAACCATCAACTCAGAAACTTCCAACCGTGATTGAAGGAAAAGTCTGGATCATCGAGCAGGATAATATCGATACAGACATGATTTTTCACAATCGCTATCTGACGATTACCGATATTAATGAAATGGGTCAATACACTTTTGACAATCTCGCCGGTTGGAAAGACTTTGCACAGCGAGCAGAGGCTGGTGATATTATTGTCACCGGTAAAAATTTTGGTGCCGGAAGTTCACGTCAGCAGGCTGTCGATTGCTTTAAGGCTCTGGGAGTCCAGGCGATCATTGCCGAATCTTTCGGTGCAATTTACGAGCGTAATGCGATCAATGCGGCTTTCCCTATTTTGACTTTTGCGGATATCTCTGCTTTGGGACTGAAATCACGCGATAACGTAAAAATTGATTTTGCCTCTGGAATTATGACCAGCCTTGAGACCGGGAAGACCGTGCAAATCAATAAGTTTTCAAATGTCCAAATGGAAATTTACCAACGCGACGGGCTGCTGAATTGAGAATATTGTTGGGCTGATTTGTAAATTTTATTGGAGAGAAAAATGGGAAGAACATTCGTTGAAAAAATATTGGGCGCAAAACAGGGAACCATTGTTTTTCGTCAACCACAGCTGGTTTTAACTCATGATAATACCGCCAGTATCAAAGAAACTTTTGCACAAATGGGTGGAAGCAGGGTGGCTGACCCCGATCAATTGTTGGTGGTGCTTGATCACAATGCTCCACCAACCAATGCTAAGTTGGCAAATCAGTACCAGACAATTCGTGATTTTGTGAAAGAGCAGGGGATCAAAAAATTTCACGATGTATCACAGGGGATTTGTCACCAGTTGATGGGCAATTATGCCAGACCGGGAATGATAATCGTCGGTTCCGATAGTCATACCTGTACCGCGGGCGCATTTAATGCCCTGGCTGCCGGGATTGATCGGACTGAATCCGCAGGGTTGTGGAAACGGGGCGAGACGTGGTTCCGGGTTCCTGAATCGTTGAAAATTACCCTGACGGGAAAACTGCAACCCGGTGTTTACGCCAAAGATATTTCCCTCTGGATTATCGGTATGATCGGTTCCGCCGGAGCCAATTATATGAGCATCGAATATCATGGCGACGGAGTGAAGTCTCTTTCTATGGCACAACGGATGACCCTCACTAATCTAGCTTCCGAAATGGGGGCAAAAAATGCTGTTTTCCCGGCAGATGAAGTTTTGGAAAACTTTCTGGATGGTGAAATAGGACATTCTATCTGGGCTGATAAAGATGCCGCTTATACCCGTGAAATTGAGATTGATTTGAATCAGCTATTTCCCTTGGTTGCCGCACCTCATCATGTCGATAATGTCAAGGCGGTTTCTGAAGTGCAGGGGACAAAGATTCAGCAGGGATTGATAGGGACTTGTACCAATGGTCGTCTTGAAGATATTCGTATTGCGGCAGAAATTTTACGGGGCAAAAAAGTCGCCGATGGTTTTCAATTACTGGTCATTCCCGCATCTCAAGAGATTTATCTGCAAGCAATAGAAGAGGGGCTGCTCGTAGATCTGATCCATGCGGGAGCCAATGTTCTGGCTTCATCCTGTGGACCATGTCTGGGAACCGGGCAGGGAATACCTGCTGATGGGTATACGGTTCTCTCAACAGCAAACCGTAATTTTAAGGGACGGATGGGGAATCCGAAGGCACAGATTTATCTTGCTTCACCTGCGTGCGTCGCAATCTCAGCCATTTCTGGAAAGATCACTGATCCACGCGGTGAGGTGTTCCACGATAAATTTGAATATAAGCAAGAGCAAAGTACAGTCGTGCAAATCAAATCAACTGACAATCGCTACGCTAAGGGGATCTGGAATTATGCCGATATAAATGACCTTAATACCGATCTGATGTTTGCCGGAAATCTGACCTATCAAGTGCTGAGTTCAGATCCGGAAGCAATAATGCCCCACCTGTTTAAAGGTTTTGACGAAAGATTCAGTGCCAATGTGCAGTCTGGTGACGTGATCATTGCGGGTGAAAACTTCGGTTGTGGCAGTTCCCGAGAACATCCTGCCGTGGGGCTTGCCCATGCCGGGGTCAAGGCGGTCATCGTTAAATCGGTGAACCGGATCTTCTACCGTTCGTCGGTTAACCAGGGTCTTCCTATTATAGTACTGCCGGAAGTTGTTGATACTTATAATGTGGGTGATACAGTGGACGTAAATCTGGAGAGTGGGCTCATTAAAATCAATGCAAGTGAATTTAAATTCGCCTCGCTGCCGGATGAACTTATGGCAATCTTTGCCGCCAAAGGTCTGGTCAACTGGATAAAAGAGATTTAAGGTTATTCATCTCCTTTGATGAATTCATAAATTTGTTTTTCTGCGGAAGTGAGCGACGTATTGCAGTCATAGGTTTTGTTTAGAAAATAATGATAAAAGTCATGCCTTAAACTGTCACGGTTGCCGATGACAAACCATTTGTTCTTTGTCCAGATAAACGGGGAAAGGTCTTCTTTCCCCAGTTCAAACATTCCCACCAAAGCTTCTGCTTTGTCAGCAATGATATCAACCGATTCACCACCAATTTTTGAGATCAATTTTTCTGCATCGGGATGTTCAATCTGAATCTTAAAATTATGCGGCATGGGACCCATGCAGACATAGCGGACGCCAACGCCACGCGCAGCAGCTTTGGCAATGTGCGGAGCAAGTCTTTCCCCACAAGGGGGGAAGAGCCTGATATAGAGTTCTGTTGTTGCGTGATCAATAATTTCAATAGCTTTCTGCATGACCTCGTCATGACCCCTCAGGGTCAGAATATATTCGTACTCTGTCTCTGTTGTTACTACTGCAATCTCTTTTTCAAAACTATGAAGGTTGGATTCAAATTGGCTTTTCAGGCGTTTTTTCAACTCCTGGGGCGGTAACGGAACATACTTCCCTTGTTCTATTTCAAAAACTATCCCCTTGCGGCTCAAAGTATTCAGCACATCATAAATTCTGGATCGGGCAATTCCTGATAGTTTACTAAGTTGTGATCCGTTCGCCGGATGGTGAGCCACCAGCGCCATATAGCAGGATGTTTCATACTGTGAAAATCCGAACTCAGTCATTTTGTAAGATTCCAGCATTTATCCTCCCTTTTATCCTGATAACAAGATGTCCATCACTCAGCCAGACAAGCATAACATATTCAGGCTGATTCTTGACATAGACACGTTCATACGATATGTTGTTACTTAGATAGCAACATTTTCAGCAATAAGGCAATCAGACGCGATAGGAGCTGCCATGTATAATCCAAATATTAATTTGATCTCTGCATATTCAACAACAACAGACGATAAAATTGTCAGCTTTGAGGATACCTATGGTGCCCATCATTACGACCGGCTGAATCTGGTTGTACGTCAGGCTAAAGGATGCTGGTTGACCGATGCAACTGGACGTAAATATCTTGACTGTCTGGCTGCATATTCAGCTGCAAATCCCGGTCATCATCATCCAAAAATAGTTCATGCAATGACTGAAGCATTGTTGGGTAATTATGCGTCAGTCATATCAAATGTTGTCTATACTGATCCTCTTGGTGTTTTCCTTGAGAAGGTGGCGACCTTTGCTCCGCAACTCGCTCCGCGCTTTGGTGCCAACGGTAACAAGGTATTGCCGAAGAATGGTGGAGTCGAATCGGTTGAAACTGCCATCAAAATGATGCGCTATTACGGCTGGAAGAAAAAAGGGATCAAAGACGGTCAGCAGGAAATTATCATCTTCGAAAATAACTTCCATGGCCGGATGATTACCGTTATTTCCTTCTCCTCAACAGAAAAATACCGCGAAGGGTTTGGCCCGCTGACGCCCGGTTTTGTTTCAGCAGAATATGGCAATCTGGAAGATGTTAAAAAACTGGTGAATAAAAATACCTGTGGCATTCTGGTTGAGCCGATGCAGGGGGAGGGCGGTATGCAGATTCCGCCAGCAGGATTTTTGCAGGGATTGCGGGATCTTGCTGATCAAGAAGACCTGCTGCTGGTTTTTGACGAGATTCAGGTCGGCTTAGGGCGTACCGGAAAACGGTTCTGTTTTGAGCATGATGATGTCGTCCCTGATGGTCTGGTTCTGGGCAAAGCCCTGTCGGGTGGTCTGGTACCGCTGTCAATCTTTATGACCAACAGCGAACTGATGGATATGGCATTTAACATCGGCTCTGATGGATCAACTTTTGGCGGCTATCCGCTCGCTTGTGTTGCTGGGATTGCGGCTCTGACGGTTATAGAAGAGGAAAAACTGGTTGAAAGTTCAGCCAGACAAGGGAAGAAGCTGAAAGCTGCAATCGAAAAAATTGCCGAAACGTCTCCGCATGTCAAAGAAGTTCGCGGAAAAGGGTTGTTTATCGGGATAGAAGTCGTCAAAGGAAATGCTATGGATTTCTGTCGGCAACTTCTCGACCTCGGTTTGATTGTCAACGACAGCCATGGTCATACAATCCGCATTTCTCCACCGTTGAATATCAATGATGAAGAGATTGATTTTCTGGTTGAAAGTCTGGAAAAGGTTTTGTTGTAAGCTGGCGGAAATAGCAACGGATGTGAACAACTCCAACCTTTTGTTCACATCCGTCGTAACATGTCGTAGCTTCCGGATGGCGGAGGCGGATCTCTGGCCTGTCTCCCGATTTGATTCGAACCTCATCTCTTTATGCACATAGTGGCTTCTCGCTGCCCCACAATTATGTGCTAATTAGAACAAAAGAAGTCTTAAACTCCCTCCACAATGAATAGGGTGCACTCAGCATTATTTAAACGCATTGGTTTAACAGGCACATATTCATCTGAGTTTGCAAAGGCTTGTGCACTTTTCATATCAGGAAATTCTATAATTACGATTCTCGTCGGTGTCCAAAGGGTATTTTCGAGCACATCCATTGCTCCGCCTCTGACCCGATAAGTGCCGCCGAACTTTTCCGCGATGGGTTTGGCAAGCTTTTTATATTCTTCGTACTCAGTTGGATTGTTGATCTTTGTATCGACGATCAGGTAAGCACTCATTTTGAATCCTCCAAGTTTAATAAAATACATCGGTTCTATCCACAATAAAAAGGCTGCGGTTGAGTAATACCGCCCCAAATAGTTCTTCGTAACTGAGTACCGACAGCATGTTGCAACAGATTTTCGAATTGCTCCAGCACTGGTTTTGTTCGCATC
>JAKIUD010000042.1 GCA_021647765.1 Desulfuromusa sp. | reverse complement strand
GCCGGGGTGACCCTTGGAGTTGCGGCGTTGATTCTGGTTCTGGCGGTGATGAGTGGTTTTACCGATGGTGTACGCAAGCAGATCCTGGGAAATGTTCCGCATGTATTAATCCAGCGTTTTGGTGAAGGGATTGAAAATCCACAAGAGTTGGTAGCGGCGGCGAAACAGACTCCACATGTGATTTCGGCATCACCCTTTGTTTCTAAAGAAGCGATGCTACTCTCCAAAGGAAATGTATCAGCAGTCAGTGTTAAGGGGATTGAACCAGAACATAGAATTTTTTCTCTACCGTTAATGACCCTGGATGGACAACCAGCTGCTGAGCAGTTTTTTAATACGAAAACTGATCGACCTGGAATTATCATCGGACTCGATACCGCGAGCAGTCTTGGTGTGGCTGTTGGTGACTCTATCAACGTGATTCCCCCATTATTTACCATGACCCCCTTTGGGATGATCCCCAAAATGAAGCCGTTTCGGGTTGTTGCTATTTTTGAAAAGCAGAGCAGTCTGGTTGACAGTTTTTACGCGTATATTCCTCTGCCCGTTGCACAACACTTTTTTGATATGGAAGGGGTTGTCAGCGGTGTTGAGCTTGAAGTTGATCGTTATGAACAAGCTCCTGAGGTTGCTGATTCCCTGAGTGCCCAGTTTGAGTTTCCGACTGTTATTCGCCCTTGGCAAAGTATTTATGGCTCTTTTCTGTCGGCTCTTAAGTTGGAAAAGTTAGGTTTGTTCATTATTTTGGGTATTATTGTTCTGGTTGCAGCCTTCAATATCGCGACAACCTTGATTATGGTGGTGATGGAAAAAAACCGTGATATTGCTATTCTACGTGCCATGGGTGCCAATGCTTGCAGTATCATGAAAATATTTATGATGGAAGGCTTAATTATTGGCACGATGGGGACTGGATTGGGGACGGCATTGGGAGTTTTTCTGGCAACCTATGCTGATACTGCAATTAAATTTCTTGAAAAGACTTTTGCTATCCGGATTTTTGATCAAACTGTTTACGGGATGGAGCACTTCCCTTCAGACATTGTTTTCAGCGATGTGGTTATTGTCATGGTAATGGCCATGAGTATTTGCCTGTTGGCGACTATCTATCCCGCCTGGCGAGCTTCGCGGATGGATCCAACCGAGGCTCTCCGCTATGAATGAGAAGGCGATGATTGAGGTGTCCGAGCTGGGTAAGAGTTTTACGACTCCGGGTGGAATCATCAACGTTCTTCGTGGCGTCAATTTAAAAATATGCGCCGGAGAACGAGTTGCTGTGGTTGGTACATCCGGGGCCGGAAAGACAACGCTTATGCATATTCTCGGAGGGTTGGATCATCCAACTTCCGGTGAAGTCTTGTTTGAGGGGAAGAGCCTTTTTGCGTTGCGGGGTGCTGAACTTGATGCTTTTCGTAATCGCACCGTTGGTTTTGTGTTTCAGTTCCATCAGTTGCTACCCGAATTTACTGCATTGGAAAACGTTATGATGCCTCTTCTGATTGGTGGTGACAGACGAGCTATTGCAGCAAAAAAAGCCTCTGAAATTTTAGCAGAAGTTGGTCTGGAACATCGGCTGACTCACAAACCAGGAGCTCTGTCAGGTGGAGAACAACAGCGGGTTGCAATTGCTCGTGCTCTGATTCGAGAACCGCGACTGTTGCTCGCAGATGAGCCGACTGGAAACCTGGACAGCCGTATCTCTGATGAAATTATGTTGCTGCTCAACCGGATGCACCGTATTCGTGGCCTGACAATGGTTATTGTCACCCATAATATTTCTTTGGCGAATAGTCTTGACCGAACTCTGCAAATTGAAGACGGAATTCTTGCCAGGGATAATTTAAATTGATGTTCTTAATGCTATTTTCTATAATTGTAACTTTATTGTTTTTCCATGCTGAGGGTTGCAGATGTTAAAGAAATTACTACTGACACTTTTCTTCGTATTGATAACAACATTTGCTACTGCTCAGGATTTTACGGTGGCTGATATCCAGATTGAGGGGAATAGCCGGATTGAAACAGCTTCAGTTCTGGCAGCAGTCTCTATTAAGCCGGGTGACAAAATTTCCCAGGATGACGTAGATCAGGCAATGCACAGCCTCTTTGCTTTGGGTCGTTTTGACGATGTTTCTGCTGAATTGACAGAGGTTCAGGGGGCAAAAATTCTCACTTTTGTCGTTCACGAACTCCCTTTAATTCGCCGCATCGAATTTACTGGTAACGAGGAACTTTCCAAAGAAAAACTGCGGCCGTTGGTAAAATTGAGAACCCCGTCAATCTATAGTCGGATTAAGGTCGATGAAAGCATTCGTGAAATTAAAACTGCCTACATTGAGGATGGTTATCACGCGGTAAAAATAAAACCTGAATTGCAAACTGATATGAAAAATGAAGCAACCCTCACCTTTAAGATTGTTGAGGGGAAACAGGTTCTTATTCGTAATATCAAGTTTGTTGGTAATACGATTTTTAAAAAAAGAGATTTGATGAAGAAAATTGAAACAAAGGAACGTTGGTTTCTCTCTTGGCTCACCGACCGGGGCGCCTACCTTAAAGACACTATGGATCTGGATATTGAAAGAATCAAAGCGGCCTATCATGACAAAGGGTATCAAGACGTCAAAGTTAAGCCGGCTCAAGTGACTCTGGTTAAAGATAAATATCTGGATATTGTAATCGAAATTGATGAGGGGGCACTATACACCGTTGGAACAGTCAAGGTTTCCGGTGATCTGATGTTTCCAGAGGATAAATTGTTGCCACTGGTCAAGCTACAGCCTGGAGATATTTTCAGTCGCGCAGAATTGCGTGACAGTATTCTGGCGCTGACAGATCTCTATGCAGACAAGGGCTATGCTTACGCAAACGTGACCCCCTTGACGAATAAGGATAAAAAACACCATGTGATTGACCTGAATCTTGAAGTCGAACAGGGAATCCAGGTGTTTGTCGAACGGATTGAGATCAGTGGTAATACAAAAACCCGTGACAAGGTGATTCGCCGGGAAATCCCTCTTCTTGAAGGGGATCTTTATAGTGCCAGAAGGATTAAGGATGCAAATCGCAGAGTGCGTAATCTGGGGTTTTTTGAAGAAGTCAATGTGACCAATAAACCAGGCTCTAAAGAGGGTAAAACTATTCTTGATGTTGAAGTTACTGAGAAGCCGACCGGTACCTTTTCAATCGGCCTTGGTTATTCTTCAGCTGACAAATTAATGGCTCAAGGGTCACTTTCCCAAGATAATTTTATGGGCTATGGGGTTCGTCTCAGTTTAAGTGGCTCGTTTGGTTCAACCAGCACAACCTATTCTCTGGGTATCAGTGATCCACATTTTCTTGATACCGACTGGATCCTGGGGGGCGAAATTTATAAGTCGGAAAGGGAGTATGACGATTACGATGAGCACCGCACCGGCGGATCAATTCGTGCCGGCCATCCGGTGACCAGGAATTCAAAGGCTTTCCTGACTTATCGTTATGAGCAACAGGAGATTCTGAACGTTTCTGACATTGCAAGCCTCTGGGTTAAGGAACAAGTAGGACAATCAACTCTATCTTCAATCACAACAGAATGGATTCGCAATACGACCGATTTTTATCAAGATCCAAGTCGTGGTGGTATTACCAGGTTGAGTCTTGAGTATGCCGGGTTAGGTGGTACGGAGGATTTTGTCAAATCTACTGTAGATCATCGCCAATTCTTTCCGTTGTTCTGGGGGACGGTTTTTTCGATTCACGGTGAAGTAGGTTATGTTGTTTCAACCAACGATGATGATGTATCAATCACGGAAAAGTTTTTCCTGGGTGGAATCAGAACCATGCGGGGGTTTGAAAATCGGGAGGTCGGTCCGAAAGTGGGGGCTGATTTTATCGGTGGTGAAAAAATGGGATATTTCAACTTTGAATATCTGTTTCCAATTTATAAAGATCTTGGTCTGAAAGGGGTTCTGTTCTACGATACCGGGAATGCCTGGATCGATGATGATCAGTATTTTTCCGATATGCGTAACAGTGTCGGTGCAGGAATTCGTTGGCAGAGTCCGATGGGGCCATTGCGCTTTGAGTGGGGATATAATTTGTCTCCCCGGGATAATGAAAAACAATCGATATTTGAATTTACCATAGGAAAAGCCTTCTAACAGGCTTCATTACAGGAGAAAATCATGAGAAAAATTGTTATTGTTTTAGTTGCCCTCCTTTTACTTGCTGTTCCCGCTTTTGCTGCAACAAAAATTGCTTATGTTGATCTACAAAAAGCGTTGAATCTGTCCAAATCCGGGGCACAAGCAAAAGCTGATATTGCTGCCCAGGCAACAGAATTTGAAACTGAGTTTAAGATAAAACAAGGTGAATTTTTGAAATTGAAGGGAGAACTGGAAAAACAGGCCGACCTTCTTTCTGAAAGTGCCAAGGCTGAAAAAATCAAAGAATACCAGAAAAGAGTTGCGGAGCTACAAAAATTTAAAAATGATGCGCAACGTAAACTGCAACAGGAAGATTCAAAACGCACCCAGGCGATTATTAAAGATCTGACGGAGATTCTGCAGGGATTTGGTAAGGATGGTGGCTATACAATGATTATCGAAAGGAGTGAGGGGGGCATCATTTACGTTGCTGACGATGTTGTTGATTTGACCGATAAGCTCATAAAAGCCTATGACGCAGGTAAATAGAATCCCATTGATCTCGCTAAGAAATTGAACCGTTAGGCCTCTTACAAAAGTCGTCATCTTCGTGAAAATGGGGATTCAGTTTTTGACAAACCCAAGAAAACTCTGTATTCCCGCCTGTGCGGGAATGACGGTCACTGGACTTTAAAGAGTTTTGCGAGAGCCTACGTTGGCAAAGGATTTTTTCATGGCAAAATTGCAGCAGTTAGCAGACTTGGTCGGTGGTGAGCTGAAGGGTGATGCCGATCTGGATATTTTTCAAGTTGCGCCAATTGACCAGGCTCAACAGGGAGATATTACCTTTGTTGCAAACCCCAAGTATTTGGCAAAACTCAATAATTGTCAGGCATCAGCAGTGATTCTTGCGCCCGGAGTTGATGCCCCGGGTATGGATTTGATCGTATGTAAAAATCCTTATCTGGCATTTGCTAAAATTCTTACCTTCCTACAGGTTTTGAAACGACCGATTAAGGGGGTGATGCCGGGTGCCTGGATAGCTGATTCTGCAGTGATTGATAAAACTGCGACAATTTATCCTGGTTGTGTGGTAGGTGAAGGGGTCACTATTGGTGCAAGTTCAACTCTTTACCCTGGGGTTGTTATTTATGATGATGTGACGATTGGCCAGGACTGTTTACTGCATGCCCAATCGATTGTTCGTGAGAATTGTCGTATTGGTGATCGGGTTATTTTGCAACCTGCCGTGGTCATTGGATCTGATGGTTTTGGTTTTGCTCCTGATGGTGACAGTTATTACAAAATTCCTCAGGTGGGAATTGTTGTGTTGGAGGATGATGTAGAAATTGGCTCCAACAGCTGCGTTGACCGGGCAGTCCTTGGTGAAACGAGAATTCGCCGTGGTACAAAGCTCGATAATTTAGTCCAAATTGGTCATAATGTGGTTGTTGGCGAAGATTGTATCCTGGTTTCTCAGAGTGGTGTCGCCGGTAGTACGACGATTGGTAACCACTGCACTTTTGGGGGGCAGGCAGCAATTGCCGGCCACTTAAAAGTAGGGGACAATGTAATGATTGGTGGCAGGGGGGGGGCGACTGGCGATGTGGCTCCAAATCAAATTTTATCGGGGTTGCCGCTGATGCCACATAAACAATGGCTACGAGCGACAATGACTTTGCCAAAGTTGCCGGAAATGCGTAAGGATATGCAAAAAATTAAGAAGCGTCTGGAGGAACTTGAGGCGCTTCTAAAGGAGAAATGATATGCTTGTCATGAATATTCAGCAGATTATGAAAACTTTGCCACATCGTTACCCTTTTCTTCTGGTTGATCGAATTGAAGAGATTGAAGAGGGTGTTAAGGTTAACGGTTATAAAAATGTGACTATTAATGAGCCTTTTTTCCAGGGGCACTTCCCGGAGCATCCCGTTATGCCCGGGGTATTGATTGTTGAGGCCATGGCGCAGGTCGGTGGTGCCTATGTGTCAGTTATTGATAAAATCGGTGATGATCGGGTGACTTACTTTGTCGGCATTGATAAGGCCAGGTTTCGTAAGCCAGTTGTGCCTGGTGATATTCTACGCTTGGAGGTGGAATTACTCTCAAAACGGCGCGGTATTTATCGGTTCAGCTGCAAGGCCTACGTCGCTGATACCTTGGTTGCTGAGGCGAACTTGATGGCGACTTTTGCAGAGAAGTAAATTGGAGAAAAAACTATGATCCATTCGACAGCAATCATAGCCTCCGGTGCAGAGTTGGATTCCTCAGTGACGGTTGGCCCTTATACGGTTATCGGGGAACATGTCAGAATTGGTGCAGGAACAACAATCGGACCCCATGCTGTCATTGAGGGTTATACAGAAATTGGGTGTGATAACCAGATTTTTCAATTTGCTTCGGTCGGTGCAATCCCTCAGGATCTAAAATTTTCCGGGGAGGTTTCATATTTGAAAATTGGCAACCGCAACCGGATTCGTGAGTTTGTGACGATCCATCTTGGAACTGAAGATGGCGGCGGTATAACGACCGTAGGAAACGATAATCTGATTATGGCTTATGCCCATGTGGCTCATGACTGTATTGTTAAAGATCACGTAATTCTTGCCAATGCAGCAACTTTGGCGGGTCATGTTGAAGTCGGTGATTACGCAATCCTGGGCGGGTTGAGTGCTGTACACCAGTTTGCTCGAGTTGGTTGTCACGTAATGGCAAGTGGTGGCTCGATGATCGGTCAGGATGTGGTTCCTTATGCGATAGTTCAGGGAGATCGTGCAAAAGTGGTGGGATTGAACCTGACTGGCTTGAAACGACGTGGTTTTTCCCCCGAAGCTTTGAGTAATATCAAAAAACTTTATAAACTGGTTTTTCGTTCTAATCTCAAGCTGGAAGAGGCAATTGCTGAGATAGAGGAACAGTTTGATCCTGCTAAGTTAGAGGTTGCAACTTATCTCGATTTTTTGAAGAAAAGTGAGCGTGGTCTGGCTCGTTAGCTGGAGTCCTGTTTATGTTTTATACAGCAAAAATTGCGAGATCCGTAAGGCTCTCGCCTTTTGTTTTTGGGGTTTAGAAAATTTATGTTGCAAACTGGCACCGAACAGTCCCGTAACATACTGATTGTAGCAGGTGAAGCTTCAGGGGATCTCCATGGCAGCAATTTGATTAAGGTCGCTGCAGATTGCCAGCCGCAGTTAAGTTTCTTTGGTGTTGGTGGCAAGAAGATGGAATCAGCCGGGTGTCGGATATTGTTTCCTGCTGATGAACTATCGGTTATGGGAATCACCGAAGTCGTTCGACAATTACCAAAAATCATCAGCCGCTTCCGTCAACTGAAAAAGGTTTTGCTTAGCAGTGACAGTCCCGATCTATTGATACTGATTGATTTTCCTGATTTTAACCTGCGTCTTGCCAAGGTTGCCAAAGCTGCTGGTGTGCCAATACTTTACTATATCAGTCCCAAAGTCTGGGCCTGGCGCAGTGGCCGTGCGAAAATTATTGCTGAACGGGTCGATCGACTCGCACTGATTTTTCCTTTTGAACTAAAAATATATGAACCCCTTGGGGTTATTGCTGAATATGTTGGGAATCCACTTCTGGATGAGTTTGCTGCAAATCAACCGCAGGGATTCTTGCGTAATCAGTTAGGATTGAAAGATGAAGAACTGGTTGTTGGTATCTTCCCAGGGAGCCGTAATAGTGAACTGCAATATATTCTGGAGAGTTTGATCGAAACAGCGGTTCTCTTGCATCAGGAAAAACCTGAATTGAAATTTTTAGTACCAGTTGCCCCTTCTCTCACCCAAGATCTATTGGTACAAAAATTTTCTGCTGCCGGTCTGCCGGTGCATATTGTTATGGAGAATATTTATGAGGTTGCCGCTGCCTGTGATGTTGTTTTAACCGTATCAGGAACGGTGACACTCCAACTGGCATTAACCGGTACGCCCATGGCAATTCTCTACAAAGTTGCACCCTTAAGCTATGCTATTGGCCGAAGGTTAATTAAAATTGAATATGCTGGCTTAACAAACATAATTGCTGGGCGTGGGATCGTCCGGGAATTTATTCAGGATGATGCCAAGCCGACAGAAATGTGTCGTGAAATTTTACGCCTTCTTGATGACCGCGAGTATATAGAAATAATGAAATGCGCTTTGGCAGAAGTCCGTCAAAAATTGGGTGAGCCAGGCTGTTCTGTCCGTGTCAGTGATATCGCTGCACAAATGTGCTCAAATAATGGAATAGAAAAGGTTATTTAGTGCTGTTAAATGATAAGCAAAAGAATATCTATTTGAGAATAGTCAGATACGCAATCCCTTATAAATGGATCATTGCCTTGTCGATGGTTGCCTCATTGGGAGTGGCCGGTTCCGATGCAGTTATTGCCTATCTGGTTAAGCCATTTGTTGATGACATGATTGTCGCCGGAAATATGGATTTAGCAAGGCTTGTCCCCTTTTTAGTCGTTGGTCTGGCTGCTTTCAAAGGCATCTCCCGATATGTCCAGGAATATAACATTCGGACTGCTGGTCAACATGCTATTCAAGATATCCGTGACCAGGTTTTTGGTCATGCTATCAAACGATCAATGCGCTTTTTCACCACCAATTCTTCTGGTTCCCTGATCTCCAGAATTTTAAATGATGTCAATGTTATGCAAGCAGCTTTTGCCGACGTTTTAGTAACTTTGCTGCGTGAAACTCTCACTCTGATTGCCCTGTCTGGCTATGCTTTCTATGCCAATTGGAAAATGGCACTGATGGCTTTCATTGTTATTCCGGCATCTGCCTGGCCAGCAGCGGCGATCGGAAAAAAAATAAAAAAATTCTCCCGTAGAGGTCAGGATGCAATGGGGACAGTTACTGGTGTCCTTGAGCAGAGTTTCTCCGGGATCAAAGTGATCAAGGCTTTTGCGACTGAAGAGCAGGAAGAACAAAAATTCATTCGAGAAAACGCCGACTTTTTCAAATTTATAAAGAAATCTTATAAATATTCTGCAGCATCGTCTCCAGTCATGGAATTATTAACCTCATTTGGAGTTGCTGCTGTCCTCTGGTATGGATTGAATCAGGTTGCTTTGGGAGAGATAACCAAGGGGGAACTTTTTTCAATTCTTGCGGCTATTTTGTTGATGTATACTCCACTAAAGCGTTTGACTCGGGTCAATAATGTTATCCAGCAGGCGGTTGGAGCGGCAGAGCGGGTTTTTGAAGTGCTGGATAATCAGAGCCAAATTATAGATGCCCCAGATGCTATTGATTTGCCGCGCAGTCGAGGGTATGTCGAGTTTAAAAATATCAATTTTTCCTATGATGAAGAGGCTGTGCTCCATGATTTTTCTGTTCTGGCAAAGCCGGGTGAAATTATTGCTCTGGTTGGATCAAGCGGAGCTGGGAAAAGTACGTTTATAGGTCTGTTGAATCGTTTTTATGATCCGCAACAGGGACAAATCTTAATTGATGGCCATGATATCCGTGGATTAACCCAAAAAAGTTTGCATGCAAGCCTGGCGTTGGTCGATCAGGAAACATTTTTATTTAACGATACTATTGCCAACAATATCCGCTACGGACAGCCTGATGCCGATTTCTCCCTGGTGAAATCGGCTGCCACCCAGGCTTATGCCGATGAATTTATCCAACAGATGCCTGATGGTTACGAGACACAGATCGGTGATCGCGGTGTGCGCCTCTCGGGTGGGCAACGGCAGAGGATCTGTATTGCCCGGGCAATATTGCGTGATGCCCCTATTCTCATGCTGGATGAAGCAACCAGCGCCTTGGATACTGAGAGTGAAGCGATGGTGCAGCAGGCTCTTGGAAACTTGATGAAAAATCGAACCACATTTGTTATCGCCCATCGTCTCTCCACCATTATGCATGCAGATCGGATTCTTGTTCTTGATAAAGGGGCAGTTGTAGAGTCGGGTAGTCATCAGGAGTTGCTTAAACATGGTGGACTGTATAAGCGCCTTTATGATGCCCAGTTTGAGGATCAATAATTAATGAAATTAGGTGATCGACTACTGTTGACCTTTGTCCCATTTATTGCGTCACGGGTGATGCGTGTCCTTAATTTATCGTTAAAAAAAGAAATTTTGGGCGAGAATTATCTTCGCGATACATGGGAGCGGGGCGAGCAGGTTATTATCCCCTTCTGGCATGATCAACTTTTCTTATTGGTTTTTGGTTATCCGAAGAAGCATGCGAAGCTATTGATCAGTTCTTCAAAGGACGGGGAACTTCTCGCAAAGACGATGAAGTATTTTGATCATGATACGGTTCGGGGTTCATCCTCCCGTGGTGGTCGAGCCGCCTTTAAGGAAATGTTGGATCTTTGCCAAGAAAAAGCCGATATCGTTTTAACCCCAGATGGACCTAAGGGGCCTCGACACGTGTTAAAAGATGGAGTTGTTCAACTAGCGAGGATGAGTGGTCGTCCGGTTATCCCGATGGCATTTGTCTGCAGTCGCGGTCATCGTTTTAAATCCTGGGATCGTTTTTTATTTCCATATCCGTTCGGACGTGGTGTCTATTCTTTTGGAGAACCGGTATATTTTGACAAACAGGAGGGGGTTGACTTGTTCCGCAAGCGGATAATAAAGGCCATGCAAAAGAATCAACAACAGGCTGAAGCACATTTGGAGTCGTATGGTGTATCTGCTATATAACTTTCTTCTTTTATTTTCGGTATTATTTCTCGTCCCGTATTATTTGATTCGCGGACTGCGCTACGGTAAAAGTCGTCGCGGTATCAGAGAACGATTAGGTTATTATTCTCCAAAACAGTTGGCTGCTATTGACAAGGGGCGGATTGTTTGGATTCATGCCGTTTCGGTGGGTGAGACTCGAGCTGCCGTTCCTTTAATAAAACAAATTCGATCAAAATACCCTGATTTCCTGATTCTAGTGAGTAATGTCACCGAGACCGGACATGCGGTCGCTCTAGATAATAAAGAAGTGGATCTTTGCCTATTTTTCCCCTTCGATTTTTCCTGGACCGTGCGTAAAGCTCTCAGCACTGTCAATCCTGAATTGATCATTATTGTCGAAACTGAAATTTGGCCAAATTTCACCCGGCTTGCCCACCAACTTAACATTCCGCTGATTCTGGTCAACGGTCGAATATCTGATCGTTCCTTTCCCCGTTATCGAGCGGCTCGTTTTTTACTGCAACCGGTTCTTGAACAGTTTTCTGCCTTCTGTATGCAATCACAGACAGATGCTGAGCGTATTATTACCCTGGGTGCCCCGGATGGGTGGGTTGAGAATACTGGCAATCTCAAGTTTGATCATGATCTCATCGAGATGAACAGAGAGGAGATTCAACAGAAAAAAAATCAATATAAATTGCCTGATCAGGTTGCTATCCTGGTAGCTGGAAGTACCCATGACGGGGAAGAAAAACAGCTATTGGATGCCTATCGGGAAATATCTGAGCAGATTGACAGGGATCTGTTGTTGGTTTTGATACCACGACATCCAGAACGGCAACGGGAGATCCAGTCTTTGCTGAAGGAGTTTGGATTTAAGTACCGATTACGGAGTTCTTTGCAGAAAGGCGATAAGCTGCTTTCTCCCGGCGAGGTTTTACTTGTTGACACCCTTGGTGAGGTTCTTGACTTTTATAGTGTTGCTGACCTGGTTTTTGTTGGTGGTAGTCTGGTTCCCATTGGTGGTCATAATCTTTTAGAGGCGGCGTTGTTGTCAAAACCAGTTATATTTGGATCGTATGTCCATAATTTTAAAGAAATTTCTGAAAAATTGATTCGGGCTGGTGCTGGGGTGAAAATTGCAAATCAACAGGGGCTGGTAAGGCAGAGTGTCGTTATGTTGAATGATCCCGCTCGTTGCCGGGCTATGGGGGAGGCGGGCAGTTCTTTAATTATAGAAAACGCCGGGACAACCGAGCGTACCATGCGGCATATCTCTAAAGTTTTGCGCTAAATGAATAGGCTGATAGCTTTTCATCGTCGACTTGTGTCCCAGGGCGCTAAAAACATTTTAGAATCGATAGTGATCCTTTTTCTCCTCCCATTCTCTTGTCTCTATGGTCTTGTCGGCTGGCTGCGTAATTTTTGTTATGACTCCAACCTATTTTCTTCCTATCGATCAATCTTGCCGATTGTTTCTGTCGGAAACCTCTCTGCTGGCGGGACAGGAAAGACTCCTGTTGTTGACTGGCTGGTAAAAGAGTTTCAACAGCAGGGGAGACGTCCTGCTATTGTCAGTCGTGGCTATGGTGGGAGTTTTAGCGGTGATGTCGGGATTGTTTCGTCTGGAGACGGAATTCTAATGACTGCCGCTGAATGTGGAGATGAGCCCTATCTCCTGGCAAAGAGAAACCCTGATTGTCCCGTTATCATTTCAAGAAAGCGGGTCAATGGTATCAAAGATTTGGAACAATCAAAGATCGCTGATGTGATTATTCTTGACGATGGGTTTCAACACCGGGCGGTCAAACGGAATATTGATCTGGTTTTGCTCGATTCCACTCATCCCCTGGGGAATGGTTGGCCTTTGCCGGCGGGGAATCTTCGCGAATTTCCGCAAGCTTTGAAACGTGCCGACTTCTTACTTATGACACGTACAGCAGGTCAAAAATATTCTGCTTTTATGGGATTTCAACCCTATATCAGCCACCATCAGCTATCTGATATCGCAGTGAATCTTACCGGAGAGTCGCTCCCTGTCAATCAGTTGAAAAAACTTAAATTGCTGGCTTTTGCCGGGATTGCTAATCCTGAAAACTTCTTCTCTGCTTTAGTGAATTATGGGTTATCATTGAAGAAGAAACTCTCTTTTGCTGATCACGCTGGGTATCAAGCTCAACTGTTGGAACAGTTACAGCAAGCGACAACTGATATTGATGCCCTGATCACAACTGAAAAAGATGCTGTCAAACTGGCGGCTGATATGTTTGAATTACCCTGTTATTATGTGCCGATGGATATCGTAATTGAAAACTCAACTGGTTTATTTGCTGATTTGACTAAACGTTTATGGAGTTAATAAATGTCTGTCCGTTCTGAGTTATTGGAAATTTTAGCCTGTCCCCAATGTAAGCAACCTGTTGAGATTGCTACTGAAGGAGACTTTATCCTCTGTGAAGCGTGTCGATTGCGTTATCCAGTCCGTGACGATATTCCGATTATGCTGATTGATGAAGCCGAATCTTACTGAGATATTTCTGTGAAAGCGAAACGACTCCTGATTTTGAGTGATGGAAAGCCTGGCCATGTCAACCAGTCGATTGCTTTTGCTAAACATCTTGGCTATGACTTTGATTTGAGTCCCGTCAGCTTTAAATTTCGCGGGGCGAAGGCATTATCCTATCTGCTTGATCGGTTAGGGGTTCACTCCGCTGCTTTATTCAGTACAGAAATTATGCGGGGTGATTATACTGCAGTTGTCTCAGCTGGTTCAGGGACTTACTATGCAAACCGAACCCTGGCAAAACACTTGGCTTGTAAATCCGTTGCCATTATGTTGCCAAAAGGCTACAGGCTGGATTTTGATCTGATCATTGCACAACAGCATGACGATCCGCCAGCACTGGAAAATGTTATTTCCTTGCCGATTAATTTAACCTATGTTGAACCGCAAGGAATCGTGCAACCACATTCAGGTGAAAAGTACATTGCGTTGATTATCGGTGGTGACAGTCAACACTCTAAAATGGATGCAGGTCAGTTAAGGCAACAAGTGACAAAAGTTTTTGAACTGTTTCCCAAGCATAAAGTCTGGCTGACAACCTCAAGGCGTACTCCGGAGGCTGTTGAAAAAATGCTCCGTGAATTCAATTATGATCGGGGTGTTTATTACTCACAGGAGCAGATCAATCCGATCTCTGATTATCTGCAACACAGTGAATATGTTTTTCTGACTGCCGATTCGAGTTCGATGCTCAGTGAAGCCGTCAGTTTTGGACACAGCTGCGTTGAAGTGCTGCCTTTTGATAACAAACTGCCAAAGGGGAGTAAATTTAATAAATTACTAAAGTTATTATCTGAGAAAGATTGTCTCCATCTATTCAACGGTCAGGTTGGTCGTGCTGCTGAAAAAATTAATCTGGCTGAGATGTTAAATGGAGTGCGGTTGTGAAGATTGTTCAATTATTACCTGAATTGAATGAGGGAGGGGTTGAGCGGGGCACTGTAGAGCTGAGCCGCGAGATGGTGAAGCGTGGGATTGACAGCATAGTTATCAGTGCTGGTGGAAAGCTGGCCGAACAGATTGATACTGATGGTGGCAGGCATATCTGTTTTGATCTCTGTAGCAAGAACCCACTGACTGCACCACTCCGGATTTATCAACTGAGAAAATTGCTGGAAAAGGTTGCGCCAGACATTCTTCATGCTCGCAGTCGCGTTCCTGCATGGATTGCTTATCTTGCAAATAAAACCCTGACAATTCCTTTTGTTACGACAGTCCATGGGTTCAACAGTGTCAACGCTTATAGCCGGGTGATGATTTATGGAGATCGGGTGATCTGCGTCAGTAATGCGATAAAAGGGTACATCCAGCAGCATTATCAGGTTCCCGATGAAAAAATTTCAGTTATTCCACGTGGTGTAGATCTTGAGCTTTTTGATCCGAAAAATATTGATCAAGAGTTTATTCTCCGTTTTAAAGAAAAATATCAGCTTGATGATCGATTTGTTGTGACTTCTGTCGGACGGATTACCCAGCTGAAAGATTATGAAACCTTTATCCGGGGACTCGTCGCGGCAAAAGAAAAGATTCCGAATATTTGTGGGCTGATAGTTGGTGGAGTCCGGCAGGATAAGCAAGGTTATTTTGCATTCCTGCGCAATATTGTGACAGAATTTGGAGCCAATGGGTTTATCCATTTTGCTGGTAGCCATAATAAAATTGCTGAAATTTTTTCATTGAGTGACATCCTCGTGGTTTGCTCTAAAAAGCCTGAGAGTTTTGGTCGCACAGCTGCTGAGGCCCTTGCAATGAATGTTCCTGTCATTGCAACAAATCATGGTGGTATTTTGGATATTGTGAGGGAGGGAGAGACGGGGAGCTTGTTCTCTGTCGGGGATTACGAAAGGCTCTCTGGGAAGATTGCTAGCATTCAGAAAATGTCATTTCTGAGTCTGAGAGATAGGGTTGTGGAAGAGTTCAGCCTGGAACAGATGGTTGAAAAAACTGTCGGTGTCTATCGTGATATATTCCCTTGATTTCATAGATTGCAGCTGATGACTATTTCTTAGAAAATGACACTTTTCTTAACGTGGTTGGCATCTTTTAACTTTAGCCGTTTGGCTGTTGGTATCGTAACGTGAGTACACTAAGAATTTGTCAAATTATCGGCGGCGATTGCCATCAGATCGGAGGTCTGGAAAAGCATTTTATTGATCTATGCAACGCTCTTGCCGATCGGACAGACTGCCAGGTCACGGCTCTTGGACACCCTCTCTACATAGACCATTTGAGAGAAAATATTAAATTTATTCCTTTGGATCTTAGCTGTAGCCGTTTTAACCCTATTGCTTTGTGGAGAATCTTCCATGTCCTGCGCGAAGAGGGCTATGATATAGTCCATACTCATGCCAACAAGGCAACTATGATGTTGGCAATGTTGAAAAGAATAAATTCATTCCATTTAGTTTCTACTCTCCACGGGTTGAAGAAAAATGTTAAGGCATTTCGCAGACCGGATCATGTTATTTGTGTATCTCAGAAAATTTCAGAGATGGTGAAAAACCAAAATATATCAGTCATTTATAATGGCATTCCTTGTTCATATGAAGTAAGTAAAGAAAATAAATCCACTATTAGGCAGAAATTTAATATTGATCCAACAGCATTTCTTGTTGTTTCAATCGGACGTCTTGTTGAGGTTAAGGGGTTTGATCTGCTTCTTCGGGCTTTTGTGGGAGTTGATGCGCATTTATTAATTGTTGGTGATGGTCCTGAAATGAAAAAGCTTCAAAAGCAAGTGTTCTCTTTGAAGCTAAAAGATCAAGTCACTTTTGCCGGTTTTCAAAAAAATGTTAAAAGTATAATTAAGAGCGCGGATTTAACTGTTATTGCTTCACGGCGTGAAGGTTTTTCTTATGTTATGGCAGAAACCTTAACACATTCTTGTCCGCTCATTTCAACAGATGTTGCTGATATTAGGTCAATTATTGGTTCAACCTTTATTGTTCCACCAAATAGTGTCAAGAAACTTCATGACAAATTGATTTGGGCTGTTGTAAATTCCTCAGAGTTGTCACTTATCTCCGATCACGCTTTCTCCTTTGCAAGGCAGGAATTTACTCTTGACACAATGGTTACTAAAACTTTGGATGTTTATCGTAAGGTGCTTGAATTTAAATAAATGATTAACATTCAAAAATTGGTGCATTTGGTTCCTGTATTCAACAATCGTGGAATAAATATTTTTATGAAGGAAAAACATATTTCTGCATTATTCGCAATGATGCTTTTTTTCTTACATCTAGGGAGGGCGCTCTTTTATATTCATTTTGCCCTTATTGCTTTTCTTTTTTTGATATTCTGTTTTAAAAAAAGTTTTTCGAATAAAAAACTTTCACCTGTTATCCTTTCAGTTTTAATTTATTTTATTTTCACATTAATAATAAATTTCATTCCTACAGATTTTAGTTTTCTTAACGATATTTCTAAAAACATTACTGTTGCATTGATGACCCTTACGTCTTGTTACATTTCTGAATATTTGTTTTATAATTCAGAAAATTCAAATAATAATCAGCTGTATGCATTAAAATATTTTTTTTACTCTACTTCAATATTGTCAATTATAATAATTTTAAGTTACTTCTCGGATATTAACTTAATACAGTCCGTGGCTCATTTTAAAGAAATTAAATTTCACCAAGCAATGTATCATTCAGCTCAAAATTTTCTAGCTCTAGGGTTTTGTTTTTTACTGTATTATTATTTTAACAATAAATCACGATTAAACGCAGTCTTACTTTTGCTTTTTGTTTTAGCGACACTGGCTTCGCATGGAAGAACAGCCATAATAACAACCGTTGTATCTGGGGTTATTTATTTGTATATCTCAAGTTATGGGAAGAGAGGCCTTCTTGTTGGATTTGCAATAGTTGTATTTTCTCTGACTGCTCTTATCTCTGTTGCTTATATCAGTTCGGGAGACCCTTTGGCTGTTTCCAAAATTCATACGTCTAGAAGGATTGAGGGAGGCATTAAGTATATAAACTATGTTCTTGAGAAAAGTCCCTGTTGGGGACTGGGAATTGATGGCCCCCAATTCTTAAGAGAAAAAAGAGTTATACCTTACGGCAGCCCACATAATATTTTTCTTGAGGCTTTTGTTACGATGGGTTTTTCTGGCTTGGCTGTTTTTACATGTTTTGTGCTATTTCTCTGTTATACAATCAGGCAGCTTTTTATATTGAATCCTGATCCACACCAGAGAGCACTCTTGGTTTCTGCTTTGATTGCTTGGTTGGTAGATGGCCAGGCTTTTTTATCAATCTGGGCAAAACCGAATATGACGTTGATCTTTTTTTATCTGTTTTTCGCGATATGCATAGCCAAAGTGCCTGAAGTGACTACTTCCCGGGAACAATCGCCTACAGATTCGTTTCCTGTCCAGAATTAGTTCTTGGTTAATTCATTCGACATTCCTGATCTGCATTACAAACAGGATGTAATTTAAAGGCCAGCATATGGAATACAAGGATCATATTAATGAAAAGATTAAGCATTATAATGTAATTTGTATAAAATGGGGACATAGCTATGGACCAGAATATGTCAATCGTCTTTATCGCATGGTTGAGCGAAATACTACGTTTCCCTTTAATTTCTATTGTTTTACGGACAATAAAGAAGGGCTGAATGATAAGGTTATCGTAAGACCTCTCCCTGTGTTAAAGGTCAGCCAGGAAGATAACAAATACTCATATCGTAAAGAAGCTGGATTGTGTGATGATGATTTGGGTGGGTTACATGGTCAACGGGTTTTCTATTTTGATTTAGATATTGTTATAGTTGACAATATCGACTGTTTTTTTACCCATCCAAAAGATACTGAATTCCAGATTATTAATGATTGGAACACTAAGGGTGATCATGTCGGGCAGGCTTCATGCTATTCCTGGGTTGTCGGTCATCTCGGGTTTGTTAAAGAATATTTTGAACAGCACCCAAAAGAAGTTGTGGATCGGTTTTTTACTGCTAGTCAGGAATATCTGTCCGATCAGGTGATCAAAAAATTTGGTAAACTTAATTTCTGGCCTGACAGCTGGTGTCGTAGCTTTCGTTTTCACTGTTTGCCTGCCGGGCCGTTGCGACACTTTATGACTGCTAAAATTCCTGTAGGGGCCAAGATTCTGGTTTTCCATGGATCTCCAAACCCCCATGAGGCAGTTAAGGGGGTCTGGTCTGAGGTTGTCAAGATTCCTTTCTGGAAGCGCTTGTATAAGGTTGTCAAACCGACCCTGTGGATTGAGGACTACTGGAAATAAGGGGTGCTAATGGACGGTATGTTTGGAGTTTGACAACATGGATCGAAATCATAACAAAATCAGGGTCAAATTCTGTACTCTCAATGCGCCACTCTGGCTGCGGCAGTTTCCTGGTGGGGTCGCGGTTTGGAAAAACTGTGAATTTATATTTGATCCCTCTGCCAGGGATTATGATTGGTTCGTTGTTTATAATGATCTGCCCGCCCCCCATGTGGAAGAGATTCTTGCCTGCCCGCAACGGAATACTCTATTGGTGACAACTGAACCCCCGTCGATTAAGTCCTACGGCAATGATTTTACAAAACAGTTCGGCTGCGTTTTAACCAGCCAACCTGAGTGGTCTTTATCCCATAATGATCGAATATTTTCTCAACCGGCTCTACAGTGGTTCTATGGCTGGGGGAATGAAAAATTGCGCAGTTATGATGATATTGTGGCGACTCCTGCTTTCGAGAAGACTAAAATTATTTCGACCGTATGTTCAAACAAAAAGCAAAGGCACACTCTACATAACAAACGCTACCAGTTTACCCAGGATCTAAAACAAAAACTCCCGGAGCTGGATACTTTTGGCCATGGCGTCAGAGATATGGAGGATAAGGCTGAGGCGTTGGATGAGTACCGATATCATATTGCTATAGAAAATTTTCAGGGTGAACATCATTGGACGGAAAAGCTCGCAGACCCTTTTCTCGGGTTGAGCCTCCCTTTCTATTTTGGCTGCCCGAATGCTACAGATTATTTTCCTGAAGAAAGCTTTATCCCGATTGATATTTTTGATCTGGATGGAGCTTGTGAAATTATCCAAAGGGCGATCAGAGATGATGAATACCAGCGTCGGTTGCCATATATCGTGGAGGCACGGAAGAAGGTCTTGGAGGAGTACAATCTTTTTGCCGTGCTGTCCCGGGAAATTGAAACGAGACATGCGCTACAGAGTGATTCTTTCATCTGTGCTGTTGTTGCCTCTCGCAGGCAGTTGCGTAAGAACAGCCCGGCTGTTGCTGCGCGAGACTTTATTGAAAAAATTCGTGTTCGTTTGCGCAGTGTTGTTACAAAATAAATCTACAGCAGTGTGGTATATCGCTACAGGCGTGAATCCGATGTGTCTGGAAGAAGGTTTTCTTTATGATTAAAAAGGCTCTTATCACGGGAGTGACCGGTCAGGATGGCTCCTATCTCGCTGAATTATTGCTTGAAAAAGGTTATGAAGTCCACGGCATCAAACGCCGAGCTTCCTCATTTAACACCCAGCGGGTTGATCATATCTACCAAGACCCGCATGTTGAAAACCAAAATTTTGTACTGCATTATGGCGATCTGACCGATTCTTCCAACCTGACCCGAATCTTACAAGAGGTTCAGCCGGACGAAGTCTATAATCTTGGGGCACAATCCCATGTTGCGGTCAGCTTTGAAGCCCCTGAATACACTGCCGATGTCGATGGTATGGGGACATTGCGTCTGCTGGAAGCTATCCGTTTACTTGGCTTTGAGAAGAAAACCCGTTTTTACCAGGCGTCAACATCTGAGCTCTATGGGTTGGTTCAGGAAACCCCGCAGAAGGAAACTACCCCTTTCTATCCCCGTTCTCCTTACGCTGTAGCCAAGCTCTATGCTTACTGGATTACCGTAAACTATCGGGAAGCCTACGGTATGTATGCCTGCAATGGAATTCTATTTAATCATGAATCACCACGCCGTGGTGAAACCTTTGTCACCCGTAAGATCACCCGCGGGCTGTCTCATATCGCACAAGGTTTGGAAAGCTGCCTGTACATGGGTAATATGGATGCATTACGCGACTGGGGTCACGCCAGGGATTATGTTCGCATGCAGTGGTTAATGTTGCAGCAGGAGACACCAGACGATTATGTGATTGCGACCGGGGAACAATATTCCGTGCGTGATTTCATCCGCTGGGCAGCTGTGGAATTGGGGATCACTTTGAAGTTCGTTGGTGATGGATTGGAAGAGCAGGGTATTGTTGAGGATATTGTTGGTGACAAAGCACCAGCTTTAAAATCGGGAGACATTATTGTCCGCATCGATCCACGTTATTTTCGGCCGGCTGAGGTCGAAACTCTATTGGGAGATCCCAGCAAGGCCAAACAGAAACTTGGCTGGCTTGCAGAAATGACTACACAACAGATGTGTGTTGAAATGGTCACCGAAGATTTAAAAATTGCACAAAGGCATGCTTTTTTGAAAAAACATGGCTACGATATTCCCGTATCAGTGGAAAACTAAATGGAACCTGAAGCGCAAAAGATATACGTTGCCGGGCACAATGGAATGGTTGGCTCTGCCATTGTGCGTCAGCTTACCTCTTTGGGGTATAAGGATATTCTGGTGGAGGAACGCAACAGGCTGGATTTATTGGAGCAAAATCAGGTCAACTGGTTTTTTCGGGAGAATCGGATTGATCAGGTTTATCTGGCTGCTGCCAAGGTTGGGGGGATTTACGCCAATAACATCTATCCTGCTGAATTCATTTATGAAAATCTGTTGATTGAAGCCAATGTTATTCAGGCTGCACATCAGAATGGTGTGCAAAAACTGCTGTTCCTCGGCTCATCCTGTATCTATCCCAAATACGCTGAGCAGCCGATGAACGAGGAGGCACTATTGACAGGTGTCCTTGAACCGACCAATGAACCCTATGCCATTGCCAAAATTGCCGGAATCAAGCTCTGTGAAAGCTATAATCGGCAATACGGGCGAGATTACCGCAGTGTCATGCCGACCAATCTGTATGGACCGGGAGACAATTACCATCCAGAAAATAGTCATGTGGTTCCAGCGCTGCTACGCCGACTTCATGAAGCTGTCCAGAGTGGTGAGAAAAAAGTGATTATCTGGGGGAGTGGGACGCCGAAGCGAGAATTTCTTCACGTTGATGATATGGCTGCTGCGAGTGTCTACGTGATGAATCTCGAAAAAGAAGTCTATCAAGATCACATCCAACCGATGCTGTCACATATCAATGTCGGTACCGGGGTGGACTGCAGCATCCGCGAGCTGGCAGAAACTATAGCCCGGGTGACAGGTTTTAATGGAGAGCTAGTATTTGATCCATCCAAGCCTGATGGTGCACCGCGTAAACTACTGGATGTGTCAAAACTCAATAGGCTTGGTTGGCAGGCATCATGTGATCTGGAAAATGGCCTGAGAGATGCTTATAGATGGTTTCTCGAGAAAGACTAATATTTTTTTCTTTGTATTCCTCTGGTGTGATGTTAACCTTCTCAGGTGTTCATCCTGAACATGCGCGAAGGGGGCCATTCTTTGTAAGACATTTCACCGAGTTGTTCAGATAGACTATGGATACTTCACTTATTGGGGGATTACCATGAAAAAAGTAAGAAATTTTCTTGTTGTCAGTTTGCTGGTTTTGACATTGTGCGTTGTTGGACAGCCTGTACTTGCACAGGGAAAAATCAATCTTAATACCGCGACCGTAGAGCAACTGGTCGAATTAAAGGGTATTGGTGCGGCAAAAGCACAAAAAATTGTTGAATATCGCAATAAGCATAAATTTACCAGTGTGGATCAAATTGTTGAAATCAATGGTATTGGTGAGAAAATATTGGAAAAACTGCGTGATCAAGTCACTGTAGGAAAGAAGAAAAAGAAATAGTTACTGATTTTTGGTCGCTTTCGCAGCTACAATGACGGGAGGGGATTTTTCCCTCCCGTTTTTATTGGGCTATCTGTTATGCGGAGTAAGGAGATTTGGATAACACTATGAAAATTCTAGTAACCGGTTCCGCCGGATTTATCGGTTCACATCTGACAAAATATCTTCTTGCTCGGGGAGATGAAGTTATCGGTCTGGATAATCTGAACGATTATTACGATGTCAACCTGAAGCTGGCACGCCTGGAACAGTTCGAAGGGCAAGCCAGTTTCCGTTTTGTTAAACTGGATCTGGCCGATCGACAGGGCATAGCTGATCTGTTTGAGAGTGAAAAATTTGACAAGGTTGTCAACCTTGCTGCCCAGGCAGGTGTCCGTTATTCATTGATCAATCCCCACGCGTATATCGATAGTAATATTCAGGGGTTTGTCAATATTCTGGAGGGCTGCCGACATAACAATATCAAGCATCTGGTCTATGCCTCCTCTTCATCAGTCTACGGTGCCAATACCGCCATGCCGTTTTCGGTGCATGACAATGTGGATCATCCTTTATCGCTTTATGCTGCCAGCAAAAAATCGAACGAACTGATGGCGCATACCTATAGCCATCTGTATGGTTTGCCGACGACAGGATTGCGATTTTTTACCGTTTACGGCCCCTGGGGGCGTCCCGATATGGCGATGTTTTTGTTTGCCAAGGCAATTCTGGCCGGAGAGCCGATTCAGGTATTTAATTACGGAAAAATGCAGCGTGATTTTACCTATATTGACGACATAGTTGAGGGCGTAGTGCGGGTTTTAGACCGTGTTGCTGCTTCCAATCCGGACTGGTCTGCAGAGCATCCCGACCCCGCCAGCAGTCAGGCCCCCTGTCGTATTTACAATATTGGCAATAACCAACCGGTTGAATTGATGTATCTCATAGAGACGCTTGAACGCGCTCTGGAGAAAAAGGCAATCAAAGAGATGTTGCCGATTCAGCCCGGTGATGTTCCCGAAACCTTTGCCGATGTTGATGCTCTGGTGCGTGACGTCGGGTTTAAACCGGAAACTTCGATAGAGCATGGAGTTGGTCGGTTTGTTGAGTGGTATAGAGATTTTTATGGAACAGACGATTGCAGTATCTAATTTATTATCAGAGAGATGAACGGGGTCAAGGGAATGAATAATCAAGTGCAGGCAGAAACAACGAACCATATGTCAACTGATGAAATTTCAATTACAGATATAGTTAAGAAACTGTGGCAGAGACGCGGGGTTCTGGTTGTTGTTCCGTTTTTGTTCCTGCTGCTTGGCGCAATTGTTGTGTTTGGCATTGCCGCAAAGACAGAATCGCCAACCGTTTTATTCGTCCATTTGCAGGGCATAGATAAATCGACCTATCCCAATGGCGCAACTTTTTCACCGCAAGATCTGTTGATTCCAGAGGTGCTTGAACGTGCGGCGGCTTCGTTGCATCTTGCCGTTGATGATGACCTGCGTAAGGCACTGCAGGTTGACTATGGGGCACCAACGACAATCGGGATTCAGAAGATATATCAAATAAGACTTGCGAATAAAAAATTGTCTGCAACCGATATCGCTGCCCTGAATAGGGCCTATCAGGATGAGTTGCAACAGGTTTCAACCAGTGGCCTCAAGATAACTGTAAATCATGCGATGCTTGGTATTTCTCCTGCCCAGGGGGCAGTGCTGGCAAATGCTATTCCAAGAGCCTGGACTGAAGTCTTTACGCGCAAATACAGGGTTATTATCGATAGCGCTTTAGATAATGTATCTATTTTGGGTAAGGATAATCCCTTGCTGACAACCGCAGATATCCTCTCGGCCAGAAGTACACTCAAGCGGATGGATGCTGGGCTTAAATTTTTGACCGCAGATAATAGATTGAAGGCAATCGTTAGCGATGGCGGTTTTAATAGCTCTGACCTTCAGAGCCGTTTGCAGGATTTTAATATTCTATATTTCCGAACCATTTTTTCTGGTTCATTTGATAATCCCGATGCTGTAGCAAAAACGTTCAAGGTCGAAATCGGTTATAAAATAGACGAGCTAGACAGAAATATTGAAGAACTTGACCGAAGCCTTGCCGATCTTAAGAATTTTCGGATTCGTACCCCGCAATCTGGTGTAAAAAATGGCGGAGGTGAAATGGTTCAGTTTGGCGATGATGCCCTGAAGCAGGTCGTCGAGTTGGCGAATCAGGCTTCGTTGTCAGATTATATGCGTGATGTGTTGACTGCGCGGCGCAAATTGATTGCCAAAAAAGCATCACTGCAGACAGAGCTCAGTCGCTCAGCGGGTAAGAGTGTTGTTGCAAATGATAAAGTTTTTTATCAAAACGCAGAGCGGGAGTTTTTGGAAATTAGTCAGGAGTATGCGTCTCTCTTGAAAACTGCCCGTATTATCAGACGGCAAGCCTATGGGGATTTCTATCAGCCGCTAGGCTCACCGGGGGTGGTTGGTTCTTTGTTGCCAGCAAAATCATTGCTGATTCTGGTGTTGTCGGTCTTGCTGGGTGGCATGTTCTCGGTCTTGCTTGTTTTGGTTTGGCCAAATTCTGTTTCGGCGAAAGCTTCAACACCTGAAACCACCGCCTAAGTTTAGGTGTGGCAGCCTCTGGAATATTTAGGGTGGCTATGCAGTTGTCGTAAATTTTAGCCCATCATTTTAACGAAGACAGCTAATATGCGATTATCGAGATTTGAAATAGACAATATTCTAAAGATAAAGAACCGCGTTTTTGGGGTCGATGTTCAAATCTATCTTTTTGGCAGCCGGGTTGATGATAGTCAAAAAGGTGGAGATATCGACCTGTTTATTGATTATGATGATGCCGATAAATTTGATAAAAAAATAACGTATTTGTCCGATTTGCAAGATGTCATAGGTGAACAAAAAATAGATGTTATTCTTGCGTCTACGACCGACCGACTCATAGAGGTAGAGGCAAAAAAAGGGATTGAATTGAACCTGGCTAAAATTAAAATAACAAGATATTTAAGCGAATGTGACAAACATCTACAGCGAATAGAAGAGGCCTACGCTGATATAGGTCCTCTGTTGCCATTATCAGTCGAACAATATAAAAATTTGTCCAAGGATGAGGTGCAGGATATTGATCAGTACCTTTTTAGATTTGCAAAACTTCAAGATACCCTGGGAGACAAGCTGTTTCGATTGATCCTAAAAGAGTATGAACCAAGCGAAGAACTGTTTCCGTTTATAGATATGCTAAATAAATTGGAAAAACTAGGTTTTATAAATAGCGCAAAAGAATGGATGAATTTGCGGAAAATAAGAAATGAAATTTCGCATCAATATGACGATGAGCCTGAGGAAATGACTCAAGCAATTAATAATATTTTGAACCAAAAAGAGATAATTAAGGGCATATATTTAAAGATCAAGAAAATGATCGTGCATCCCTGTTAAATTGGGGGAAGGCTCGCAGGGGAAAAGAAAAATGGCGAATCTTGCAAGTTTGAAGGCCTGGCCCCTGTTAAAGATTCAAAGAGTTGAAGGGTTGATAGTTGTGTGCCTGGGGGGCTCGTTGATTTATGGAGGCAGATATGGACGAGAATGATAAACGTTTTATTGAAAATTTGTTTGTAAAACAAACAGAACAATTTCAGGAATATATCGGCGTAATTTCAGAAAATTTTGATCATAAATTAGCTATCATTGCAGAGGGCCATCAGATGCTTTCGGAGAAGTTGGAGCGGGTTGAGTCCAGCCTTGGATTGAAGATCGATAAGATTGCAGCCGAAGTTACTGCGCACCGTGCTGATACGGAAGCACACCATGGCGTGTGGCGGGTCAAGGAAGCCCCCGCGGAATAAGTGTGCAGATTTGTAGGCCTGACCCCGGTGGTTCGGGGAAATTGTGATTGTACCGAGGGGCACTCATTAAAATGTCTGAGAGTTGCTATGAATCGAACTGAAATATTAAAAATATTGGCTCAGCATCAAGATGAACTAGCAAAAAGATATGGTGTTACCCGGTTAGGGGTCTTCGGGGCAGTAGCTCGCGGTGAAGCCACCGAAGCCAGTGATGTTGACGTTGTGATCGAGATGGTAAAACCCGATCTGTTTTATATGGTGCACATAAAACAAGAGCTTGAAGATTTATTGCATTGTCCCGTCGATATAGTTCACTATCGACCACACATGAATAGTTATCTTAAAAAACAGATTAATCGGGACGGCGTATATGTTTGATTGCGAACTTGTAAGCGAAATACTCCAGCAAATCATTGAAGCCACCGATCGGATCGAGCGCCGCTGTGCCGCAATTAACACCCCTGACGATTTTTGGGTAACCGAATCAGGCATCGATAAACTTGATGGCATTTGTATGATGTTGATATCTATTGGTGAGAGTTTGAAAAATTTGGACAAAATAACCAGCGGTACGCTGCTTTCCACTCATCCAGAAATTGATTGGAAAGGGGCTAAGGGAATTCGGGACATCATAAGTCACCATTATTTTGATCTTGATGCCGAAGTTGTTTTCTCTGTATGCATGGATAGGCTGCCAGGATTAGTGCAAGCAATCAAGAGTATGCAAAACGAGATAACATAAAAGTTGAGTGGATATTATTAGCAAGATCAAAGGTCTTAGCCGCCGATAGGGTCTGAAAGGTATAGGGACTGGCTCCGCAGGTGCCTGTCCCTATGAAGTACGCTGATTGTAAATGGCTCCGCAGGTGCCTGTCCCTATGAAGTACGCTGATTGTAAAGGTCCCCTATGCGACTAACTGAAAAAGAGATAACCGTTATAGTGGAATCTGTTCATGACTTGGACTGCCAGGCGCAGGTTTATCTATTTGGCTCAAGGGTTGATGATGCTAAGCGCGGTGGGGATATAGACCTTCTCATCATGTCGCAGAGCCTTTCCCCTGATGCAGCGGGGAAAATTCGCTGGAGCATATGGGAGCAACTTGGTGAACAGAAAATTGATATCTTAATTGCCCGGGATACGACCGATCCGTTTGTTCGGATAGCTTTAAGGGAAGGGGTTGTCTTGTGACTCAAGATGATTATGTGCAAAACCTGCAACAAGATCTTGAATTGATGGAAAAATCCCTTTTCTGGTTAAAACGATCCTATACGATTTGTAGCGCCTTTAGGGGCAAAAAAGCCCTTTCCCCAGAGGAATACGATGCCGTTGAGACCCTGACCAGCAGGTATGCTCGAACCAGTGATATCCT
>JAKIUD010000126.1 GCA_021647765.1 Desulfuromusa sp. | reverse complement strand
TGCAACAATAGTCAAGCAAGAAATATGCTAGGGCACTACATTTTACACCTCAAATCTCATTTTTCTATCTCATTGATTTTAAAGGATTTTATTTTTTAGGAGTGTAGTGTTGTGCGGAAGTCGGGAATTACATTTGATGACCCTTTTTTTGGTTCTGTTGCCTCACATAACGGTATTTCTGCTGACTGGAATGGGGTTGTGGGAGCAACTTGAAAAACTACAGGCTCAGGGCGAACTCTTGATAAGCTTGTGTTGGTGATGAATCTGCCAGGAGAGCAGAAATCATTGCCACACCATGAGCACCTGCTTGGAGGGTTGCCTTCGTGTTGTTCGCCTTGATTCCCCCGAGAGCATAGACCGGAATGTTACAGTTGGCACAAATAGACGGTAAGGATGCGATACCAAGCGGATCACCATAGACTGCTTTAGAAGGAGTGAAATAAATCGGGCCGTAGGTGACAAAATCAGCCCCTCGATTTTGAGCTGCCTCGATCTCATCCCTGGAATGGGTGGAGGCTCCGATCAGGAATTTTGCACCAAGGATCCGTCTGGCTACGTTTATTGGTAGCGAGTGATTTCCAAGGTGAACTCCATCTGCACCGATTGCTTGAGCCAGGTCGATTCTATCATTAATCAGCAAGAGGCATTTGTGCTGTTGAGTCAGGGAGCGAAGTTCCTTAGCCAGAGGATAGAGTTCAGCTGCCGGTAGATCCTTTTCACGCAATTGAACCATTTTTAACCCCGCCAGTAACAGTTCTTCGATCACCTCCAGTAACTGGCGACCATTTTGCATCTGGTGACGGTCTGTTATCAGGTATAAATTTGGCAATGATTCAGTCATCAGCCCGCTTTATTTAAAAATGCACCATCCCAGTCTTTCCATACAGCTTCATATCCGCGTGATTTTAATAGTTCTTCTACTTCGGCAGGGGAACGTTGGTCGTTGATGGAGAACTGCTCAGCGTCCGGACTCTTTTCTCCATAACCGCCAGGGGCAGTACAGGATCCGGCACTCATCTGAGTAATACCCAGGGGGAGCAGGTTGTTGCGTAGTTCGGCGCTTTCACGAGTTGAAAGAATTAGTCCTGCATCAGGGATCAACAGGCGCATGGCACAGATAAACTGAGTGAGCTGCCGATCATCGACAACCCTGTTTGGCTGAAACCCTCCATCTGCCGGACAGAGTCGTGGAAACGAGAGGGAGACTTGGGTTCGCCAGAATTTGCGTGCCAGATAAAGTGCATGCAAACCGCTGTAAAAGATATCACTCAAACTGTCTCCCAGCCCAAGCAATGAACCGATCCCGATTCTGCGCAATCCTGCCATGCCGGCTCGTTCTGGAGCATCGAGTCTATATTGATAGTTACTTTTAGGGCCATAGGGATGGAGTTGACTATAGAGTTCAGGATCGTAAGTTTCCTGGTACACAGTCAATCCATCGACACCGGCAGTAACCATACGCTGATAACCGTCTCTATCCATGGGGAAAACTTCTATAGAAACAGATCCGCAGTATTTTTTAATGATTTTGATAGCACTTTCAAGGTAATCGATGCCAGCAACCTTGGGCGCTTCACCGGTCAATAGCAGCATGTGCCGGAATCCCTGGCTACGGAGAATTTTTGCTTCCCGTTCAATTTCCTTCAAAGTCAAAGTCTTGCGGGGAAAATGGTTGTCAGCACTGAACCCGCAATATTTACAGCCATTGAAGCACTCATTGGATAAATAAAGGGGTGTATAAAGGAGAATGGTTCGACCGAACCTTTGTCGAGTAATGCGTTGGGCACGTTCAGCCATCAGTTCAAGCTGATAATCAGTGATATCTGGGGAAAGCAGCCTGGAAAAATCGGTTATATTTAAACGCCGTTGCCGCAGCGCATGGTCGATTTGCTCTGGTGTCGTAGTGGAAATACGATGTTGTATTTCCGCCTGTGGGTAGAGTTCAAGCTGTTGTTGAAAACTCATCGATTATTCCTTAAAAACCCAGTTAATGGGCTTGATGCTTCGGCTTGCTGACGCTGTGCACCGAGTCCTGCCAGGTAGGCTTCGCGCCCGGCTTCTACTCCTTTACGGAAAGCTTGACCCATTAGTGCCGGGTCGGGGGTATCAGCAAGGGCGGTATTAACCAGAACGGCAGCGGCTCCCATCTCCATTGCTTCTGCCGCATGTGATGGTGCTCCAAGGCCGGCATCGACAATCACCGGAATATTTGCCTGCTCAATAATAATGGCAATGAGGTCACGGGTTCTAACTCCCTGATTGGTTCCAATCGGGGCTCCCAACGGCATCACCGTTGCGGTGCCAGCTTCCTCGAGATGCCTAGCCAGAACCGGATCAGCAGGCATGTAGGGAAGCACTACAAAACCGTCCTTAACCAGAATCTCTGCCGCCTTGAGGGTTTCAATCGGGTCTGGAAGTAGATAATAAGGATCAGGGGTGACTTCCAGTTTAATCCAGGGTTCACAGCCAGCAGCACGAGCCAGATGAGCCAGACGGACAGCTTCTTCAGCATCACGAGCACCACTGGTATTTGGCAGTAAAAAATATCGTTCAGGGTCGATATGTGACAACAGCGAATCGTCAGGGTTGTCAATATCAACCCGGCGTAGAGCGACAGTGACAATGTTGCTGCCTGAGTGTTCCATTGCCGCAACCATCGCTTGATTTGACGCAAACTTGCCAGTACCGACAAGCAATCGTGATTTGAATTTCCGACCAGCAATAATCAATTGATCCATAGAATTATCCTTAATTTAACCGCCACCAACAAATTGAACCAGTTCAATGGTGTCTTCCGATTTAAGTTGTGTCTTAACGTGTATATCGGGTGAAAGTATCTGACGGTTTAATTCAACAACCACCCGATCAGGGGATAGATTTAACTTTTGTAAGAGTTGTTGAACAGTCAGGCTTTCTTGATATTCTTTTGTTTTACCGTTGATAATTAGTTTCATAATTAATTCATTCTGGAGATTTGTTTAACAGCAGGCGCAGCACCGCATTAGCCTGATGATGTGCAGCGATACCCACGCGAGGAGCCATCAGTCCACACCCAGGCGCTGCAGCGGTGACACCATCACCACATAGATAAAAATGATCCGTTATCTTGGTTGTACGAATAGTGTTGGATGCCTCGTAGCCAGCAACTCCCGATGCGGCTACCAGGAATTTCTCCGGATAATTGCAAAGAAAATAGTTTGTTAACATGGCTTTCTGATCAGCTGTATCAAAGGCTTCAACCAGAATGTCAACCTCGCCAAAAAAATCGGTTATGTTTTCGGGTGTTACTTTCTGATTGAAGATCTTTATTTTGCTGGCGGGGTTAATTCGTTGCAAGTTGTTTTGCAAGGCGATCACCTTGGGCATACCAATCTGATCAATAAAATATTGCTGACGGTTCAAATTTGATGGTTCTACAACGTCAAAATCGGCAATATTCAGTTGTCCGATACCAACCCTTGCCAAGGCAATTGCCACCTGAGAACCAAGTCCCCCTGCTCCAGCAATCCCAACACATCCCTGCTTGATTATCTTGTGTACGCCTGGGGTATGTCGAGCCATCATCAGATTCTCTAACTCTTCCGCAGAAGGTTGTTCTCCCCGCTGAATCAAGATGACATGATCACTGTCATTCAGCTCTCGATCAGTGCCTGCTGGAT
The DNA here is from genome assembly GCA_021647765.1 of Desulfuromusa sp. Taxonomy (GTDB): domain Bacteria; phylum Desulfobacterota; class Desulfuromonadia; order Desulfuromonadales; family Geopsychrobacteraceae; genus Desulfuromusa. Next base: position 669 of record JAKIUD010000126.1, on the reverse strand, counting down.
AACCGTTGACAATCAACAGATCGGCATTCGCTTTGTGCTTCTTGCGAAGTTCATATAATCGAGTGCCACGATTGATTTCAATTGGTTTTTCGTTCAGGTATATCAACATTGTTTAAATCAAAATAAAAAAACCGCCAAAAGGCGGCTGCCGATAATTTCTATCGGTATCTATTGCCGCTTCCCTACGCCGGTATCAGCCGGATCAGGTTCCAAGGGTCGTTCCAGTAAGTCTGGAACTCTCAGTATCCAAGACGCCCCTAGCGTGTTATTTGCACATATTGAAATTACCAGCCTGTTAATATGAAAGTCAACCTGTAAGCGGGAAAACTGGATATTTCATATAGTGGCTCAGGTTCTGACAGTTTTTTCAGTTTATTTCATTATTTCTGCTGGTAAATGTAATTTTTTGCGGATCGCAATTTTCTCAAATTCTCTCAGCAATGCCCCCTGTTCACCCGTAAGCACCCCGTCCTGCCATCCTGAGAAGCGGCGAGAACCCCCTCGTGCATAAGTTATTAACCGTCTCCTGACGGCAATTCTGTAGCTCCATTTTATTCAATAAAGTCAAGTAGTTATGCTGTTCTCAAGTTTGCGTTGAGTCGCTTCCTGTGGTATATCATGAGCTATGAATCTCATCACTGATGCAGCTCGTAATATCGCTAGCCGTCT
>JAKIUD010000125.1 GCA_021647765.1 Desulfuromusa sp. | reverse complement strand
CCTAAAAACATGATGCGTATTTCTCTGAAGTTCCATGTCCTGAATAATACAGACTGGGACAAGCCCAGTCTACACTATCCAGCACGGGGGCAAGCCCCCGAGATTTTCGCTACGCTCTGTTAAATAGAAGAATGCCACCTATCAGAATAATGAGCAATAGGATAGATAAAAGATTAAAATATTTTTCTATCAACTTTCGTGCTGGCTTTCCATAATAATAAAACATCGCCGCTACCAGATAAAACCGCAAACCGCGACCGATTAAGGAAGCTAACATGAAGACAGGAAAATTCAGGCTGAAAACACCAGCAGCAATAGTAAAAATTTTGTAGGGAATCGGAGTAAAACCAGCGGCAAAAATAATCCAGAAACCATAATGTTCAAACAATCCACCGACTTGTTCAAAACCGGCGACAGATACGCCGGGGACGTATTGATAAAAGTAGGATCCAACCATATCCCACAATCCCCAGCCGATTAAATAACCCAGAGCACCGCCAGCAACAGAACCAATTGATGCGATCAGGGCAAACCGGTAAGATTTCCAGGGCATCGCCAGGGCAAGAGCCATGAGCAAAACATCGGGTGGTACAGGAAAAAAACTGGCCTCAGCAAATGCTAGAACCCCCAATACGGGAGCCCCATAAGGGGTTTCTGCCCACGAAAGAACCCAATCATAGAGATGGCGAAAGATTTTCATAATTCCCAAAAGGACTTCATAATATCAATCAACTGGCTCGGTTTTCCAACCTTGTTCACCAATGAGAGGGACAAAGCGGCATCCCATCAACTGTTCTCGTGCAAAAATATCTTTATCCTTGCGGATAATTCGCATTAAAATCTGTTGGCTCTGATCTCCAACCGGCAAAACTAATTTTCCACCAATCTCTAACTGTTCAAGATACTTTTCCGGCACATCAGGGGATCCGGCAGCGACTAAAATCCCGGCAAACGGAGCCTGATCTTTCCAGCCCATAGTTCCATCGCCAACCTTAATATTAATATTACTCATTTGCAGGTGATCAAGAATTTTTCGGGCGCGCCCGGCAAGTACCGCAATCCTTTCGATAGAATAGACCCGCTTGACCAATCTGGATAAAACCGCAGTCTGATAGCCAGAACCTGTTCCAATCTCAAGAATTCGTTCATCCCCCTGCAGTTCCAGAGCAGCCGTCATTGCAGCGACCATATAAGGCTGAGAGATCGTCTGTTTTTCACCAATCGGTAAAGAAGCATCACTATAAGCATGACTCTGCAAGCCAGTATCTACAAACAGATGTCTTGGAACCGCCAGCATTGCATCGAGAACACGTTCATCTGTGATTCCACGCGATACAATCTGCTGTTCTACCATACGGCGTCTGGCAACTGAATAATCCATCAATTTGCCCCTGTCATGCCGCTGAAAGACCAATCTTCCATTTCGGGATAAGAGTTCTCGTTGGTCATATTAGTCTGCAGCGGAGTCACAGAGATAAATCCTTGCTGCAACACACTACAATCACTGCCGGGGATATCCTCAAAACCAACATTCGACCCGCCCAGCCAATAATAACACCGCCCACGCGGATCCTGTTTAGAAACAACTGTTTCCTCATAGCGACGTCGACCCTGGCGGGTCAATTGCACTCCCTCACATCGACCTGAAGGGATATTGACATTGAGAAAAGTCTCTTTAGGCAATCCTTCGATACTAATTTTTTCAGCAAGGCATTTAGCAAAGAACGCCGCTAAATCAAGATCTTTTTCACTAAAATGATCGGTATCAAGAGAAACAGCAAAGGCTGGAAGACCCATCAATGTTGCTTCTAAAGCAGCACAAACGGTACCGGAATAACTTATATCATCCCCAACGTTACTTCCACGATTGATACCCGAGACAACCAGATCCGGTCGCTTTTGCAATAATCCGTGAACCCCAAGATTAACACAGTCTGTCGGTGTGCCATCCACAGCAAAAACCTGTGGTTTAATTTCTTCAGCACGCAAGGGACGATCCAGAGTCAAAGCATGCCCAACAGCGCTGCGATTTCGGTCTGGAGCAATGACCACAATCTCCCCTAAGCGACTCAAAGCCTGAGAAAGGACGCGTAATCCTGCTGAATGGACACCATCATCGTTGGTCACTAGAATTAACACAGCTTGATACTATTCAGAGGGGGTGTTGATTAAATAGTTGCGAAGTTGCATGAGGTCGGCCCTGATAGCAGCTAAAGTTTTTTCCGGCGAGTGGCTGTCGTCCAGGGGCAAACCAAGCTGTTTTTCGGCCTGCAACTTTTTGCGGGCACCAGCAATAGTAAAACCCTGCCGATAAAGTAGTTCTTTTATCAACAGGGCAGTTTCAACATCTTTGCGCCGATAAAGTCGCTGATTGGAACGGCTTTTAACTGGCTTAAGGACAGTAAATTCGGTCTCCCAATAGCGTAAGACATGGGTTTTCAATTGCAGCAATGCTGCGACTTCACCGATTTTAAAATAGAGCTTATCAGGTATCTGAGGCACCAATTCAGCTCAACACAGATTAAGAAGTTTCGTTGATTGCCGCTTTGAGAACCTGACTCGGCTTAAATGTCAGAATTTTTCGCGCAGAGATCTCAATTTCACTTCCGGTCTGCGGATTCCGACCACGACGGGACGCTTTTTCTTTAACAACAAAATTACCAAACCCGGCAATTTTTATTTTCTCCCCATCTTCCAGTGTCGATTTCATCAAGTCAAAAACCATCTCTACAATCGCAGCTGATTCTTTCTTGGAAAAACCGGTTGTCAAGTAAACGCTTTCAATAAGATCTGCCTTGGTCATGTTCCCTCCCGCCTCATATTCAGTTTTGTGGAGTCTACTATCTATCTGATTTTTCTGGATTTATACCATACAGATAATGAGTCTGCAAGTTCAATTAGCGAATTTCTGCATCTAACTGATGACAGAGGGAACGAATCAACTTGTCATGTGATTTATTGACTTCTGCTTCAGTTAAGGTTTTCTCCAGATCACGATAACGAACCCGGATAGCAAGACTCTTCTTTCCGGCAGGAACTCCTTTGCCTGTATACAGGTCAAAAATAGTTGCATTTTCGAAAAACCTGATCTTCCCCCGATTGACAATGTCCATAACTTGATCTGCAACAATTGACTCATCCAGCAACAAAGCACTGTCACGAATCATATCTGGAAAGCGTGAAAGGGTCTTGAATTGAGCATGCTCTCCGGCGACAGCAATGATACTTTCTACATCAAGTTCAAACAAGTAGACCGGTTGGTCAATACCAAACGTTACCAGGATCTCGGGATGAACTTCACCGAGAAAACCCAGCAATTGTTGACCAGACAGCAACCGACAAGATTTACCTGGGTGAAGATAAGGCTGGGAAACACTTGAATCAAAAGAAACGTTATAAATGTTAAGGTTCGCAAGTATTTCCTCAACAACACCCTTGAGATCATAAAAATCAACGACCGCAGAAGATTGTGACCATCCCTCAGGTTCACGTCGTCCAGACATCAGCGCAGTTAATGACAATTGCTCTGTATGCTGACCGTCTGTCTCATGAGAGAGAAATACTGGGCGCAACTCAAATAAACGTAAATCAGAGCTGCGATAGTTCAGGTTGCGTGAAACTGTTTCAAGCAAACTTGGCACCAAACTGGTGCGCATTACAGATTGATCTTCAGAGAGAGGGTTTAATATTTTAACCTGTATTGAACGTTTGTCATCAGCAGGAATTCCAACGTTCTGTACACTGTCAGCAGCTACAAAGGAATAATTTATTGCTTCTGAAAATCCTGCCGTAACCATACTTTGCTGGAGAGATTTATGTAACAACTGCCGCAATGGTGGTAATTTAGCGTTAACAATACCAACCGGCATAGACACCGGAATCTGATCATAACCATAGAGCCTTGCGACCTCTTCAATCAAATCAACTTCACGTTCAATATCGGGACGATAACTGGGAACCCTTACATTTAGACAGTCAGAATCACTTCCGCTCGTTACCTGCAAACCTATTGATTCCAGCAAACTCTGAATCGTTTTAAAATCAACATTTATATCCAGTAATTTTTCAGTTCTAGATGCACTGATTTCAAGGTCAAGAGGAACCAGGTGGCGCGGATAGCTGTCAATCATTCCTGACAGAACTTGTCCGCCACTTAGTTCTGCAATCAGACTGGCGGCACGATCAAGGGCAACAGGGATCATATCAATGTCAGCACCACGTTCAAAGCGGTGCGATGACTCAGTATGTAGACCATGCCTCTTACTGGTACGTCTGATCATTGTTGGTTTGAAGTATGCGGCCTCCAACAAGATAGTTTCGGTATTATCTTTAACCTCAGAATTAAGCCCTCCCATCACCCCAGCCAAGGCTACCGGTTGCTGCCCGTCACAAATCATCAAATCTTCA
>JAKIUD010000041.1 GCA_021647765.1 Desulfuromusa sp. | reverse complement strand
GGACAAGGGGGTTTCACCATGGAGTTTTCCCACTTTGATCAAGCTCCACCAGAGACGTTGCGTAAATTTGGAATTTCATAGTCATGCGGCACAACTCCAAACCTGAAAATTTTGAGAGAACTAACAGATTTCATTTTCTGTATATCTTCCTGCTGCTCCTGTTCATCTTCCCTTCCCTGTGTTGCCTGAGCACAGCTGCAAAAATTGACGATCCGAACCCACTTCGTTTTCAAAAAGAGATCAAACGGTTTGCCTGGCAGGATGCAAAAAACAGCTATCCCGAGCAAGCTGTCCTTTTCATTGGCAGTTCCAGTATTTATTGCTGGAAAACTGCCCGGGACTTTCCTGCCTTGCCGGTCATTAACCGTGGCATTGCAAGTGCCCAGATATCCGACCAGAATTACTATTATGATAGTATTGTAAAAAGATATAAACCAGCCAGAATCATCTTCTATTGCGGTGACAATGATGTCGCTGCCGGCAAAGATACGGTGCAAATATTGGCCGACTTCAAAACCTTTACTCTCCGATTAAAAAAAGATTTGCCCCATACCAACCTGCTGTTTCTGGCGATTAAACCGAGCCCTTTGCGCTGGTGGTTGTGGGACAAAATGTCGCAAACCAATCATGCAATTAAAAATTATTGCAAACACAGTGAACTCTGTACCTTTCTGGATACTGCAACGCCTCTCCTCAACACAAAAGGGCTGCCAGATGAAGATTTATTTGCAGAAGATGGGTTACACCTTAACTCCGATGGTTATAATATCTGGAAGAATCTCCTGACACCCGGTTTGGTGAAAGACACTAATCAAAAGCTATAATATCTGGATCTTTAGTATGCTGAATAACCGTCGTAAAATCATAACCAGCCTGATCTTGAGCGTCCTATTGCTAGTGATCGTTCTGCCAACACTGCGTACAGCTGTTTTTGAAAATCGGTTACTCCAACAGATTGACCAGGCAGCGACGGAACGAGTCGAAGAATCCCTGACGCGCGCGCTGGCCAGCTTTGCCCTGGCTCGACTCACTAACGGGATCATCTCAGTCATCCAGGAATCGGAGGTGGCCGTTTCTCCTGCGGGTGTCGGCCTGAATCTGGCCCTTGGTCAAGTTCTCGATCCTCTCAACGATATGGTTGAGCGCTTTTCCTGGGTAATGCTGGCTGCACTCACATCCCTTGGGGTGCAACGGTTCCTGATCGAGGTCAGCCCCTGGCTCGGGATTGAACTGCTCGGCACCCTTGCGCTGCTACTGTGGCTAGCAGGACTCTGGCTTGGGCGTTGGATACATATCGATCTTGCTTCTTTGGGCAAGCGGCTGTTATTTCTCGCCATCGTCATCCGTTTTGCCGTACCACTGACTGCAGCCCTCAACCAGACGGCCTACGAATATTTCCTCGCCGACCGCTATACCGTCGCCAGTCATTCCATTGCCGAGACCAATGCCGAACTACAGCAAGTCGAAGCTATTCCCGATACCTCGGAAGATGAAAGCTGGTGGCAACAGTTCACCTCACGCCTCAAACAGGCTGAACAAGCGATCGACTTTGAGCGGGTTCAAAACTGGCTGAAACTACGTAGCACCCAGATGATCAACAGCTTTCTCGATCTGCTGGTGGTCTTTCTGCTCAACACCGTGATCCTGCCGATTGCTTTCCTCTGGGGGATCTTTCGCTTGTTCAAAGCACTGACGGGCGTACCGTTACTCCCGAAGATTGGGCGGACTGTTGCACAGAAAATAACGGGTTCTAGCTCAGAAGAGAGGCTGCTAAATTCCAAGCATAACCATGAGGGATAAGGACAACAAGAAAACTGGGCCAGTAGCCACGTCCGGTCTTTTGCAAATAATAGTCATAATCCCCCTCATAAGGGATCATGACTCCATGGTCAATTTCAAAAACGCGGGTCACAAGAGAGCGGAGGAAATGGCAGTCATGACTGACCAGAAGCAGGGTTCCGGAAAAGGTTTTCAACGCGTCCAACAAAACTTCACATACCTGAATATCCAGATGGTTGGTTCGTCCAGAACTAACAGGTTGAGCGGTCGACCCAGCAACGTAGCCAATACTAATCGGGATTTCTCCCCGCCAGACAATTGATCCACCCGCTTGTCAACATCATCCCTTTGAAAGCACAAAGGTTGCGTAGCACCCCAATCGTCTGCTGCGGCAGGGCATCCTGCACAGTTTCAAAAACTGTTTTTTGGGGATTAAGCACTTCCATCGAATGTTGGCTGAAATAACCAGAAAAAATATTGGCTCCCATATTGACGGTTCCATCAGTAGGATCAGTCAGCCCGGAGAGAGTTTTGAGAAACGTTGATTTCCCTGCGCCATTGACACCCACCCCCGCAATTTTATCACCACGGCGCACCATTCCTGAGATTCCGGACAACCCAACTGAGCCAGCTCTTGCGGGAAAAAGAACAACCCCGCAGCAAGCTTCGGGGAATAAGACCCGAACAAAGATAATTTACTTACGCTACAGGGACTGACTCATCGATATTTATTCAGGCGGACCAAACCCACCACCACCTGGAGTTTTGATAATAATGATATCTCCAGCAGCAACCTGAACTTCGTCATTGCCTTTGAGTATTTTAGTCACACCGTCCTTAGTGACAATACTGTTTTCTCCGCATGCCCCCGGAAGCCCCCCCTGTAGACCGTAGGGCTTGGTCTCACGATGAGAAGAAAGGAGCGTCGCCGTCATCGGTTCAAGAAAACGCACCTGGCGCACGACACCATCTCCTCCGTTAAATTTCCCCTCTCCCCCGGAATTCGGACGGAGAGCAAAGGATTCGACCCGCGCCGGAAAACGCCATTCGACAACTTCCGGATCGGTCATTCTGGTGTTGGTCATATGGGAGTGAACGCCACTGGTTCCGGGGTGGTCCGGCCCGGCACCGGTACCGCCGCAGATTGTTTCGTAGTTCTGATATTTTTCATTGCCGTAAACAAAATTATTCATCGTCCCTTGCGAGGAAGCCAGAACCCCGAGAGCACCGAACAGGCAGTCGGTGATAGCTTGTGAGACTTCCGTATTCCCCGCTATAACCGCAGCAGGGTACTCCGGGCTGATCATGGTTTTCGGCGGAATCTGAATTTTTAACGGCTTGAAACACCCCTCATTGAGGGGAATTTCATCACCAACCAGGGTGCGGAAGACATAAAGAACCGCCGCCTTGCACACCGCCGTGGGTGCATTGTAATTGCCCGGATTTTGAGGTGAGGTGCCGGTGAAATCGAGATGTGCTTCACGTTTCTTGCGATCAACCGTTATCTTCACCTTGATGATGTTCCCCCCATCCATCGGATAAGTGAACTCGCCATCTTTCAGTATATCAATGACACGTCGCACCGACTCTTCAGCATTATCCTGCACATGCCCCATATAAGCCTGTACGACTGGCAGCCCAAAATGGTTAATCATCTTCAGAAGTTCCTGTTGGCCGGTTTCATTGGCGGCAATCTGGGCTGAAAGGTCCGCCATATTCTGATCGATATTGCGACAAGGATACTGACCGGAAGCGAGCAGCTTTCGGGTCTGTTGCTCACGCAAAGAGCCTTGGTCTACGAGCAGAAAATTGTCGATCAACACCCCTTCATCATCGATATGTGTCGAATCGGGAGGGGATGATCCCGGGGTTCGACCGCCAATATCGGCATGATGTCCCCTGGCTCCGACATAAAATAGAACATCCTCTCCGGAATTATCAAAAACAGGAGTAATAACCGTCACATCAGGAAGATGAGTGCCACCATTATAGGGGGCATTGAGCATATAAACGTTGCCGGGCTGCATTTGTCCCTGATTGTTATTGATCACCGCTTTGACCGACTCACCCATTGAGCCGAGATGGACAGGAACATGGGGAGCATTGGCCACCAACTGTCCCTGACCATCGAAAATTGCACAGGAAAAATCGAGCCGTTCCTTGATATTCACTGAGTAGGCGGTCTTGGCCAGAGTTGCCCCCATCTGTTCAGCAATTGACATAAAGAGATTATTAAAGACTTCAAGCATCACCGGATCGACCTTGGTACCAATCGCCTGCGTGCTGGGACGGGGCTGGTAACGGGTCAGAATCAGATGCTGACGTGCATTCAGGCTCGCCTGCCAGCCGTCTTCGACAATGACTGTGCCAATATCTTCGGTGATGATCGCCGGCCCCGGGAAAACCTGACCGGGCTTCAGGTGTTCTCTTTTATACAGCGGAACTTTTGTGGTGCTGCCATTGGTATAAAGAGTGACCTGGTCATCGATGTTCGGTGTGTCGCCATGATCGTCGATGGACAGTTCTGGATCGACCACCTGCTCGGTTGCCCCGATCCCCTCAACCGAGACGGCTTCGATTATCAGTGGCCGCTCCCTGACCACAAAACCGAACTGCTGCCGATGGGCAGTTTCAAAGTTGTGCAGCATATCCTCATAACTGCCGGCTTCAATCTCCAAAGAGGTATCGGTCGATTCATAGCGAAGATGTGCCATAACCCTGACGGCAATATTTTCCTCTGCAACCCCTTGCGAAACGACTTCATTGCGAACCTCATCCATCAGCACCCCTACCGCATCTTGAATAACGGTCGGTGCCGAGGGAGCAAAGGGCTTTTCCACCTGAGCTTCACGCATGGCACGGACATCGGCCAGCCCCATACCGTAAGCAGAGAGGACACCGGCGAAGGGATGGAGAAAAATCCGACCCATCCCCAGAGCATCGGCGACCAGGCAGGCGTGCTGCCCTCCCGCACCACCGAAGCAGTTCAAAGTATATTCGGTGACATCGTAACCGCGCTGCACTGAAATTTTCTTGATCGCATTGGCCATGTTAATAACGGCAATTTTCAGAAAACCCTCGGCAACCTCTTCCACCGAGTGTAATGGCGCTGCGGTTGCCGCCGCAATTTCTGCGGCCAGTTTGGCAAACTTTTCGCGCACCACATTGCCATCGAGAGCTTGATCTGCCTGCGAACCGAAGACCTTGGGGAAATGTTCAGGCTGAATCTTGCCGAGCATCACATTACAATCGGTCACCGTCAGCGGGCCGCCTCGCAGATAACTGGCCGGGCCGGGATTTGCACCGGCTGAGTCGGGACCGACACGATATCTGGAACCATCGAAATGGAGAATTGAACCACCACCGGCAGCGACCGTATGGATATGCATCATCGGTGCACGCATCCGCACCCCGGCGACCATCGTATCGAAGCTGCGTTCAAACTCACCATTATAGTGAGCAACATCAGTTGAAGTCCCCCCCATATCGAAGCCGATTATTTTTTCATAACCGCTCATCGATGCGGTACACACCATACCGACCACACCACCTGCTGGTCCCGAGAGAATCGCATCCTTGCCCTGAAACAGTTTGGCATCGGTCAGGCCACCGTTTGATTGCATGAACATCAATCGGGGTCCATCACCAAGTTGATCGGCAACCTGATTGACATAACGACGCAAGATTGGTGACAAATAGGCATCCACAACCGTCGTATCACCACGCGAGACCAGTTTCATCAGGGGACTGACCCGACTGCTGACTGAGATTTGCGTGAACCCAATTTCAACAGCAACTTCGGCAACCCGTTGCTCATGTACAGGGTTTGCGTAGCCATGCATAAACGCAATTGCCACCGCACGGATACCCCGCTGGTAAGCTTGTTCCAGTCCCTGTCTGGCGGCCACCAGATTCAGTGGAATAATCACCTGCCCATGAGCATCAAGCCTTTCTTCAACTTCAAGAACCTCTTCATAGAGAAGTTCGGGTAAAACAATGTGGCGGTCAAAGAGCCGGGGGCGGGCCTGATAGCCAATCCGCAGTGCATCGCCAAAACCTCTGGTGGTGACAAAAAGGGTCCGGTCGCCCTGTCGCTCAAGCAATGCGTTGGTCGCAACAGTCGTCCCCATTTTGACATTTTCAATTATGCCGGGGGGGATAGCAGCATCCCTCTTCAGACCAAGCAGCTCACGGATGCCATGGACTGCGGCATCCGAATAATTTTCCGGGTTCTCAGAGAGCAACTTAAGGGTCACTAACTGCCCATCCGGCCGCTTGGCCACAATGTCGGTAAATGTTCCGCCACGATCAATCCAGATTTGCCATTTATTCATCACATTTCTCCTACCGCTTTAACGTGACGGTTTAGTGAAATAAAATAAAACATTTTTATAATTTATCATGTTGATTTTTTATCGACATTTTATCAATATTGTGTGAAAGTGTCACTACATGCACAAAAAGTCAACCGGATTTTATCCATTATTGCCGCTTTTCTTATCTAAAAGGACATGTTAATATCTAAAATTATTACTATTTTACAGAAGGTTAAGAAGTTTCATGTTGTTTTATCCAAAGATATAAAATGTAAAATCTCTATGTTCCCGCCTGCTTTATTCAAGCAGGGATGTCGATACTAAACATCTTATAAAAGTGTTTTATGTCAGAAGGTAACCAGTAAAGTTTACTAGCCAGAAAAGGAGAAAATCATGAAATTTTCAGGACGAAAGTTTTTCCTAACATTTGCGTGTGTGGTTGGAATCTGCAGTCTCGCCATCTCAAGTTTCGCTACAACCTGGGATATGCCCACCCCCTACCCGGACAAGACATTTCACACTGTCAACATTATTCAGTTTGCCAAGGACGTTGAAAAAGCAACCAACGGCGACCTCAAAATCAAAATTCATTCGGCGGGTTCTCTTTTCAAGCATCCGGAAATCTCAAAAGCGGTGCGGGGTGGACAGGTCCCCATTGGCGAATTCTTCCTCTCACTTCTTTCTAATGAAAATGCCGTCTTTGGTGCCGATTCTCAGCCTTTCCTCGCAACTAATTATAAAGAAGCCAAAAAACTCTGGGATGCCCAGAAACCGGTTATCACGAAATTACTGGCCAAACAGAACATGATGCCACTCTTCTCCGTACCGTGGCCACCACAAGGGCTCTACACAAAAAAACCAATTAACAGTGTTGCTGATCTCAAAGGGATCAAGTTCAGAGCTTATAATGCGACACTGGAAAAATTTGCCAATTTGGTTGGTGCCGCTCCGACTCAGGTCGAAGTTCCCGATATTCCGCAGGCCTTCGCTACGGGCAGGGTCGATGCGATGATCACCTCCCCGTCTACCGGAGCCAACTCTAAAGCCTGGGACTTCATCACCCACTATACTGACATCCAGGCCTGGCTTCCCAAAAATATCGTTGTCGTTAACAAACGAGCCTTCCGTAAACTCAGCAAAGCAGATCAGGCAGCGATTCTCACCGCCGCTGCCGCTGCAGAGAAACGGGGTTGGGAGATGAGCATCCAGGAGACAGCCGCCAAAACAGCCATCCTCAAAAAGAATGGAGTGATCATTGTGACCCCAAGCAAAGAGCTGATGGATGGTCTTAAAAAAGTTGGTGCAGAAATGCTGATGGAGTGGAAAAAGGATGCTGGCGCTGAAGGTGCCGTCCTACTGAAAGCTTATTACAATTAATTGATTGGTTTAGGACTCATGGGGATCTTTGACCGGATCCCCATGAAGTAACGTGGTGATCGGATGAGCTCTAAAGAAGACAAAATTTTGCGCAAGGGGTTGGACAAACTGTACCTGGCCAGCGGTTGGCTGGCCGCAGCCAGTATCTCGGTCATTTGCCTCCTCGTGCTCTGTCAGGTATGTCTGAATGCTGTGGATCGCTTAAGCGGCCTGCTGACGGGGTCAGCCATTGGCTTGACGATTCCGTCCTATGCCGATTTCACCGGTTTCTTTCTCGCTGCTGCTTCATTTCTCGCCTTGGCACACACCTTACGTGAAGGTGGACATATCAGAGTGACCCTGATACTGACGCGGCTCAATGAAAAGTTACGACATATTTTTGAAATTTGGAGCCTGCTGTTCTGTTCTGCCGTGGCTGTTTACTTCACCTGGTACACTTTTTTCCTCATCAGGGAATCCTATATTTACAAAGATCTTTCTTCAGGGATGATTGCAGTGCCGATATGGATTCCCCAATCAACCATGCTGATCGGGTTGCTGGTGTTATCCATTGCCCTGATTGATGCACTCATCAGCGTTATTCTCGGCAACAAGCCCGGCTATGCCGATACCGGGGAAACCCTTCTCGATCAAACCGATAATGAGCCCATCACTTAGGACTTTGGAGATAGCATGTCTGAAATAAGCATGACAATACTGCTGTTACTCTCCCTTTTCGTCCTCCTCGGCAGTGGTATCTGGGTCGCCTTCGCGCTGTTGTCCGTTGGCATGATGGGGATGCTGTTTTTTACCGAAGCTCCACTCGGTGAAGTCCTGGCCACAACGGTCTGGGGTGCCAGCAATTCCTGGTCGCTGGCCGCACTGCCCCTGTTTATCTGGATGGGAGAGATCCTGTTCCGATCACGCCTCTCTGAAGATATGTTTTCCGGCCTCTCTCCCTGGCTGACCCACCTGCCGGGCAGACTTCTCCATGTGAATATTTTTGGCAGTGCTATTTTTGCGGCGGTGTCAGGTTCATCAGCCGCAACAGCGGCCACCATTGGCAAAATGTCTATTCCTGAACTGACCAAACGTAAATATCCGGTCAATATGGTGATTGGTACGCTCGCCGGTTCAGCGACCCTGGGACTGCTGATACCCCCTTCGATCATTCTAATTGTTTATGGTGTGGCAACGGAACAATCCATCGCCAGACTGTTCATTGGAGGGATCCTGCCAGGGCTGCTGCTGGTCGCTCTGTTTGTCGGATATGTGGTGATCTGGTCACTGCTGCATCCAGACCAGATCCCGGCGGGGGATGAGGCAATTTCTTTTAGAGAGCGGATAAAACGTTCCCAGCGGCTGATTCCGGTCATCCTGCTGATTGGTGGGGTTATCGGCTCCATCTACTCCGGTATTGCATCACCGACCGATGCTGCTGCGGTGGGGGTCGCACTCTCTCTTCTGCTCTCAAAACATACCGGCACCCTCAACAAAAAAACCTTCCTTGATGGTCTGATGGGGGCAACAAAAACTTCGTGTATGATCGCCTTCATCCTTACCGGTGCTGCATTTCTGACCGTTTCTATGGGTTTCACCGGAATCCCGCGGATGTTGGCAATCTGGATCGCCGCTTTGGGACTTTCACCCTACGCATTACTCGGGGTTTTGACTATTTTCTTCATTATCCTCGGTTGTTTCCTGGATGGCATTTCCGTCGTTGTATTGACAACCTCGATCGTCATGCCGATGGTGGAGCAAGCTGGGATCGACCCCTTCTGGTTTGGAATTTTTGTCGTTATCGTTGTCGAAATGTCACAGATAACCCCGCCAGTTGGATTTAACCTGTTTGTAATTCAGGGTTTAACCGGATTGGATATCTTACGGGTGGCGTATGCAGCTATCCCCTTTTTCCTCCTGTTGCTGGTTGCACTTGCCCTGATTGTCGTATTCCCATCCATCGTCACAATCCTGCCCAACATGATGGGTGGATAAGTCATTATTCATTCTACAAGGATGCCGCAGCTCTGGACGCCTGATCGTACAGCCCTGAAAGCAGTCGCATGAGCGACGCAGCTTCACTGATCTCAGAACCTTCTTTCTCCAGGTTCCGGTACACTGAGGTCAGGCAGCGTTCGCGAATGTCCCGATATTCCTTACAGACATGCGCCCCCTCTTCTGTGGTTTTATAAAATATTTCCTTGCCCCGCTTCTCTTTTTGTAACAGATCCAATTTTACCAGTTTTTTCAGCGCATAATTAACTGTATGGGTGTCTTCAACATGAAGCACAAAACAGATATCAGCCAGACGCTTTTCCCGATTTCTATGATTAACATTGTGTAAAACCAACACGTCCAGCGGGCTGAAGTCCTGGTGTCCAGCGGCACTCATGCAGCGAACCATCCAGCGGGTAAAGGCATTATGGGCAATGATCATCCCATATTCAAACTCACTGAGCTGCCAACTGTCAGGTGAGGTCAAGTGTTCCGATGAGACAATCGGCACAATGAGCTTCTTGGATTCATCCATTTGTTTTCTCCATTTTACTTTTGTTAATCCCCTTTTTCCACAGTCTCCATGTTGATACTGACAGAGAAAAGCTGAATAGTTACCAAATCACTACCGTCGCAATTCTTTCCTTATCGCGAAACCAAGCTCCTGAATGGTATAGGGTTTCTTGACGTAAGCACCAGCACCCAATTCCTGCGCTCTTTTCACATCATAACTTTCAGAAAATCCGCTGGTAATCAAAGCCTTCTGTTCTGGATGACTTTCTTTTATCTTTTTGAACGTCTGATAACCGTTCATCCCCGGCTCCATCAACATATCCAACAACAACAGTTCAACCGTCGAGTTGCGTAAAAAAGCGATAGCTTCTTCGCCACTCGAGACCAGAGAGACTCGATAACCTAAACTGATAAGGAGTTTTTCAGCCAGGACACGAATATTTTCTTCATCATCAACAACCAGAATATGCTCTCCGCAGCCTCCAATCTCAATTTCATCCTGCAACACAGCTAATCCGCTGCTAACGTTTTCAGTTGCAGGAAAATTCAGCTCAAACAAACTTCCCTCAGCAGGTTGTTTAACTTCAATAAACCCTTGATGTTCGTGAACGGTATTCCATACAACGGCCAATCCCAAACCGGTACCGCTCCGTCCAAATTTTTTTTTGGAATAAAAAGGTTCAAAAATATGTTCCAGATCTTCCGGCGCAATCCCTGAGCCGGTATCGGCAACCGACAGCAAAACATATAAGCCCGGCTTGAGATCTGAGCCATAATATTCCAACGAGGTCTCTATCTTTTTATTTATAGTTTTGATCGTAACCGTACCTGCCGAAGTTGCTTCAGCAGCATTAATAACCAGGTTCATGATACATTTTCGTAGATGTGTCTCAGAACAAGACAGGTTGAGCAAATCTGGTTCAAGTTCAGGGAGAAATTCAATATCGGGAAATCGTTCAATCAGTGACTGGTGCTCAGGTGAACTTAAATATTCAGCAATGATGATATTCAAATTCAGTATATGCCGATCAGATGCTGCATCTCTTGAGATCGTCAACAGATCAGCCACGACAGCTGCTGCTCGCCGACCGGACTCACGAATTTCTTTTAAATATTTTTTTATTGGGCTTTCATTAGAGATTTTCCTCAAAGCCAGATCTGAATAACCGACTGTACCAGACAAGATATTATTTAAGTCATGAGCAACTCCACCAGCCAACAGTCCCACCGCCTCCATTTTCTTGGCACGATGAATTTCCAGTTGCAATTTCTCCTTTTCTCTTTCAGCCTGAATCCGTTCCCCTAATTCAGCTTTCAAATCGGCAGTTCTTTCAATGACCTGTCGCTGCAGCGAACGATTCCAAAAAATGATAAAGAACAAGGCCAGCAACAGAAAAATTGCTGCGGCTGAGATCAAAAATAGCGGGGAAGGTTTCCAGGTTTTGTTCCCAAGCGATACCCAGTTTTCAAGAACCATCTTTTTTTCAGCCGGGGTTATTACGGCCAGTCCCTTTTCAAGGATCGAAGTCAAAATCGGCCAATCGCTCCGAGCTGCAAATGAAAGGTCAAATACAAAATCGGTATCCTGAGTCACCTGAAGGTTATTGATGCCATCCTTTTTAATATAATACGTTGCCGAAGCAATATTAAGAACCATGGCATCGATCTTTCCAAAAGAAACTTGACGCAAACCAGAAGAGATATCGGGCATAACCTCCAATGGGATATCGGGATAAGCCCTGAGCATATACTCATGATCGGCGTAGTTGGAGACGACCGCAACCCTTTTACCTTTCAATTCAGACAAATTCGGAAAATCGACAGCAGTATCCCGAACCAGGACAACGGCTGGAAACTCAATATAAGGTTTGGTAAAACGCATATACTTAAGACGTTCTGGAGTTGGAACAGCAGCACCAAGCATATCGATCTGACGGTTTTTGGCTCTTTCGAGGACTTCCCCCCAGTTTTGGAGAGAGACAATCTCAAACTTCAGCGGTAATTTACTTTCGAGAAGACGGATAAAGTCTGCGGCAATTCCACGATAAACGCCCTCTTTATCTATAAATTCAATGGGGGGGAAATCGGGATCAGGAGCAAGACGAACAACAGGATGGTCATCAAGCCAAGCCACTTCTTCTACAGAAAGCCCAAGTTCTTTAATACTGGCAGAATAAGAATGGGTCAGGCAGACAAACAGAGACAGAAAGATACAAAGTATGGGCAGGATGGTTATAACAGGTGAAACAATGGAAGGCCTATTCGACATAAACCAGACACCCTTATCAGTAGAATTAACTAGTTTCCATCTTTATTATTCCCCAACCAACGTAAATAACATTTTGATCATATATTATCAATTTCCACGCCGAGGCAATAAAAACAAGTAGCCGTCATAGCGCAAGACAACTCCATCAGCAGTAATTTTTTCCAGGCGGAGTTTGTCAGCAACCCTATCCCCCTCGCGTAAAATCCGCTCATTTAATTGCACCATACTTGAACTGGCATCGGCTCGATTATAGGCATGTAACGACATCTGTAATGGAGGAATTTTCTTTTGAATTGCAACCGGAAGTTGTCCAAAGCGGTAAACTTGCTTATCGTTCCGTAGAACCGGAAGTGCCATAACCGCTGGTTGTTTCTCAGCCTTCTGAAGGGTTGGAGCAATATCATTTTGCACTGTAGAGGAAACAGTCTGAGGAGGGACAGATTCGCCTTTTACCTTAACTGTATCTGTTGCTATGACCCTTGTTGGTTGTGACGCTGGCACCGGTTGCCTGGAGCCAAAAAACCAAAAAAGCAGAGCAGCATTGACCAGTAACAACAATATTCCCAATCCCCAGAAACGCGACCTGTCCGTTTTGCGCGGCATGGGTTCATGAATGGTACGTGGATTTCGACCACTATTTTCTCTGTGTTTATTTTCCGATTTTTTCAGTGCTTCAAGAATAAATGACATTGTTAGTTATCCATTATCATTTCTATTTCACCGAATCCGGAGAGGTGGTTTCAATTTGCTCTGTCAATTTCTGCGTCCCGGCAACCTTCTCCAAAGAAGGTTGCTTAACCAAAAATACCAAAAAATACACACCAATCACCAGTATCAAGCTTAACAATGCGACCACTAACCATTGCCAAAGGCTCCCTTTTTCCCCTCGACTGGCGTTTGTTTTCCCAAAAACCTCACTAGCAGCCACTATAAGCAGCTGTGGACTGACAACATTCAGTCCTTTCACGTAGGCGCCAAGTAATGCGCGATCACAGAGGAGATTGATCAATCGCGGTACCCCACCCGTCAGACGGTAGAGTTTATTAACCGTTACTTGTGGAAAAAGAGGTCGCTCCACTCCAGCAACCGCCAAACGGTGGCTCAAGTAACCGTCTATTTCATTTTTGGATAATGGTTCAAGATGATACCGCGCCGTCACTCGCTGCGCCAATTGTCGCATCTCCGAACGATCCAATATTCGATTGAGTTCCGGCTGACCAAGCATGATGACTTGGAGTAATTTACGTTTATCAGTTTCCAGATTAGTCAACAGTCGAATCTGCTCCAACACATCAACACTTAAATTCTGTGCCTCATCAATAATCAGAACTGTCTGTTTTCCTTGGCTATGTGCATCAAGCAGGTAGATATTGATCAGATCGATATAAATCTTAATACTTGAGTTCCCCTTCGGGTAGCTGATTCCTAACTCATCACAGATTGTTTCCAACAATTCAATCACGCTCAATTTAGGATTGAGAATGAAAGCAATTTCCGAATTTTCTGGAATCTGTCCCAGCAGACAACGACAAACGGTTGTTTTACCCGTACCAACCTCTCCAGTCAGCAGCACAAAACCACTGTCTGCTTTCATCCCATAGATCAGATGAGCCAGTGCCTCACGATGACGACCACTCATGTAAAGAAACTGAGGATCGGGAGCAATCGAGAAAGGATCTTCTTTGAGACCGAAATATTCTTTATACATAAGTTGCACAGATCTTTAAAAAAGATGAAAGTTTCGAGGCTCTATCGATATAACATAAAGCAGTCAATCCGGTCAGCTTAAACATGAGAGGTAGAAACAATTCCAGAAACAGAAAACCAGGCAGCGGCAACGAGAATGGAAACAAGTAAAAATACCGGAACGTAACCAACCCAAAGGATGAGTCCACCTGCAACCAGAGGAAACAGGGCTGATGTCAAACTGGTAGCCCCAACAATCCCTTTATGCAGAGCACGATTAGTATTTGTAGTAATTTCAATCAGCAACCCTTCAAAGGCAATCTTTCTGGCTGAGATAGCAATTCCCATCAAAAAGAATACCGTCAGAAAAACTCCTAAAGACATTCCTGAAAGAGCTAAAACCAGGATTGGAAGCAGGGTTCCACAAATAATACAGCCATGGATAACCCCTCGAAAACCAAATTTTTTAACAACTCTGACCCAAATAAAATTTGACAAACCCATCCCGACAATCTGCACCATCAGATAGTTACCAATCTGCTCCCCGGTTAACCCATAATGTTGACTGGCATAGGCGACGTAAAAGGGCATGAGAGTCAAACCAAAACCGGTCAAATTCGTCATAAGAATATAGCGCAGTAATGGTGGGTTATCACGTAAATGTTGGGGAATCGCCCGTAACACCTGGAGAAATGAAAAAGCTTCACGCGATGGCTGAACTTCAGGTTCATCAATTGCCCAGAATCCCCAAAAAGCGATAAACAACAACCCTGCCGCCAACCCGAACATCCAGACATAGTTATACGGATACGCATAATAGCCAAGAATCCAACGCGAAACGGGAGCAGAGATCAGAAACGCCACACTGGTTAAAACCTGGCGACTGACAAAAAATCGGCTGCGCTGTTCCACCGCTAACGATTTTCCCAGAATATCGGTATAAGAGACCCCGGCAAAAGTTCCTGAAAGGGCAAAAACAAACATCAAGACAAAGACCAAACTGATTAAAGTCTGTGGCGCTATTGTGTCTGCCGCAAACAATATTAAGGCAACAGTTGCCAGCGCAGTCACCCGTAAACCAACCCCCAGCAGCAAAAATCCGCGCTTACGCGGTTGCATATGGAGATAACTGGCAAACAATAACTGGCCGATAATCGGCGTCCCCACCATAATCGCTGTCAGTAAACCAATCTGGATTGTTCCGCCACCAACTTTGACAATCAGCGAAGGGAGGACAGTATTGATCTCAGTAAAAGTTACTGTTAATGCAAAAAATATTGCGTGCCACTGAAAAGCATAATAGTTACGTTGTGTTACGTCCACGAATAAAACTTTCATAAAAACCAGAACAGGACTTATCATGAGAGTAAAACAAAGTATACGCCGGAAGAGTGTAGGGATATAGGCAAAAAAAACCCCGCAACCAGGAGGGAGATCGCGGGGCAACATTTTGAGAGAGGTTTCTCGAAAGATTTTCTTTTTTTGTTTCTCAACGTCTCGCCTGCCACAACAATTCGTTGATGGTCTATTTGTAACCAAATAGGTAACCTTTGTCAACAATAAAATATAACTTTTTTTATTGTCTTTATTTTTTACTCTAAATCGACAAATTCAGGTAATAGTTTCGTAAAACCAACAACGGCACCACCATGTACCTTTACGTTCATGTCATAATATCAGCATCAAAATCATATCAAGATCGTGCAGGAGCAATAAACATGGCAAAATGGGCAGAAACAACAACGTATAGTGTTGGTGAAGAAATCGCCAACAGCATTACCCATGGGATTGGCGCATTACTATCAATCGGCGGCTTAGCTGTTCTGGTCGGCTTTGCCAGTTTACATGGTGATGCCTGGCATATTGCCAGCTGTAGTATATTCGGCAGCACCTTAATCCTTTTGTATGTCGCCTCGACCCTCTACCACAGCATCCCCCTGCCAAAGATCAAAGGGATTCTTCGACAGATTGATCATTCGGCTATTTATCTCCTGATTGCCGGAACCTATACCCCATTTATGCTGGTCAACTTGCGCGGCCCCTGGGGTTGGTCATTATTTGGCACTATCTGGGGGATCGCCATAGCAGGAATTCTACTCAAAACCACATCCTTTGGCAGGCTTCCGGGGATTTCTCTTGGTTTCTATCTGGCAATGAGCTGGATTGTTATTATTGCCATCAAACCGATGCTTGCGGTTCTTGACAAAGGTGGATTGGAATTATTGCTGCTCGGGGGGCTAACCTACACCGCAGGGATCATTTTTTATGCCTGGAAAAAACTCCCCTACAGCCATGCCATTTGGCATTTGTTTGTCATGGCAGGGAGCGGTCTCCACTTTTTTGCAATTTTATTTTACGTAATTCCCAATTGATTTTTGACATCTCCATTTCTGCTTGTACAATTGGTGTTGCATGCGGTGTATTTTTATCCTTTCAGCTTTCAGAAATAGGAGATTTTGTATGGGACAGAAAAAAATACTGATGCTCGTTGGGGACTTTGTCGAAGACTATGAAGCGATGGTTCCGTTCCAGATGCTCACCATGGTCGGCCATCAGGTTGATGCCGTCTGCCCAGACAAAAAGCCTGGAGATACGGTCAAAACTGCCATTCATGATTTTGAGGGTGATCAGACGTACAGCGAAAAAGTGGGCCATAATTTTCACATCAACGCCGATTTTTCAACAGTGCAAAGTACCGACTATGACGCCCTGATCATCCCCGGTGGCCGTGCTCCGGAATACCTGCGTCTCAACCCTAGAGTTCTTGAACTAACCCGGGAATTTTTCCGCGATAATAAACCGGTTGCTGCAATCTGTCATGGCCCACAAATTCTGGCTGCCGCGGGAGTCATTGCAGGAAAGTCCTGCTCCGCTTATCCGGCGGTCGGCCCCGATGTGGAACAGGCCGGTGGAACTTGGCCAGCCAACAATGAAACCTTCAGTGATGCCCATATCGATGGCAACTTGGTGACAGCACCAGCCTGGCCGGCTCACCCAGAATGGGTTCGGAAATTCCTGGAAGTTTTGGGAACGAAGATAAAACTTTAAGGCAAAATTTCCCATAAAAACAGCCGCTGATATAATAGCGGCTGTTTTTATGGGAAAAGTTCGGATGATATTAAAAAACATCAGTACGATGAAGAATACTGTTATTTATATCGCCATCCTTGCTTATCCATAAGCTTTATAAATTCAACCAGATAGTCAACCAACACCTTTTTCATTTTGTTGCCCTTTTCCACTGTCCCTTTTGTTGGTTCTCCATTAGAACCATAATCAGTCAGTTCCTGATAGTTCCAGACCAGTTTTACGTGGGGGTCCATTTCCTTAATCATCCCTTTAGCCTGATCAATATGGCACAGTTCCGGGAACATCGCGAGGGCAAGGGAAGTTTCCCCTTCCCCACCGTGACCCATACCATTCCACACTTCAAAGGTATCTTCTGGCAATAGATTACCTGCAGTAGCCCACCACGCATCAAGTACCGCCAAACCAAGATCAGGATATTCCAACTTGATGTCACGAGTCGCAATCTCAATGGGAGCAATATTGCCATCATGTCCGTTGATGATCAGTATTTTATTTATGCCCCAATGAACCAGAGAGCCCAGAATATCTTTGAGTACTCGGATTAGCGTATCATTACTGAGGGTAACGTTCATCGGTTTGTGGCTATAGTGTTGACTCATACCAAACCATAAGGGGGGAACAACAACGGTATTATCCAGCTGAGAAGCGACTTCACAGGCTAATTTATATGATATAAAAGTGTCACAACCAAAGGGCAGATGCCCACCATGGCTCTCCGTAGAACCTATAGCCAAAATTGCTTTATCAACTTTAGCGTCCCGAATGCTATATTCATTATGTTCTTCCAACTTATAATTGATCATATAAATGGGTTCCTTTCAGTTTACTTAACCTCCACATGGAGTGGAATCAAGATAAACGTAATTTCTAACTCCTGATCTTAGTCAAATGTTGTTGAATGTGCCAAACCCGGTTTTGTCTTCAAGGTTTGGTACAGAGTTATAAGATCAAGGAGCCGGAATCTCGACAGGCATGACTTCCTTCACGAAAATAAATTTACCTGCATCCACTTTGATAATACTGACAGATTTCTGTGGAACTCTTATCCCTTTGGGGTAATTAATAGTACCGGTAACACCTTTAAAACCTTTTGTTGCGGCAAGTGCTTCTTTAACGGCTTTTGGATCCGTTGTCCCGGCATTTTTAACCGCATTAATAATAAGGTTAAAAGCATCATACCCTAGGGCAGCAAAACCATTTTCAGGCTCATGCCCGTACATTTTTGTATAGCTTTCAACAAAAGACTTGGCACCCATAGAATCCAACGCAACATGAGTCGTAAAATAAATGTCTGTTGCAGCTGCGGGTCCGGCAACATCTGCGAGCAGAGGGGTATCATAACCATCACCACCAACGATAGGAGTCTTGATTCCCATATCCCGCACTTGTTTTACAATCGAGCCAATCTCATCAGGACCAGAGGATATAAACAGAATATCTGGTAAGTTCTTCTTAGCTTTTAAACTGGTAATCTGAGCTCTAAAATCTGTGTCGCCCGTCTGGTAGGTAGCCTTAGAAATAATGGCTCCACCCTGTCCGCCAAAACTGTCACAGAAATATCGCTGGAGCAGATAAGTATAATCCATGGCCTTATCATAAAGAACCCACACGGATCTTGCACCAAGATCATTAAAGGCATATTCAGATGCGGCGGCGGCCTGGACATTGTCGCCGAAAGGTGCAAGAAAGAGACTATCTCCTACCTCATCAGGAAGTGAAGG
Source organism: Desulfuromusa sp. (assembly GCA_021647765.1). Taxonomy (GTDB): domain Bacteria; phylum Desulfobacterota; class Desulfuromonadia; order Desulfuromonadales; family Geopsychrobacteraceae; genus Desulfuromusa. The sequence goes on along the minus strand of JAKIUD010000041.1, from coordinate 11,233 downwards.
GGACGTTGCGCCTGAGGCGACAAAAGCAATACCTGCACGCTGAGCCGCTGGTGCTGAGGCCAACACCATTGTGGTATCCGATAAACCGGTAATGGCACTGATCCCCTGATCAATTATCCCTTCTGTCACTGTAGCCAAAGTGGCTGGATCAGATTTTCCATCTCTTACAATAATTTCAACTTTTTTTCCCAAAACCCCACCAGCATCATTAATCTCTTTCAATGCCAATTTGACCCCATTTAAAGAGGGTTGATCCAGAGAAGCCTGGGAACCTGACAGATTCTCAACAACCCCAATTTTAACTGTGTCTGCCCCCGCAATCCCAGTCAACATCAGTAGCCCGATGGCCGCCATGATCATTGCTAACAAACTCATTTGTTTCCGCATAAGATTTCTCCTCTTTTATGGTTTGATGTTTCCAGTGTCCGATGTGTCATTCCAAGATTTAAGAAAATGGGATAATCCGTTTTAACCAGCTCCAACTGAATTCCCGATCCCCCATGACTCCATCAGGGCGATAAATAATAACCAACAAAAATACAACAGCAAAAATGATATGACTAATTCCATATACAGCAATTTTATTTTCAAACCCACGTAACAATTCCAGCAAAATGGTAAATCCAACGGCAGAGAGAACCGACCCGGTGATACTTCCCATTCCACCAACAACCATCATGATAATTATAAGAAGGGTCAGCCAAAGATAAAAACTTCCTGGTGAAACCACTCCAATCAGGTTAGCCCATAAAGCACCAGCAATTGCAGTAAAAAAAGCACTGATGACAAATGCCAGCAAGCGGATACGGGGTGCGTTTATACCGATACTTTGAGCAGCCAGATCATGCTCTCTTACCGCCTGCATACTTCTCCCGTAGGGGGATCTTAAGATACGTAAAACAACACATACCGTTATCACGGCCATCACACTTGTCCACCACAGATTGGTATAGATTGGAAGCGAGGAAATCCCCCTGCCTCCCCGGGTAACAGACATCCAGTTTTCAGCAACAACCTTAACAATAATCAGGAAACCCAATGTAGCAACGGCGGTAAAGACACCCTGAAGCCGAAGAATAATCATGCCAACCAGAAAAGCTATTGCAGCGGCTAGAATTCCGGCCAAAATCATCGATGACAATAAATCAAACTGGATAGAGCTGAGCCAGTCCGGCAGCCCCATCAGCCATCGTCCCTTAAGTCCCGAGGGAAGCGTCAAAATTGCAGAAACATACGCACCGATTGACATAAATCCGATTTGCCCCAGGGAAGAAATACCCCCAATTCCATTTGATAGATTTAAACTTACGGTTAAAATGACGTAAATCATCATAAGATTAGCAACACGCTGATAATAATGACTTCCATACGCATCCAGCAAATAGACAACATAGAAAAAAAGAGCTGTTGATATCGTCAGGTATAGAGCGTGTTTGTTTTGCTTCATTTCAGATTCTCCGCTGCATGGCTTTTGCACCTAAGATCCCTTGAGGTCTGACAAGTAAAACAAAAATTAACAAAATAAATACAAAAGCATCCCGATATCCCTGGAAATCAGGGGGCAACATCGCGACCAAAAAAACCTCTAAAAACCCCAGGACATAACCCCCGAGAACGGCACCGGGGATACTGCCAAAACCACCGATCACTGCCGCAACAAATGCTTTAACAACTGGTATAAAACCCATTAATGGGTAGAGTTTTCCTGCCCGAGCACTCCAAAGAAGTCCGGCAAGACCAGCAAAGACAGATCCAATGAAAAATGCACTGACGATGACCCTGTCAAGACGAATGCCAACCAAGTGACTTGCGGTCAAATCATCTGCAACGGCTCGCATGGCAATACCAATAGTTGTTTTTTTTATAAACAGTGTGGTCACTAAAAGGATAATCAAGGTTAAAACAACAGCAATAACATCAATTTTACTAATTAAGATGGAACTAATATTAAAAGTAGGAGGGGTAAAATTAAGAATTCTAAATGGACGAGTGTTCGGGCCAAAGAGGAGAGTTGCCCCGTTTTCAAGAAAAACAACCACGGCAAATGAAGTCAACAGGGTGGTCATTTCCGCACTACCGCGCAAAGGCCGGTAACAGACACGCTCCATGATGATACCGGCCATTCCACAAAGAGCTACGCCGACAAAAATTGCTATCCAAACTGGCACCCCAGCATTCCATAACATTAAAATAGAATATGATCCAATCATCATCAGATCGCCATGAGCAAAATTAATCAAGCGAAGGATACTGAAAACCATCGCCAAGCCAATCGTCACCAGAGCATAGATACTTCCCAAGCTCAGGGCATTTATAAATTGTTGGATATAATAAGCCGTGTGTGACATTTAGCCTCCCAGATATGCAGATTTCACTTGGTCACTATTTTTCAGAACTGAACTTGGACCCTCCATCGTAATCAAGCCAGTTTCTATTACGTAGCCCCTATCAGCGATTTCAAGCGCCTGACGTGCATTTTGTTCAACCAGCAACACCGTCGTTCCAAGTTTTTTCAGCATGATGATAACTTCAAAAATTTGCTTTACCAGCACCGGAGAAAGTCCCAGAGAAGGCTCATCGAGGATGAGTAATTTAGGCTTACTCATCAGGGCACGACTAATGGCTAGCATCTGTTGCTGGCCACCACTTAAAGCCCCGCCCTGCTGCTCCAGACGATCTTTCAAATCAGGGAAAAGGGAAAGCACCCAATCGATGTCTTCTTTAATCGCTTTTTTGTCTCTCCGCTGAACCGCACCCATGAGCAAGTTTTCGTAAACTGAAAGGCTAGTAAAAATCCGCCTACCTTCCGGACACAGTGAAATCCCCATATTGACAGTTTGGTAGGCAGAAAGTTTCTCCAACGAATTGCCTAAAAATTTTATCTCGCCCTTTTGCGGCTTAAGCAAGCCAGCAATCGCCAAAAGTGTGGTCGATTTTCCAGCGCCATTTGAGCCAATAATGGTGACAGTTTCACCTTCCTTTACTTTGAAACTTATGCCATGCAAGGCTTGGATATTACCGTAAAAAACCTCAATATCAGTCACTTCCAGCATTATTCTCTATCTCCCAAATAGGCATCGATAACCTCTTGATTCTGCTGGATTTCAGCAGGGAGACCCTCCGCAGCCAATCTTCCACAATTCAATACTTGAATAAACTCACATAGTCGCATTACCAGATTCATATTGTGTTCAATCAGGACAATGGTGAGACTAAATTTTTCTTTTAATTTTAGAATGAGATCCAGCAATTCCTGAGTTTCACTTGGGTTCATTCCTGCCGCTGGTTCGTCAATAATTAGTAGCTTTGGTGTAGCCGCAAGAGCTCTCGCTATTTCAAGGCGACGCTGGTCTCCATAGGCGAGAGTCTTGGCGCGACGGTCGGCATGCTTTTCAAGACCAAAAACAGACAGCAAATCCCAAGCTTTTTCACGGAATTCCAATTCATTTTGTTTATATGAACGGGTTTTACAAAGTACTGACAAAAAGGGGGTGTGTTGATGAATTTGACAACTAACGATGACATTATCAATGACTGAAAGATTGCCAAAAAGGCAGATATTCTGGAATGATCTAGAAACCCCTAATCTTGCAATTTTGTAAGGATCCAAATAGGTTATTTCCTGTCCATCAAAGTGAATATGTCCAGAGTCGGGTCGAATAAATCCGGTGAGTACGTTGAAAAGAGTCGTTTTCCCAGCACCGTTTGGGCCTATAATACCGAGGATACGCCCCGTTGGGAGGGCTAAGCTATAATTTTCAAGAGCTTTTACTCCGCCAAACGAAACAGAGAGTGAATCCATTTTTAATAGAAAATCAGTGTTCACTTAATAAACTCCCCAAATCACCCGATGTTCCTTTTGGCTCTAAGTATTAATTTTTCCGATATGTCTGTTGCCGTACCTGTTAAATAGGCAATCAAAATATATAGAGGATCTTTGGATCGTACTTTAAGATAGATAGCTATGATTGTTAATACAGGAAAGATACTAATTATATGTAGGTAAAACCTATATGTAATTAGTATCTTTTTTTGAGGGAGAGGAACTATTTCAAAATAATTTCATTAAGATAGGCCACCAAGTTGACCTTTTGACCTAGCAAACCTAGTTTTTTTCTGAGATTTTGACGATGGAACGATATTGCGTGCTCAGAAATATACAATAGATCAGAAATTTCCATGTTTGTTTTTCCCATTTTTATCAGGCTTGCAACTTCCATCTCTCTTCGCGTTAAACCCTCCGCCTTGGAGTATAATTTGCCGGAGAATTGCGAAGTAACTTCCTCCAGGTTAGACTCAATTACATCCATGAGAACTGTTTGTTTATTCTCCAATCCAGTTTCTCTCAATCGTTTCACGTAGGGGACAACCAATGAATTGATGTGGCTGATCACACTTTCTTCAAGCTTTTCCCGCTCCGCTTGACGATGTTCCAAGAGAACCTTCAAGGCAGTATTAGATTCTTCCAGCTTAATAGTACGGCTATGTACCAACTCCTCAAGATTTATTTTCATTTTGCTCATGGCAATATGAATTTTCACCCGCGCCAATACTTCATCTTCGTGAAAAGGTTTCGTGATATAATCCACCCCCCCGGATTCAAATGCTCTTACCTTCTCATCGGACTCTTCAAGTCCACTGATAAAAATAACCGGGATTTCACTGGTCGTAGAATCATCCTTCAGCTGTGTACAGACCTCAAGTCCATCCATCTCAGGCATCCGGATATCCAGAATAATCAAATCAGGGGGCTGATGCTTGATCGATGATAATGCGGCTGAACCACTTAACGCCTGCCTCACGGTAAAACCCTGCGCAACGAGGATATCCGTTAAAAGTTTTAAGCTATCAGGGCTATCATCTATAAGCATAATGACATTTTCATCCGTCATTAAACTGTCAATAGTAAACAAAGGAGTTTGCATTTTTTACCCTAAAGTTTTTTTCCCTTGTCCAGCTCAGAGAGTATCTCTTCAAACCTGAACGTGCTTGCCAACCCCTCCAACATATCAGCCAAGCTACTATCAAGAAGACGGATCTGCCCAATACAATCAATAGAGCGATTATAATTGAGTTCAATCGCTGCTGCCTGCAGCTCTTCGGTTAATTCCTGCGGCAATTGAGCCAAAGCGGTTAAGCTTAAAGGTTTCCCGGTGATAATTGGACTTATTTTTTTCTTTAAAGGTTTTTTTTCATACACAAATTTCACCCCTAAATGACTAACAAACATGGCAAATAATTCTGCTTCATCATAAGGCTTGCAAATTAAGTTATCACACCCGGCAGCCAGGATTTTAAGTCGCTCCCTTTTGAACGCATGTGCAGTGAGTGCAATAATGGGTATGTCTTTCCCTGTCTCAGTTGATTTTATTATCTTCGTTGCCGTTAAACCATCCATCACTGGCAGTCTGATATCCATCAACACAAGATCCGGCTGAAAGGTTGAAATAGCGCCTATCCCTGATTCTCCATCGTCAACTGCCAAGACGTTAAATCCCACGATTTCAAGAAGCTTACTCAAGACAATACGGCTCTCCTCATGATCCTCAATAATTAAAATACGGTACTGAGGTTGGCCTGGAGCCAATGCTATGGGACGATTTGGGCTCTCAGATTTTACAATATTATCTGGATCTGGAACTTGAATCGGCAGATCAAACCAAAAAGTTGATCCTTTATTTTCCTTGCTTTCAACATTTAAACAGCCACCCATAATCTGGACAAAACTCTGACAAATGGTTAACCCTAGACCTGTTCCAGATTTGCTAACTGCTTTCTGATCTACTTGTATAAATTGATTGAATATGATGCCAATATCCTTCTGACTAATGCCAATACCGGTGTCAGTAATTTCAAATCGCACCTGGGTCTCTTTATTAATATTCAACGTTTGTTTGTCTAAAAAATCTAAATTTAAAGGTTTATCCATTTTGCTGATTTTCAATATTATATCGCCATGGTGAGTATAATTAATTGCATTACCCAATAAATTGAAGAGGATCTGCCGCAACTTTCCTCTGTCTGTTATAACGTATTGTGGAACTTCAACTTGTTTTTCAAGAGAGAAATTCAGATTTTTATCGGAGGCACGTTGCTTAAACATAGTTTCTATACCTTCCAATAAATAAACCAGATCAAACGTTTCAGGATTGAATGCTATTCGCCCACTTTCAATTTTTGACATATCAAGAACATCATTAATCAAGACAAGTAAATGATCTCCACTACGTCGAATAAGCTTTAAATTCTCAAGCTGCTCCGGCGTTACCGAGGGATCCCTTTCCATCAAACGACTGAATCCTAAAATAACATTTAGAGGGGTGCGTAATTCATGCGACATATTTGCCAAAAATTCACTTTTAGATTGATTAGCAGCCTCAGCAGTTTCTTTAGCCTTTATTAAACTTTGGGTACGTGAGGCCACCTTCTCCTCAAGATGTTCTTTGGCTTTTTCAATATCCTGATATACGATTTTCAGGCGATTTGCTTTTTCGATAAAAGCTCGCACCAACAGCCCCACTTCATCCGAGCGCGACTGCAACATTTCTATATTACTTAAATTGCCTGTCAATTCAGAACGGGCTTCAGTTATTGCGTCAAAATCGTTTATTGTTTCAGTTAATAAACCAAGCGGTTGAGCTACCTTTTTATGGACAACCATATAAATCATAAATAGTGCGGTCAGAAGTGAACCAAACCCCATAGCAATCATAAAATAAGCATTTTTAGCAATTTTCTCCTTGAATATTGATTTGGAATAAACTGAAATTAAATACCAGTTGGGTCCTTCTATCTTTGTCACTGCAATGAATTCATCATTGCCAATATTATCGATAATTGCAGGAAATGAGGGAGTCGATTTAACTTTATTAAAGATGGATAAAAGCTGTTTGTCCTGCGCCGATTCAACAGAGAATTTAGCATTGTGATCTTTAATGATTTCAGCCATTTTATGGGGATGGACAATAATCCTTCCGTCTTGCCCAAGAATGATACTATAAGAAGCAATCAGGCTATCACTAAGAGTACAATTAGTACGATTAGTACGATTAAATAAATCATCGCTCTGGATATCTGTTCCTACAGTACCAATTTGCTGACCAGCAATATCTATAGGAAGAGCAGCAGATATCATCCAATGATTCGCAGGGGAGTCAAAGTAAATGCCTGTCCAGACAATATCCCGCTGTGGATCATTTTTCTTATTCGTATTATAGAACCATTCCTCATCTTCCCAATTATGCTCGGCTGAAATATTGAGACTCCAGGGGATTTCGGGCCAGTAGGTCAAAGAAACCTTTTCCGGGGCAACAAACCAAAGATTTGTAAATCGAGACCGCCACGCAGGACCATACTTCAGCAGCAGGTCATAACTGATCCCCATACGCCGCTGAATTTCCATAGTTTTCTCAATACCAGGAGCCATAACAATCCCGATACCTTGCTCAAACGTCCCCTTTTTTGTCCATACACCATCGAAATATTGGGGAAGGGAGCGAAATGTACCATCGTTATGGATTTCCAAGTGGGACTTAAACCAATCGGTAAAATCAGATTTAGGGTTTGTCGTATACTGAAACAGGAATTCATTTTTAAATCGCAGTAAATCATCTCTAGTTAATTTAAAAAGCTCACTTTCTCGTTTTCCACGCTGAACAATGTACTCTAGCAATTGATCATAAAATTGAACTTCTGTTTTATTGATTAAGTAGTTATATGTGATGTAGGTTGAGACAATGATAAGGAAAGTAAACAAAAAGAAGAGAGGCTTTATAATTGAACGTGATAATGGCACCAATTTAACCTGGTGTGCAGGAGTGTCGTTATGATCCTCTTCTCGGTTACTCATTTTAATTCCAAAATCTTGACGTTGGGATCATGATTTTATTGATAATCGCTCCGTCAATAAACCATTAAACACAGAAAAAATGATCAGATAAAAAACCAGAACAACGGCATAAAGCCAACCAAAGTAATAGATCAGCAATGGCAACAGTTGTAGTTTAACACTCCGGGCGTAGAGAAAAGAGGCGATCAAAGATATTCGCATCCCCTTCTGTTGAAATTCCTGTAACATTCCATACCAGACATAGATCGGCCCCATCGATACAGTACCGCCGACAACAGCAATCAACATCCCCCTCCAACCGGAATCATGCCCAACATGATTTCTGACCCAACTGGGCTTGACAAACAGATTATTCAAAAACATAAAACCACTCACCAGAGCCAGAACCGGCAGCAATTTGATTAACATCTCTGAGCTGAACTGTAGTGCAGCAAAAGTGCGACTGGGGTCAAACAGAAAAACCAACAGATAGATGATGAGCACAATCAACAAAAACAGATGGGTACCAAAGGCAGACTCTTTTTTATCGCTCGGCTGTTGCTTTGCGCCGGTTTTTTCCATCAGAATCCACCGCTCAGAAATTGCATCGTCAGCAAAACCAGAAAAGCAATAATCAGGGCAAAAACAAATGAAATCCCATTGCGTAGCAGAGCAAACCGGGCACCAAAAGTCTGAATTTCAGCTGGCAATTGGATACTGCCTACGGTGACCCAGCTGACCAGCAACGCTGTAACAGCCATCAGACTGACCCCCTGATCCAGCATCTCTCCCCCCAGCACATAACTGACCAAAGGATTGCCGATTGAGATCGAACCAATTCCGGCTCCGATCAGCCCATCAGTAAAAAATCCTCCCCCCAGGAACTCTGACAACCGATTCATCGGGACAAATTCCATAATCAATCCGGAAAGGAGAACAACAGCTAAGATATTCGGGAAAACCCGGTGAAGCATCTTTCCGGTTTTCCGTAAATTTGTGGAAAGACCTCTCGACTCTCTCAACTTCTTCTTGCTGTCCATTTGGTATAAAACCTTTTCTGGTTATCTACTTCGCTCCAGTCACTATTCCGGGAGCAGACTTTCTCCTTCTCCCTTGGTGGGGGAAAGTTGGGATGGGGGGTGATTCTCCGTAAATATTCGCCCTCCACCCTGACCCTCCCCCACGCCGGGGGGAGGGAATATTGAGGCAACTTGAGTCAAGTGGATAACCAGAAAATTATTTTATCCGTCTACGACAAACGACAGTGCCTGGCAATGAGTCATCTTTTGTCAAGCTAATGACGAAGAGATACCCGTTTTTTATTGTTCTGTTCGTTGCTTTCCTTAATCCGGTCAAGAGAGTCAATTGTGGCCGACACGACGAGCCTTCCCTCAGGGACAAAGCCGGTATTATAAGTAACAACACCTCCTGTTTTTGACAGCATCTTCCCCGGGTCAAATCCGAAAAGTGAAATAGTTGACAAGGGTGATCCGTTAACTTTTATTTCCAGCAATGGGGCATTCTGCGGTTGACTCCACAGAGTTTTTTTTAATCCAGAAGTCCCTTGATTTTTTATTGAGATGGTGACCTGTCCCTGATTGTTGAGAGAAATTTTCTTAATCATCAAGTCCGGCAGTACGGTATGGAGGGGTTTGATTTTCCCAACCATCGTCACTCCCCCGATTTTTTGCGTTAAGCTATTATTTTTTTCGTTTGATTCGAGCAGTTTTTTCCCGCTATCGATAGTTGCCGTTACGTCTGTCGGTTTGTTGATGATGGCTCTTTCCAATGTATAGGTGACAGTAGCCCCCGCTTTTCTCAATTTCCTTTCAGGATCAAATAGGGGAAGGGTTGCTCCATAACTACGACCTCCCACTTTGATGAGTAAGGTTATCGTGTTCGCCCCATGCCGATGATATTGTCCGAGCATAATAGAGCCTTGCCCCTGATTTTCGATCTTTATCTGCACCTGGTTTTTCTTGGTGAGTGAAATACTTTTAATCATTAAGTCCGGGTGGACTTTTGCATATAATTCAACCGCTGGATCGTATTCCCAAGTGCGACCTGGGTAACGGATCAAGAGAGATCCTTCCACCTTGAATGAAGCAATATTGCGAACAATAAGGACATAATGTCCGCCGGTTTTAGCCAATTCAGGAGCATCTACCGCATATTTCAGGGAACTGCCAAATTTATTGTTCCGGCCACAGGCCATTTGTTTGTGGAAATAGACAGGCGGTTTCTGTTTTCCGCCAAAAAGGTGTTTAACTCCGGTAGCAAAAGCACGGATCTGATCTCCCGCCAACAATTCAAGTGGATTGTACTGATTAGCTTTTTGAGCCCATTGTTTCCACTGTGCCGGGGTCATGTTGAACGCACGCGCATCAACAAGAACAGCTCTTAAAGGAGCAAATTTTTTATTTCTCAGAGGGGGATCAAATTTGTATGTTTTGATGTAGATTGATATTTCTCCCGGTTCGGTGAGCTCTATGGGATAGTAGAGGGTGTAAGGGTTTTTCTTTGCCCCGGCATACATCATGAAAGGTTTCTGAATTATTGCGTACCCTGGGGTTTCATCTATCGCCACTGCCACTGGCGGGGTAAGCAACAGAAAACTTAATAACAGGGTAAAACAGCCAATTTTCCACGTCATAATAGTCAGACCTCCTTGAGTAGATGGGAGTTATTAATCACAGGGACCGATTCGACGTCCGCTCATCGTTTGATGCATAGAACCTCCACCTTCTGGAGCAACGGTCATCTCTCCATGAAAGCTATCCCCTTTATAGGTGACGGTTCCAGAGCTGGTGATCTTCCCCTCATCCATATCGCAAACGACCGTCCAGCTAATGGTATCAGCATGAATTTTCTGCTGCGTCACCTTACATTCATTTTGTTCAGCTTGATCACTTCGAACCGGGATTAGATCCTCCTTGGTGAGGCAAGAAGTGTATGTCATTGGCGGTATGGCAAAAGGGAGATTAGCCATATCCATTTTGGTGGAAATCTCCCACAATCCGTCGTTCATATTGATATTTGATGCACTGGTAGTAGTGGAATATGATATAAATGCAAAGAGAAACAGTATGGCAACAATAAAACGTGTTTTGGCGGCAGTCATGGGCAATCTCCTGATGTGAGTGTTTATGAAAATACCTAGAGTCTAGAATATTGTCATTGAAAGTCAAGAGTTGAGGCCTCGCAAAAGTCGCCATCCCCCCCACAAAAAGATTTGTACGCCCCAGAGAAAAGTAGAGGTAGTTTTTTCTTATATCAGCTTAACCCATGTTTAACACCCAAAAAAATAAACCTCGCAATATCAACTAGTTCCACGTCAAAAAAACATCGTCTGGCACTACATTATCGTTTATCCACATTGAATGATAGATTTCTGTATTCCTCCAG